>NZ_CP033906.1:3038034-3341837 GCF_003816055.1 Bacillus sp. FJAT-42376
TCATTGCCGGCAATAACCCCGCGGTTTTTCCCATATGCGGCTGTAAGGGCCTGGGCAAGCTTAGCGGCTTTTACCGGGCCGCCTTCCGCAAGGGATAAATCCACCCTTCCTTTAATTGTGAATACACTGCTGTTAAAATATCTCCCGGTAAACGTATCATCGATCTGTGCCCCCTTTGCAATAATGTGCTTCGGCCAGATCATCACATGCTCTTTCACCACATTCCCCCCTTCGAGAACGACACGCTCCCCTAGAACTGAACCGTTTTTCAATTCACTGGAACCTTTAATCTCGCAGCTGTTTGCCAGTACTGACCCCGTTATCTTTGTACCGGGATGAATCTTCTGACGGCTCCAGCAAATTGTATGCTGTATAGAAGAACCCTCTCTCACACGAGTACCCTCTCCTAAAATCACATAGGGGCCAATCTGACAGCCCTTCTCAACAACAGCCCCCTCCCCGATCAGGACAGGACCTATACATACAGCACCATACTCAGAAACTCCGCCCTTCTCTATGTAAACGCTATCATTTTTACGTTTCCCATCAGCCATCCACTGCGGAGTAAGACCTTCTACACCATTCAGCAAATCGAACTGTGCTGTCCTGTATTCTGAATGAGTCCCTATATCCGACCAATAACCATCGGCTTCATGCATATGGATTCCTTCAGCGAGCATCATTGGCAGAATATCCTTACTGATATCCTGTGGGACGCCCTCTGGAATGCGCTCAAGAACACTGGGTTCAAAGATATACATCCCCGCATTAATAAATTCACTGTAAACTTCTGTTTTATATGGCTTTTCCATAAAGCGGAGAACCCTGCCCGTTTTATCTGCAATGATGCTCCCATATTCTCCTGTCTGACTTTTCCTCACGGCAAAAACAGTCCCCTTACAGCTTGAGCGGGTATGTGAAATGAGACCATCCTTTACATTAAAGTTACATATCGTATCCCCGCTCACCACTAAAAACGTGTCGTTCAGAAATGGGGCAGCCCTTTTCAGACAGCCCGCAGTGCCGAGCGGACTTTTTTCCATTATATATGAAATGCGGACTCCAAAACGCGATCCGTTCTCAAAATATCGTTCTATGACATCACTTTTCCAGCAAAGAGCCATAATGATCTCTTTAATTCCATTATCCTTCAAGTGCTTAATTACATATTCCAGAACAGGCCTGTTGAGCAGAGGGACCATGGGCTTAGGCAAACTGGACGTAAGGGGCTGTAGACGTGTTCCCATCCCGCCTGCCATGATAACTGCTTTCATCTAAATACCCCTTTCACATTTGCTGCAGCGCAATTTTATAAACGCTTAAGGTATGGTGTGCCATTTTGGACCAGCTGTATTTACCAGACTCTTTTTTCGCGTTTTCCCCCAGCATACGGGCTTTCTGAGGATCATCCAATAAGTCCATCATGGATTTGTATAGGCAATCAATCCGGCTGCTCTCGCAGACAATTCCTGTCCGATTGTGACTAATCAGCTCTGAAAGCCCTCCTGCGCCGGATCCAATCAGCGGTTTCCCAGCTGACATGAGTTCCAGCGCGGCAAGTCCAAAAGGTTCATAATGGCTTGGTATACAAGCAAGAGAAGCATATTGTATATAGTTATTCAGAAGCTCCCCCTTAATAAATCCGGGAAAAATGACGTCTTCTTGAATTCCTAAGTTTTCCGTAAGCAAGTCATACGTTTTTTTGCCGGGCCCTTCCCCGGCTATAACCAGCTTTAATGAAGAGTAAGCGGCCTTTACTTCTGCAAATGCATGTATTAACTCCTCAAAGCCTTTCTCAGGTACAAAACGACCCATTGTAAACACATACGGATGCAGCAAGGGCGGATTGGATTCCTGTGCTTCAAATGGTGCGGCACCGTTTGGTATAACGGATATTTTGCTCTCTTCTGCCCCTGCAAGGATAAGTTCATTTTTCATAAAACGGCTGCAGGCAATCAAGTGATCGGCAGACCTGATTAACTTCATTTCTGTTTCGTGAATACGTTTTTCAGAAGCTGTTCTTAATTCTTTTTTCCTGCCGCACTCCAGGGAATGAATGGTTGCAATGAGCGGTTTATTGTACATATTTTTGGCGAAAATAGCTGCTCCGGCAGTCATCCAGTCATGAGCATGAATAAGGTCAAAAGGGGGTTGAAGGATATTCAATGACTGAATCCACATGTAGTTCATGTTCATGATCCACTCATACACGTTTTCATGCGTTTCCGTGCTCTTTCCAGGGCGAACGATGGTGAAGGAATGATTCCCTTCAAATTCCGCTTCCGGCAAATCAGAGGGCATGGTAAAAAGAAGCCCTTTTATGTTCTTTCGGGATAATTCTTCCGCTAAATGACGAACATGCGTACCAAGTCCGCCCCATATATGAGGCGGGTATTCGGATGAAAAAAGAAGGACGGAAGGGAAATCAGTGTTTGGCTTCATCTTGTTTACTCTCATTCTCCATATTCAGTATAGGCGGAAAAGATCAGGCAGCCGGGGTAAGAAGGATTGATCGCCATTTGTGAAGGATCAATCGGTACATCAGGTGTCTTCGCTATGATCAGCTTTAGATTTGAGGAATTATAAAACAGCAGTTTCAATTGAAAAGCCTGAAAGGGAAATTTAACAGGAATCTGCATCTTTCCGGCTGAGTTGCGGATTGGATAATCATATATAACAGGCTCTTCAAAGCGTTTAGAATAAATGGATAGCCTTATCGTCTTGTATAGGCTGTCGTACTCTTCTTGCATGAGTGAGGCAGATACTTTTTCTGTAAATGCCGATATACTCCATTCAATCAAAAGAAGCGAAGATAACTGCTTCACCTTGATCCAGTCGGTGTCTGAATGGTTCGAAGACTGCTCTACATCCAATCGTGTGTTTCCTCATTTCATTATTTTTCTCTACTATAATTCAAATTTTCCCATTGGACAACTCCAAGACGGAAATCAAGTGAAATTAAGTGTTTTGCTAGGATTTACATGAAAAACCATTAAAAAATTCGACAAACTGTGATATAAAGAATAAGTGAAAACTTTAATAGAAGGTGAAGAGAAATGGAAATTGTCATTGTGGTTCTGCTCATAGCGGCCATCGCTATGCTGATTTATTCTTTCATAAAAAAGGATAAGGTTCAGGAAATTGAAAAAGATTTGGACCAGCTTCAGCTTTCAGCTATGCAGGAAATATATAAGCTAAAGAAAAAAGTCAAAGTTCTGGAAGAGGAAATTCTGCAGGATGACATACAGTCTATGTCCCAGGAAGAACAGCTGGACTATCATATTGAGAAAAAGGTTGTGGCAAAGTATAAGCATGGTATGACAATTGACGCCATTGCAAAATCTGAGAATATCTCAGAAAAACAAGTACAATCGATTATTAAGCGGAATGAGAGGGTCTTAACATGAGCAGAAAAAGCATTCAAGCTTTCTCCGCTGGGATCATTACCGCAACGGCTATCCTTTCCATCTCCTACTATCTGATTCCGAAAGAAGAGGCCGGCCCAAAGCAGGTAACCGAAAAAGAAGTCGCCTCTTACCTGGCTAATGAAGGAGAAGTCTCTGTATCAAGAGAAAAGTATGAAGACCTTGTAAAGGCTAAAGAAGCCGCTGTTTCTCCAGAAAAGGAACAGCCAGCCGAAAAAGCCCCTGCTGCTGAACCAGCACCTAAGAAAGAAACATACCGTTTGTTTATTTATGAAGGAACCACCACATCTGAAATAGCCGAGAAACTGGAAAAAGGGAAAGTAGTTAAATCGGCAAATGATTTTGCTGAATATCTAATTAAGACCGATTTGCACACAAAGGTCCGTCAGGGCGGATATAAACTTCCTACCGGTTTAAGCAATGAGGAAGCAGCAAAACTTCTTATCAAACAATAAAAAAATCCGCTGGCAGTCAGCGGATTTTTTTTAGTTATTCAAATCGTAATGTCTGCCTTTTACAAGATAGAAAATGTTTTCGGATATATTTGTTGCATGGTCCGCGAAACGCTCTAAATACCGGCTTACAAATAAAAGCTGCGTAATTTGCGGCATCGATTCGCGGCTGTCCTGTGTAATTTCCAGCAGTTCTCTAATGGTTTGACCATATAAATTATCCACTTCATCATCCATATCTGCCACTTCTTTTGCCAAAACGATATCTTCTTCATTAAATGCCTTAATGGACAGGGAAAGCATCTTGCTTGCAATAGAGTGCATTTGTTTAACGGTCTCGATTGGCTTGATCAGAGGGTCATCGCCAATACGAATAGCAGACTTCGCTATATTTACGGCAAAATCGGCCATACGCTCCATTTCATTCGAAATTTTAATCGCGACCATAATTCTGCGCAGATCTGTCGCTACAGGCTGCTGTTTAGCAATAAGCAGAATGGAAAGATCATTGATTTCCTCATCAAGATTATCCACTGCTTCATCCTCTTCCATAATTTCCAGTGCCAATTCGATGTTCTGATTCTCAAGAGCGTCGATTGATTTCTCTAAAGCAATCTCTGTTAACCTTCCCATTTCCATTAACTTTTCCCTAAGTGTATTCATGTCAAAATCAAATTTTCCCCTAACCGCCATTTCAGGTCCTCCTCTATGATTATGCTTATCTCTACTATCCTTTACCCAAACGCCTTTGTAAATGCATCTTTCTGGGCACTTTTCCATAGTAAGAATCTCTTTCCCGTCAGCTGTCCGGATGTCCATTTTCTAAAGGGAAATGGGGAGCCGCATCGTCTGGAATCTTGCGCCTCCCATTACCATTCATTTTACCTCATCCTATGGACTGACAGCTAATAAGAATTTGAATTTGCTTTTTATTGGCAGTTTAGCCGAATCGGCCGGTAATATAATCCTCTGTTCGTTTATCGGAGGGAGCAGAGAAAAGTTTATTCGTTTTTGAATATTCAACGACTTCACCGTTTAAAAAGAAAGCTGTACGATCAGATATCCGTGCCGCCTGCTGCATATTGTGGGTCACAATAATGATGCTGTAGTTTTGTTTCAACTCCTGAATAAGCTCTTCTACCTTAAGGGTAGAAATCGGATCCAGAGCAGAAGTAGGCTCATCCATAAGGATAACATCCGGTTCAATAGCAAGGCATCTTGCAATACAAAGCCGCTGCTGCTGGCCCCCAGACAGCCCGTATGCGTTCTCCTTCAAACGGTCTTTCACTTCATCCCAAATGGCTGCGCTTTTTAAGCTTTGTTCAACAATTTGGTCCAGCACTTTTTTATCCCGGATTCCGTGAATCCTTGGACCGTATGCTACATTATCATAGATGGATTTAGGAAATGGATAAGGCTTTTGAAAAACCATGCCTACGCGTGTTTTCAGTTCTTCTGCCCGGAAGGATTTATCAAAAATATTTTCTCCCCGGTACATAATCCTGCCGGAGGTTTTAACGATCGGGACAAGTTCAACCATACGGTTTAGCGTTTTAATATAAGTTGATTTACCGCAGCCGGAAGGCCCGATAATCGCTGTAACCTCATTTTCAAACACATCAAGATTGATATTTTTCAAAGCATGGTTTTTTCCATACCACAGATCCAGATTCTCCGTTTTATACACAATCGCGCCATTCATTTCAAATGTCCCTTCATTCAAATCAGGCGTGTGTTCTCTAACCATTGTTTTCAATTCCATCTAATTTTCCTCCCTAAATTTTCAAAGAAATTATGACTTATTTTAAAATAAACAGGTTCATAGATGCCGAGAACCATATTTTCCTCTCTATTCCCCGAAAGAGACTTTGCAGGTATTATTGATTCTCTCTTGAATTTATTTTATCCGCTGAATGCCCTTGCCTCCCCCTCCTCTTCTGGCAGAACAAACCTTTCCACACTTTTTACCAGCTTGTCTGCGTGAGAGTTCAGATGATAAATCCGCTGAAGCATCGTACTGATTTCTTCATCCTGATTTTGAATGGAGACAGAGGTCTGAAGTGTGCCGGCTGAAAATTCCTGAGAGATTGCTGCACTATTTTGAAACCACATTTTGATGGACTCACTTTTGTTTTGCAAATCTTTTAAAATGATGGAAATATCCTGAATATTGTCTGTAATCCCTTCCACTTCATCATTGATGGCTTGAAACTTTTCGCCGGACGCTGTAATTTGACTCAACCCGGTCTGAACTTCTTTAAATCCTTTTTCCAGGGTGTTCGTTACCTCTTTTGCACCGTTCTGGATCCCTTTCGAAATACCGGTTATTTCTTCTATAGATAGTTGAACCTGGTTAGCGAGCTTTCTGACTTCCTCCGCAACGACTGCAAACCCATTTCCGGCTTCCCCTGCTCTTGCCGCCTCAATCGCCGCATTTAAAGCCAGGAGATTGGTTCTCTCTGCAATAGCCTGAATGACTGTTACAAGCTTCGTGATTTTTTTAACATCCTGGCCCAGAGTAAGGACCTGATTATATGAATGCTTAATAATTGTATAGGTTCCTTCCATTTGCTTAACGGAAGACCTCATCGATTGATGTCCGTCTTTTGTAATCATGAGCACCTCATTGGAAGAGGCAGAAAGACTTTCACCGTTTGCTGCTGCTGCTTGAATATCCCGGTTGAAGTTTTCAACTGAATCAAGAGCTGTCACAAGATCCGATGACTGTTTATCGGAGCTGGCAGAGAGATTAGACATCGTTTCTGAAACATCATGGCTCGTCTGCTTGATTTCATTGGAAGAATGGAGCAGATTTGAGGATTGCCCTTTTAAACCCACAGATACCTCATTAATTCCTTTTACAATCTTTCTGAGATTTTTAGCCATTAAATTAACCGAATTGATTAAAGCGCCAATTTCGTCCTTCGTTTTCGAATCTTCCATCTCATATTCCAAATGGCCTTCAGATACCCTCCTTGCCAGCTTTACAAGCCTGTTTAGGTTCATCTTAATGGACCGGATGACCAACAATAAGATGATGAGACTGCCGATCGCTGACAGCACAATAGAGGCAATCAAGGTAAACGCTGATTTGTTTATATCCTTCATAACGGCGGACTGGGAAAGGGATCGTTCATTATTTACAATCTTCAGGCACTTGCTAAGCTCTGATATGTTTGAATCTCTAAGCATTGAAATTTCCCCGCGCGCTTTTGTATAAATGGCCGTATCAAGCCTGACTACTGAAGGAGCAATCTCCTTTATAAACAGCTCATCAATTTTCTTGTTGTTGGCTTCTATATTTGTAATGGACTTTTTCATCGTGCCAGATAGAGAATGGTCTTTATTAATTTGTTTAACAAGCTCGTTCAGTTCATTTCTCGCTGATCGGTAATCCTTAATATCTTTATCCTTTTGAAATGTAATATAGTCCGCAATTTTTATATCCTTAGCCCGGATGAGAGATTCCATTTCCGTGAGCAAGACAGCACTTTCCCCTTTGATATTTAACGTATTTGTATCTCTTGCCGCATTCATCAGAAGGCTTAAAACTATCCCTGTTGAAATGGTTATAAAAAATAGCATAAGGATAAACGGTGTATACAGTTTTTTACTGAAAGAGACATAACTCCATTTTCTCAGCATTTTCCGTTCCAGAAGTGATTTTAACGTTTTATCCATTTTAATGAGAGCGGTCCCTGTCTTGTTGTGTTTCATGATCATAACCCTCGCCTGCAATTCTGATTTAGTAATTTTTTCATTCATATCATAATTTATTTAGGGTAAAAAGTCTCAGATAAACGGCAAAATTTACACATCTTTTACAATCTTTCCATAAAAATAAAAAAAGAGGTCGTGACAAAAGGTTTCGGGTTAATAAAAAAGCTCTTTTAAACTTGGCTGTTGATTGCAGCTGGCGGGCGGTGAGCCTCCTCGCCGCTTTGCGCCTGCGGGGTCTCACCTGTCCCGCTACTCTAAGCAGAGTCTCACGCCTTCCGCTTCAATCAACAGGGTTTAAAAAAGTAACAACATGCTGTAATATAGCGAATAAAAAACCGAACGATTATTTGAAACTCTAAAATAGAGCTTCGTAATCGTTCGGTTTTATTTTTTTTATGTTTTTTTCAAAAGAAATATTCGGCTTAAGGACAACAATTTTAGTTATGTCCCAGCCTCTTTTTGATCGTAATTTTACATTATCCGAATCGTCCGGAGATGTAATCTTCTGTTTTTTGATTTGCCGGTTTAGAGAACAGAACATCGGTGTCACTGATTTCAACAAGTTCTCCCATAAGGAAAAATGCTGTTTTATCAGAAACACGGGCTGCCTGCTGCATGTTATGGGTCACGATCACAATCGTGTATTTCTTTTTTAATTCGAGGATAAGTTCCTCAATTTTCAGCGTGGAGATTGGGTCCAATGCAGATGTCGGTTCATCCATCAGCAATACATTAGGAGTTGTAGCAAGTGCACGGGCAATGCATAATCTCTGCTGCTGCCCGCCGGATAATCCTAAAGCCCCTGAATGAAGCCGGTCTTTTACTTCGTCCCATAGTGCTACATCTTTTAAGGATTTTTCAACAAGCTCATCCAGTTTCTTTTTATTGCGGATTCCATGAATACGGGGGCCATATGCCACATTATCATAGATCGACTGAGGAAACGGATTTCCTTTTTGAAAGACCATCCCCACATTCTTCCTGAGATCTACCAAATCTATTTTTGAAGTAAGAATGTTTTTATGACCATAATTGATTTCTCCAGACATCCTGACACCCGGAACCATATTGATCATTAGATTCAGCGTTTTAATAAAAGTGGATTTTCCGCAGCCTGATGGTCCGATAATAGCCGTTACTTCATTCTCCAGTATGGAGAAATTAATGTTTTTGAGGGCTTGATTTTCCCCATACCATAAGTTTAGATCTTTCATTTGAAATACTTCTTTAACTTGCGCTGCCGTTGCCATGATAATCCCCCTTATCCAAACCTTCCGGTGATGTATTCTTCTGTTTTCTTTTGCGAAGGATTGGTAAAGATTTTTTCAGTCAAATCATACTCCACTAAATCCCCGTTTAAGAAAAACGCCGTTTTGTCGGAGATTCGTGATGCCTGCTGCATATTATGTGTGACGATTACGATGGAGAACTCTTTTTTTAAATCGATAATCAAATCTTCAACTTTTGCATTTGAAATAGGATCTAGGGCTGAAGCCGGCTCATCTAAGAGAAGTACAGTCGGCTTCATTGCGATGGTTCTTGCAATGCAGAGACGCTGTGCCTGTCCGCCTGAAAGAGCCAGGGCAGATGTATGGAGGCGGTCCTTTACTTCGTCCCATAGAGCTGCCTTTTTAAGGCTTTCTTCTACCGCCTGGTCCAAGTCTTTTTTGCTTGTCATCCCGTTGAATTTTAAAGCGTGTGTAATGTTGTTGTAAATCGATTTTGGAAATGGATTTGGCTTTTGGAAAACCATTCCGATTTCTTTTCTGAGTGCAACCGTGTTGATTGCAGGATCGAGTAAATTCACATCTTCATATAAAATGCTGCCTTCACTTCTGGAACCCGGGATTAAATCATTCATGCGGTTTATGCTTCTGAGAAAGGTCGATTTACCGCAGCCGGAAGGCCCTATCAGTGCCGTGACGGCATTTTTATTAATATCAAAGCTTACATTGTTTACTGCCCGTTTTTCACCATAATATATATTTAAATCGGTCACTTTCAGTACCGTTTCCTGTGCGGAAAATGACGTTTCCCGATCTTTATTTTCTTTTAGCGCCTTTACAGCAGAAATCTGTGCCACGATTAAATCACCCCGTACTTATTATTTTGTTGCTGTCAGCCTCTTATGGATAAAGCTTCCGAGCCATCTGGCACCCAGGTTAAATACAAGAACAGCAATAATAAGGATCGCCGAAGCCCCGTTCGCAATATCCTCCATATCAGGTATGATCCCCTGGGTTAGAACTGCATAGATATGAACGGCCAGCGTTTCTGCAGGTCTCATCACATTGAGAGGTGATGTGTCTGAAAATGGATTCCAATTGGCATAGTCCAGTCTTGGTGTTGTCAAACCTGCAGTAAATAACAGAGCTGCTGCTTCACCAAATACACGGCCTGAGGCCAAAATGGCACCAGTCAGAATAGATGGGAAAGCGGAAGGAATTAAAACGGTTTTAATCGTATGCCACTTTGTCACTCCAAGAGCCAGGCTTGCTTCCTTCTGATCACGGGGAACGGATCGCATCGCATCTTCTGTTACACGTACCATGACAGGAAGATTAAAGACGGTAAGGGCAAGAGCTCCCCCTATAATCGTATATCCCCAGCCGGTTAAGTTTACAAACATAAGCAAACCAAACATCCCGATTACGATAGATGGAAGGGATGCAAGTACTTCGATACATGTACGGATAAAATCCGTTAAACGGCCTGGACGGGCATATTCAGCCATGTAAATTCCGCCGCCTACTCCAAGAGGAACAGTAAAAATCATTGTAATCAGCAAGATGTAAAAAGAGTTGAAGAGCTGATCTCTGACGCCTCCGCCTTCACGAAAAGAACTTGAAATAGTCGTTATGAAATCAAGGCTCAACTTGCTGAAGCCGTTAAAAATAATGTATGAAAATAATCCAACAAGAAGGAGAACAATAATTGACGCAATGGCGACAAAAACACCAGTAGCTATTCGGTCTGCAACTTTGCTATTCATTAAATCTTCCTCCTAGATGACAGGTAACGAATTAGAATGATAAACAGGAATGACATGACAAGAAGAATCAGTCCCATTGACCATAATGCATTGTTATCAACACTTCCGTTTGTTGTATGACCCATGTTAAGGGTAATGATCGTCGTTAAAGTAGCGGAAGCATCAAGCAGGCTGTCTGGAAGTGCTCTCACATTCCCGATCACCATTTGAACGGCCAATGCTTCACCGAATGCACGGGCCATTCCCAAAACTACAGCTGTAAGAAGGGTAGGAAGAGCTGCCGGAATCAATACTTTTCTAATGGTTTGCCATCTTGTGGCACCAAGCGCGTAGGAACCTTCACGCAAATTTTTAGGCAGTGAACTCATTGCATCTGTTGCAATAGTCGTAATCGTAGGGAGAATCATAACAGACAGAACGATCGTCCCCGCCAATAAGCTATTTCCTGTTCCTCCAAATGTGTTTCTGATAAAAGGTACAAGCACTGTAAGTCCTATGAATCCATAAACAACCGATGGAATACCTACCAGAAGTTCAACTACAGGCTGTAAAAATTTTCTTCCCCAGGAAGGAGCGATTTCAGTCATGAAAATAGCACTTCCTATACCAAGAGGAGCAGCAATTAAGGCTGAAAGAATGGTTACAGCGAATGATCCGAAGATAAATGGCAGAGCGCCATATTTCTCTTCAGACGGATTCCAGTCAGAGCTGGTTAAGAACTCAATGAGACTTACACCATTGCTTGTAAACGACTGAATCCCCTTCGTGCCAAGGAAAATTGTGATTGCGATTGTCGCAGTAATCATAATCAGAGCACAAATCGTAACAAGGAGCCTTCCTCGAACTTCATCCTTTTTTCTGTTTTTACTTGAACTAATTAATCTCTCTCTAGCTGACATTTCAATCTTTTTTTCCATCATTTACACTCCTAATAACGTCATAATAGGGTAAATGCCTGTACGGCACTTACCCTAACTTTATAAAAGCTACGTTACTTAGATTTAAATTATAGGTCTTTAATTTTTCCTTCTGCGTCGCGTTCTACTTTCATATCTGTAACAGGGATGTATCCTTGTTCAGGAAGTAGTTTTGTTTGAACTTCTTCGCTCATCATGTAATCGATGAATGTTTTAGCAAGTCCAGTGGCTTCGCCTTTTGTATAAGAATGCTCATAAGCCCAGATTGGGAATTCGCCAGTTGTTACTTTTTCGTCAGTAGCTTCTACACCATCGATAGACATTGGAGTTACTTTATCGTCAGTGAAGTAAGAGAATGCAAGGTATCCTACAGCACCTGGAGTTTCGCTGATGATTTTCTTAACTGTGTTAGAAGAGTCTTCAGTGATTCCTTCAGCCGTTTTACCATTGTCAAGAGCGTATTTAGTGAATGTAGCACGAGTACCTGAAGAATCAGGACGGTTTACAAGAGTGATTTTCTGGTCTTTTCCGCCAAGATCTTTCCAGTTAGTGATTTCGCCGGCAAATACTTTTTTAAGATCATCTTTGCTGATATCTTTTACGCCAGCATCTGGGTTAACAGCAGCTGTCATACCTACTACAGCAATTTTATGGTCAACAAGGTCTTTAAATTTTTCTTTGTCTTTTTCTTCAGCAAAAACATCAGAGTTACCGATTTGAACAGCGCCTTCAGCTACTTGAGAAAGTCCTGTACCAGAACCTCCGGCTTGAACTTGAACGTCAGCCTTTGTGTTTTCTGCCATGAACTGTTCTGCCGCTGCTGCAACTAGAGGCTGCATAGCAGATGAACCGGATGCTACTAGGCTTCCTTCAGCTTCTGCTGCTTCTTCTTTTTTAGTATCTCCGCCGTTCGTACCTTCTTTTGAAGTGTTTCCTCCGCAGGCTGCTGCGAAAACAACTAAAGCAGACATGATAAGGAATAGAGCTAAGTGTTTAGCTTTCTTCATTTGCTAGTTCCCCCTAATATTTTTGTGGTGTTTTTGTCCTACGTGAATAAGAATACCGTTCCACTGTTAACTTAGTTTTAACCAAATGTTAAGGTTTTGTAAATTTGTGATGCTATTTGTCGGTTTTTAGGATGTGAAGGCCCATTTTTTCTCAAAAAAAGAGCACTCTTGATTGAGTGCTTTTATTATGGCAATAGGACTTGAAAATTATTCAATCTCTTCACTGACTGCCCTTTGCTGAATTTTTTCCATATTCTTTTGATCCAAATGCTCTTCCTCATGCTTCGATTTTAGTTCATAATACTTATCCATTATTCTCCTGCTGATCGTCTTGTTGATCGGATGGGAATTGGAGCTCTTATCATATGCCCACGGAACTACGACCGCAAAGGCAATTTCAGGGTTATTGCTCGGTGCGTACCCTACCATTGTCAGGTTATAGACAGGAGAGAGAAACTTACTTTTTACAGGACCGTCATAAAAGGCCTGGGCCGTCCCTGTTTTTCCGGCTGGCTGATAATCTGCCCCCATAAAGTAAGGATAGCCGGTTCCCCCTTTTTCCTGCATGACCTGCCGGAAGCCTTCCTGAACTCTTTGAATCTGGCTTGGCTTCATTTCCAGCTTGTTCAGAATTTCAGGTTTTGCTGATTGGACGACAGGACCTAATCCTTCGCCGGGAGCAGGTTCCCTGATTTCTCTTACCATCTGCGGCTTCATCCGATAGCCTCCATTGGCAATCGTTGAGACGTACTGGGCCATTTGCAGAGGTGTATAGGTGTCATATTGTCCGATTGATAAATCGAGCAGCAGCCCGGGTGTCACGCTGGATCCTTTAAATCCGGATGCTTCGTTCGGCAGATCAATACCGGTTGGAACCCCTAAACCGAACTGGCTATAATAATTCCGGAGAACGTTAAATGTTCCGGTATCAAGCGGGAGCGAGCCATTTTTCTTATATTTGCCTCCGGCCATTTCGATGGCCGTTTTAAACATATACACGTTGGAAGATCGTTTCAATGCTTCAAGATCATTGATCATGCCCATCGTTTCGTGTGATTTTTTTGGAGGCGACCCTTTTATGTAAAGTGGTTCATCGTTAAACATCTGTCCTGGTTTAATAGCACCGGACTGATAGCCTGAGAGCACGGTGGCGCCTTTAACGGCAGATCCCATTGTATAGGAAGAAGTCATAGCGCCAAGCGAGAAATCCTTCATTTTCTGCACGCCGCTTTTATCCTTCACAATTTGCTTACCGGCCATTGAGAGAACTTCACCGTTTCTTGGGTCAATCATTACGGCAAATGCGCGGTCTAAAAGCTCCGTTCCCTTTTCTTTTTTAGCTGTCTGAAGCTCTTCTTCGATAATTTTTTCCACTTCCTGCTGCAGTTCGATATCCAAAGTCAAAATCAGGTCTTTACCGCTTTTTCCTTCCGAAACAATTTGGGTATTCAGGATATTCCCTTCTGCATCGGTGATATTTTTAGCTCTCGCTTTTTCACCCTGGAGAACATCCTCGTATTCCATTTCGAGATAGCTCGTCCCTACACGGTCATTCAGGCTGTACCCTTTTGCCAGAAACGTATCCCTCTGTTCTTTTGGTATGCCCTGTTCCGGGGATGAAATGCTGCCGATCATGGTTCTGAGCATAGATCCATATGGATATTTCCTTTCCCAGTCAGCCGTAATATTGACTCCGGGAAGATCCTGAAGATGTTCACTTACCGTAGCTACTTCTTTTGGAGTGACATCTTTATTTTTGATAATCTGAGGCGTCATCGAGTACCCTGCATCCATCTGTCTCTTTATAGCGAGAATTTCAAGCTCTTGTTTAGAGATTTCAGCGAGGTCCTTCTTTGTAATCCGGTCAAGCTGGAGATCATACAGCTGTTCTTCCGGAATCTCCCCGTTTTCTGCCTTTTGTTTATCCTTACCGGTTATTTTCTTCTTTGCCTCATCAGGCCGGGTCATAATCCAATAATCTTTTAAGTCCCTCTCTGTTACCTTATCTGTTTTCTGTTCAATCATTCGCGCAAGGGATTTTGCAACAGCAAGCCGTTCATCTTGGCTCGTGCCGGGAGATCTCGTATATGTAATCGCATTCAGCGGCTCATTGTCCACGATTGCAGAGTAGTTGCGATCGTACATTTTTCCTCTCGGAACCGTTGAACTGACATCTGCTTCCTCTTTCCTGTCCAGATCTTTTTGGTAATCCTGACCATATACAATCTGAACAATTCCCAGTCTGAGAACGATTCCGCAAAAAATAAGAAAGACCACCAGGAAAAGAACATTTAACCGGCCCGGCAAAAACCTTCGTCTTCTGCTTTTTTTATCTCTCGTCATTTGGCACCGCCTTTACTCTTTTTCTTAAATGAAGAAAGAAGGGGCTGTCCGTAAAGTAACTTTTAGATGTTCCGCTTGCGACGAAACCCAAATTAATTTGCGCTGATTTCCGCTGCAGGATTCCCTCATCCAGAAGCAGCCGCTGAGCCTTCTCAAGTTCAGAGTCTAACCCTGCCAGAGGAGTGTCCCCCTTCAGCTTCAGTCAGCCAGTCACACATTTCAAACGAAAACAGGGAAACGCCGGGAATGCGTCGCCCTGTTTTAAGTGAATGAGACTTTTTAGACAGCTCCATAATTATTGTATTCTTTTTTTACTGTCATTTCTATAATGGTGTCCGTTTGTTACAAAATTGTAAGGAATCCGATTAAGTTCCGTTTTCTCCATCCATCAGGTTCGATTCTGCAGCAAGAAGTTCCCCATCTTCCTTATTAATGGAAACGGACGGTTCAGGGAGATGAATTTTTCGCACAAATAAATAAATGAACGCATGCCCTGCCCCTATAACCGCAAGAAAAACAGGAAGGGCGGTCTTAACATTCAATTGGCTCACTACTATAATGAAACCCAGTAAAGAGACTACTCTTCCGGCATTCAGAAATATTTCCCTTACTACAATATATTCGACCCTTGCCACTGCAGCATTCCATGCTCTTCCTATTACATCATAGGTAATGGATACATACGGAACGAGAAGCATGGGATACGCAATTGCGATACAAACCGCATAAATCAGAAGGTTCAGATAGGACATCTTAAAAAGGATAATGAATATAGAGGAGTAAAGCAAAAGACCGCCGAGTAAAATAGCCTTCTTCCGGACTCTTTTTGTAATAATCCGGGATGCGGCGTAATAAGCAAGAAAAGCTACCGCGGAGTTAATCATCCCAAATGTGCCTAAAGCAAGTTCGCTGCCGGTGGTGATAAAGACGAAGACACCAATAACAAATATAAACGTTCCTTCACGGAGTCCCTGAAAGAAATGGGCTCCTGTAATCAGCTTCCAGTTCGGATCATTTTTCCTCTCCTGAAAAACCTTTTTGATGACATATTGTCCATGAGAAGGTCTTCTCTTCAGCAAAAAACTCATCCCCACAGCACAGGCAAATAGGACAAGTGAAATAGCGAAAATAACATTATAGCCTTTGTTTCCCGCAAAAAAGGAGATAACAAGCCCTGCTGCAATAGGGCCAATCATGCCGGCCGAGGATGTTAAGATCCCTAAAAACCCATTAAAAAAATCTCTCGTTTCAGGCTCTGTAATTTCGAACGTTAATACATTAAAAGCCAGCCAGTAAAAACCGTAGCCGATCCCAAGCATTGCCCCCATCAGAACAATAAACTGATTGGCATGGCTTCCGATAATCAGGACGAGGATATAAAATACGGACAGGAACAGGACTCCAAGACGAAGAACGATGACACGGTCAATTTTTTTCGCCCATCTTCCCGCCAGAATAAAGGTAAGTGGCTGCATAACGACAATGGATAGATTGTAAACACCGAGATCAGCCAGTTTACCGGTCTGTTTCCAGAGGTACACATTCACAAAGGAGTTCGATAATGCAATACTGAGGGAATAGAGCCCCCCTATTGTAAGAAGCAGGAGCAAATCTTTATTAATTTCTATGTTCCCGATGAGTTTTTGCAGTTTAGCCATAGCAAAACTTCCTTTCTGTCTCGTACTAGTTTGGCACGAAGGAAAGGAGTTATGTATTTAAAAACAAATCGGTTTTTGCTGTGCATTAATGAATAGACCTGCTGCCTCCGGCAGACAAAAAAAGAAGCGGGGAAATTTCCCGCTTCTTTTATGCTTCTTATTTGGCTGCTTCGTAGCGTTTAGAAACCTCATCCCAGTTTACAACATTCCAGAAGGAATTGATGTAATCAGGACGGCGGTTTTGATAATTCAAGTAGTAGGCATGCTCCCAAACATCAAGACCAAGAACCGGAGTTTTGCCCTCCATAAGAGGTGAATCCTGGTTAGGTGTGCTTGTCACTTCCAATTCGCCGTTGTTCACAACAAGCCAAGCCCATCCTGAACCGAAACGGGTTGTTGCCGCTTTTGCGAATTCTTCTTTGAAAGCGTCAAATCCGCCAAACTTGCTGCTGATTGCATCTGCAAGAGCGCCTGAAGGTTGTCCTCCGCCATTTGGAGAAAGGATTTGCCAGAAGAAAGAGTGGTTAGAGTGACCGCCGCCGTTGTTGCGGACAGCTGTTCTTTTTTCTTCAGGAATTGCATCCAGATTGGAGATTAGCTCGTCAATGCTCTTACCTGAAAGGTCTTCATGTCCTTCAAGTGCAGCATTCACATTTGTTACATACGTATTGTGATGTTTCGTGTGGTGAATGTTCATTGTTTCCTTATCGATATGAGGCTCAAGTGCATCATAAGCATAAGGCAGTTGCGGAAGTTCGTAAGCCATTTAAATCTCCTCCTTGAAATAGTATGTATTGCCAAGCTAGGGATAAAACCTTTAGCTTTCTGGAATCAGCGTACCAAATTTAATGAAATGTTTCAATGAATTTGATTGGGTGATGATACCGCTGCCACCATCATTATGCAGCCCGCCATTCTCATCAGAAAATCACGAATAAAAAGTAGCCGATCATTATCAGCTGAATGATGCTTTTGGCAAATACCCCCGAAATGAAACCAATCAGTGACCCAAGACCGACCTTTACCGAAGTTGTAAAGTCTTTCCGGTGCACAATCATTTCTGCGATTACCGCTCCAAGGAACGGACCGATCAGAATGCCGGCAATAGGAATCGCGACCGGACCGACGAGGAGACCGATTGTACTGCCCCAAATCGCAGCCCTGCTTCCCCCTACTCTTTTCACACCGATTAAATTCGTTACATAATCAGCTGCAAAAAGCACGGCAACAAAAATCCCCTCAATCATCCAGAATGTGTAGCCGAATTGATCAAAGCCGTAAAACCAGCCGTATAATAAAAATCCGCCTACAATAAAAATGACACTTGGAATAATCGGATAAACAAGCCCTGCAAAGGCAATAACAAATGCGGCAATAATGAGAATCCAGTAAAAAATGTCCATTTTGTACCTCCACAGCAGAATAAAAGCGCGTCCGCTTCCATGCCTATAATTTCATTATATCTTAAATTTAAGATATTACTCTTATTTACGGTATCCAAGTACCGCTTCTGCAATGTTTACACAATGGTCCCCTATTCTCTCCAGATTGCTTACGATATCTACAAATACCATACCCGCCTGTGCTGAACAATCACCATTATTCATACGAAGAATATGTTTCTTCCTCAAAGTTCGCTCCATCCTGTCAATCCGGTCTTCTGCTTCCAGAACCCGATTCGCAAGCCCTGTGTCCCGGTCATCAAGTGATTGAACGGCGTTTTCCAGAGTTTTCACCGTCAGCTCAAACATTTCATTTAAATCAGACATGGCTTCATCTGTTATTTTCACTTTATTTGAAAGCTTATAATCCACTAATTCCACAATATTTTCAAAATGATCACCTACCCGTTCTATATCCCTTACCGTATCGATCAGCACGGAATGTTCCTCAGACTCATGTTCATTCATTTCATTACGGGAAATAAGGATGAGGTAATCAGTAATTTTCCTGTCAAGATTATTTATCGCTTCTTCGATCTGAAGAGCGGAGTGTGCGTGTTTTTGCTGGTTTACCGTCAAGTAATCATTCGTTTCTTTTAATCCTTTGACAGAAAACCGCCCCATTCTTAATACTTCTTCTTTTGCTTGTCCAAGTGCAATGGAAGATGACTGTTCAATAAACAACGGATCTAAGTGCTTCGTCCGGTATTCAATGGACGGATCTTCACCAGGTATCATTTTTTCGGCAGCCCAAGCAAGCGCACCGATGAATGGAAGCTGAATAAGAGCATTAGTTATATTAAATGTGCCATGGGCAAAAGCAATGGCCATCGCCGGACTTAAGCTCAAATTGGTTTCCAAAGATTGAATAAAAACCGTGTATAAAGGCAATACAACGAGAAAAATAGAGGTCCCGGCAACATTAAATATGACATGCGCCATCGCAGCCCTTCTGGCAGCAATGGAGGCACCTATCGACGCCAATACTGCTGTAATCGTTGTACCGATATTGTCCCCGAACATTACGGGAAGCGCTGCATGCAAATCAACAAGATTCTGGCCATATAACTCCTGCAATATTCCGATTGTGGCACTGGAGCTTTGCACTACACCTGTAAGAATGGTTCCGGCGAGCACCCCAAGCAGAGGGTTTGAGCTTAACGTTAATGTCAAGTCCTCGAAAAAAGCAAGATTTCCAAGAGGGCGCAATCCGCTGCCCATCAATTCCAGCCCGAAGAATAGAGCGCCGAATCCAAATACAACCTGCCCTGCATGATGGGCTTTTTTATTTTTAATAAAATACAAGAGGATGGAACCGGCAGCTAGTACAGGAAGAGCATAATCCGTTACGTTAATACCAATAATGAATGCTGTAACCGTCGTCCCGATATTTGCGCCCATGATTACACCGATTGCCTGCCTTAGTTTCATAAAACCTGCACTGACAAGACCTACGGCTATAACCGTTGTTCCGCTGCTGGATTGAATAAGAACAGTTACAGCGATACCGGCGATTACTGCCATTACCGAATTGGAAGTGTATCGGTCGAGCATATCCCGAAGTCTGTTTCCAGCTGCGCGCTGCAATCCTTCCCCCATGTACTTAATTCCAAATAAAAAAATCCCCAAGCCCCCTAAAAACTCAAAAATAACCCGTTGGAGATCAAATTCCATCCGTGTTTCCCTCCAGATGTCTCTCTTTAGTCCATTAATCAAGTCAATTATTAAGCAATTGTGTATTTATTGTAAAGTATTTTTAGGAAAACAGCATTTATTTTTAATAATGGCCCTCTGCTCCCGTCCTCTCTATGCACTTGTTTATGATCCTTCCGGAAGGTAAAATGAGAAATGATTGATTGAAAAGGAAGTGACCGAGTGAACATATTTAAACAAATGGCAAAAAGCCTTTACTCTCCGAAAGATATTGCCGTTTTCAGATTCCAGGGAATTGGAAAAACTATTCTCTACATTTTTTTCCTGACTTTAATCTCCATCCTGCCTGCCTCTGTCTTCCTGGGGCTTACAATCGGAAGCAGTATTACAGCTATACAGAATACAGTGAACAGCAGCCTTCCCGATTTTGAGATTAAAGATGGTACATTAACCGCACAAACAGATAAACCTGTTGAAATTAAACAGGGTGAGATCATTATTGTTCTGGATCCTACCGGGACATATACCGCAAAAGAAATGGAGCAGAAGAACAATTCAGTTGGTATTCTAAAAAATGAATTCGTTCTTGTATCCAACGGTTCTCCACAGGTGATTTCGTATACAAGTGCAGGGAATTTTACAATCACGAAAGCCCAAATTGCTGATTTTGCCAAACAGACAGGACAATTAAAACCGGTTATTATAGCTGCTGTTTTAATCCTGCTTTACCTCGTATCCTCTTTTTCAAAATTTATAGAAGTTACGATCCTCGCTTTACTCGGACTGGTTATTCGGAACATGCTTAAGAAAAAGGTGAACTTCAAACAGTCATGGGTGATGTCTGCCTACGCTGTGACACTTGCCACCCTTTTCTTCACGATCATGACGAGCTTGCAGGCAGCTGTTCCGAGCCAGGGACTTGTCCAATGGTTTGTTCATATCGTTATGCTATACCTGGCCGTTAAAGAAATTCCTTCCAAAACAGAACCGGCA
The DNA here is from genome assembly GCF_003816055.1 of Bacillus sp. FJAT-42376. Classification (NCBI taxonomy): domain Bacteria; kingdom Bacillati; phylum Bacillota; class Bacilli; order Caryophanales; family Bacillaceae; genus Bacillus; species Bacillus sp. FJAT-42376. The sequence goes on from NZ_CP033906.1 coordinate 3,058,637, forward strand.
GCCATCACTTAATGACTGCATAAAAACAGAGCGAAAATACCCGCTCTGTTTTTTTATGGTTCCGTATTACCAGCCTAAGAGATGATTATTCTTGAGGAATTAGGGTATTTGTCAGGATAAATCATGAATACTGGGAGTATGAATAATGATCGGTGAAAAAATGCAGCAATACTTGAGCAAAGCGTTTTTACTAAGTCTGGTTTTTGCCGTTTTATTTGGATTAACAGCCTATTTTGTCCATAAAGATTTAGTGATTTCGTTTGATCAGCATGTGATTTCCTTTGTCCAGACTTTTGAATCCCCGCCAGTGACGGACATCATGAAATTTTTGTCCTGGGCCGGGTCCGGTACCATCGTTTTCATACTGGCGGTATTATCTCTGCTGATATTCAGAAAAATACTGATGCATCGAAGCGAGGTCCTTCTCTATGTCACCGTCGTCCTTGGTTCAGCAATGCTGAATCAGATTTTAAAACTTCTTTTTCATCGGCCAAGACCTGATTTCCACAGACTTTCCTCTGCGCAGGGCTTTAGCTTTCCAAGCGGCCATTCAATGGAAGCAGTGGCCTTTTACGGTATTCTTGCTTTCATTCTGTGGAAGCATCTGAAAAGCCGCAGGGGCAAAAACTTGCTGGTGCTGTTCAGCATTCTCATGATTGCCGGCATCGGACTCAGCAGAATATACTTGGGTGTTCATTATCCAAGTGATGTATTAGGCGGCTATTTATGCAGCATTTGCTGGCTTACCCTATCGATTTGGCATTATCAGCAGGGAAAAGACCGGGCCATCAAACAAAGACAAAGACACTCAGATTTCTCCCGCTTCAATGGGAATTAAACCTGAATTTATCTGCAAAAAAGCACGCGGCATTTTAGATTACCTCGTCCAATTTATGGCTAAAAGAATACAAAATCAAAATAGCTTTTTACAGAGGAGTGTAAAAAAATCACACATTAGAGAAAATATTGGAGTGGAATCCCCCCGGTAAGCATTCCGGGGGTTTTCTTAGTGAAAGTCCGTTGGTTTTAAAGGAAGGTTCAGTCTGATTAAAGGCTGTCCGTCAGAAGAAGGTTCATCGCCCGTCAAAGAAAAAGCAGGCTGCCAAAACATACGAAAAGGAAATGGGACAAGGATTTTGAAACGGACTACCGGACTGCACCACATTCTTTCTTGTAAGGCTAAATAAATGTTTATGCGGCATGTTTTAAATGGGACAAGCATATGCTGTATCATTCCAGGCATAAAGGGTGATTTGTCAGTGAAAAGGCTCATTTTGCTTTGTTCCATCGCACTGCTCGCGTATATTATTTATTATGATTTAAGAATTGGAACCATCCCTGCAAACGAAACAGACACCCTGATCGTTTCTGCACAGCCTGCCGGAAAAGAAAGCTTTAAAAAACTGAATGTCCGCAAAGGCGAATCCGTTCTAATCATGATCAACAAAGTGAATGGAAACTCGATTCCAGTCCCTCTGGAAACGGCAGTCAAAGATTTTGAAAAGCTGAATCCAGGCACGAAAGCCAATCGGATTCTTACAGGACACTCCTACAAATTCCCTGTGTATGAGTAGCCGATTTGTCTATTTCCTTGTCAATACATCCAAATCACTGATACAATATGGGAGGAAAAGATATCATTCTGGTTACCAAACCTATATGAATAAGGAGCGATCCACACGTGGGTGAAATCACACATCGTACAAAGACTCGTCCCGTCAAAGTCGGCAATCTAACGATTGGCGGAAATAATGAGTTAATTATACAAAGCATGACTACCACTAAAACACATGACGTCGAAGCAACGGTTGCGGAAATTAACCGGCTTGAAGAAGCAGGCTGCCAGGTCGTCCGGGTTGCATGCCCTGATGAACGTGCTGCTGATGCGATTGCGGAAATTAAAAAGCGAATCAACATACCTCTTGTTGTTGATATCCACTTTGACTATAAACTTGCTCTTAAAGCCATTGAAGGCGGAGCAGATAAAATACGGATCAACCCTGGGAACATCGGGCGCAGGGAAAAAGTAGAAGCCGTGGTAAATGCGGCTAAAGCAAAAGGGATTCCGATTCGCATTGGCGTAAATGCCGGTTCTCTTGAGAAACGCATCCTTGAAAAATATGGATATCCTACAGCGGATGGAATGGTCGAAAGCGCCCTGCACCATATTAAAATCCTGGAAGACCTTGACTTTCATGATATCATCGTCTCCATGAAGGCTTCTGATGTCAACCTGGCGATTGAAGCGTATGAGAAAGCTTCCAGAGCCTTTGATTATCCATTGCACCTCGGGATTACAGAATCCGGGACGCTTTTTGCGGGTACGGTCAAAAGCGCGGCCGGCCTTGGAGCGATCTTGAGAATGGGAATTGGAAACACTCTCCGCATCTCTCTAAGCGCGGACCCAGTTGAAGAAATTAAGGTAGCCCGTGAGCTTCTTAAATCCTTTGGGCTTGCTTCCAATGCTGCGACATTGATTTCATGTCCAACCTGCGGACGGATTGAAATTGACCTAATCAGCATTGCAAACGAGGTTGAAGAGTATATTTCCAGCATTAAGGCCCCAATTAAAGTCGCAGTTCTTGGCTGCGCGGTGAACGGTCCCGGTGAAGCAAGAGAGGCGGACATTGGAATCGCAGGAGCACGCGGTGAAGGTCTCTTATTTATGAAAGGCCAGATTGTAAGGAAAGTTCCGGAAGAAACAATGGTTGAGGAATTGAAAAAAGAAATCGATAAACTCGCTGAAGAGCATTATGCAAAGCAGGCTGCTGAAAAAGCAGAAGTTAATTCCTAAAATAAGATGGGCACTCCCAAACGGGAGTGCCCATCTTCATTATTAAAAGAATGGAGTAACAAACAATCCGAGAATCAGGGAAACTGCACCAATTCCAATTGCCCAGGCCCCTAATGTGCTGGCACCTTTTCTTCTGGCCACAAATCCTACGATGATTCCCGCAGCTCCGAGAATAACGGGAAGCAAAAACAGGGAAATAATGGAGAGTGCGATGGCGATGTATCCGGTTGTTCTTCCTTCAGCCGCCCCATCACGGTCATGATTATCATCTGCATACTGTTCCTCTTTACGGTAAGAACCAATCGGAGGAGCAACCTCTGCAGCAGTTTCTTCCTTATATTCACGGTGCTTGTCCATTTCCATTAATTCATCACGGTTATTCAAACCATTCACCTGATCTGAGTTCGTCATGCCGCCGTGATCTTCAAAGTGTCTTTCATCTGCCATTCCTTTCCCCTCACTTTCAGATATAAGGAGCATTCCTTAGTATGCAGAAGGACGGTTTCTTTTATGCCTCTTTCCATACTTTTTCCCTCTCCCTTTGTGGTACACTGGGAAAAGATAAAAAAAGGAGTGTCTTTATGCTGCGTTTAGGAATTGACATTGACGGAACCGTTACACCGCCTGAAACCTTTGTCCCTTATTTAAATAAATCATTCAAGAAACAAATTACTCTGGATGATATAAAGGATTATGATTTAACGAAAGCGCTTGAAGTCAGCTATGAAGAATTGGACCAGTGGATGGATGAATTTGAGCCGATCATTTACGGGGAAGCACCTGTTTCAAAGGGAGCTAAAGCTGTCCTTAAAAAATGGAAAGAAAAATATAAATTGGTTTTCATCAGTGCACGTGGTCTTCATCTTTATGATACGACACTAAAATGGTTTGAACAAAATGATCTATCCTATCACAACATTGATTTAGTCGGCACTCATGATAAACTGGAGGCCGTAAAAAAACATAAAATTGATGTATTTTTTGAGGATAAGCATGATAATGCCTGTATGATCAGCGAAACATTCAGCATCCCTGTTATTCTTTTCAATACCCCTTATAATCAAGATCCTGTTCCAAGTCAGGTTATCAGAGTCAACAGCTGGTATGAAGCGGAAAAATGGGTGAACCGGATCGAAAAGCAGGCGAAATAGAGACCTCCCATTAAGGAAGGTACAGCCTGCCTCCGCAAGATTGCGCTGCTTAGTAAAACTCTCTGGAAAGTCCTAAAGAGAGGAAATAATTGCACCAAAACCTTAACCAAAACCAAAACCCCCTGAATGCTTATAAGCATTCAGGGGGTTTGTTTTTATTGAAAAGCTTGGTATTGCTGATTGGAGCGGAAGCTTGCTGACTTTTGCTGAGAGCAGCAGGAAAGGTGAGGCAGCGCAAAACGCTCAAAATGTTCAACCGCCGCCCGGCAGCCAGTAGCGGAAATCATCCAAAACAGACGCAAGGTAAAAGAGCGGGAAGCTTTAATCGGCCTTACAGAACAGCCCTCTTCTTTTTACTGCACACAGTCCGGGCACGTACCATAAATTTCAAACTTATGTCCGCTTACATCGTACCCTTCCAAATCGTCTTTCAGCTTATCCATCGGACACGATTGAAGTTCTTTTGTTTTTCCGCAATCCATACAAATAAAATGGTGGTGATGGTGAGCATGATTGCATGTAAACCTGAACTGTTTTTCTCCGGATAGCTCTGTTGTTTCCAGAATACCCAATTCCGCGAACAGGGATAAATTACGGTAAATCGTATCGAAACTCAATCCCGGATAATTCGGTTTCATGCTTTCCAGAACATCTCTGGCTGTTTGATATTTATTGCAGTCAGCAAAGAAAGATAGCATCTCTTCACGCTTGCTTGTATATTTGTAACCCGAATCCTTAAGCATCTGCAGAGCTTGCTCAATATTCATTGGACATGTCCCCTTTTTAGCTTGCTTGCTAAGATGGAAAGCACCAAAATCAAGACATTCAATACCACAATCGTACCGCCAGGGGCTAAATCCAGCTGATAGGCAAGAATGAGCCCTGCCATAACAGACAATTCGCCGAAAATGACAGATAAGATCATAGCCTGCTTAAACCCTTTAGCCAATCGGATACTTGCAGCGACAGGCAGCGTCATTAAAGAGGATACGAGCAGGATGCCGACAATTCTCATTGAAGCCGCAATGACCAGGGCAACCGTCAGAATGAAAATGAAGTGAATCCATTTTGCCTGTATACCCGATGCGGCTGCATGCTCCTCATCAAAAGAAAGAACAAACAGCTCTTTATATAACAGTGCGATGATCAGCAGGACGAAAATGGCAATGCCTGTTACAATCATTAAATCCGAGCGGGTAACAGCCGAGACGCTGCCAAATAAATAATTCAGAAGATCTTTATTGAAGCCGTCTGCAAGTGAAATAAAAATGGCTCCAATCCCAATTCCGCCGGATAAAATAATCGGAATTGCCAGTTCCTGATAATGTTTATAAAGGCTGCGCAGCTTCTCAATCATTAATGAGCCTGTAACTGAAAACGCCATCCCCATATAAATAGGGTTCAGTCCCGAAAAAATCCCCCATTTCTTTTCCAGAAAAAGACTGGCCGCAATTCCCGCAAGTGTAACATGGCTTAGAGCATCTGCAATCAGGGAGAGACGTCTTACAACAATGTAAACCCCAAGCATTGGAGCAATCAGCCCAATGAGAAGGCCGGAAAAAAATGCATTTTGCAAGAATTCATATTCGAAAAACGGACTAATCATGCTGATGTCCCTCCCCATGATGGTCATGAGTTAAAACATGTACCGGGTGACCGTAATAATCCGACAGAGACTGCCCATTCACTTCATCAAATTCCTGAGGGGACCCATGGAAGTGCAGCGTTTTATTTAAACACGCAACCTGTGTTACTTTATCCGAAATGGTTCCGACATCGTGTGTGACGAGTATTAGCGTAATTCCAAGTCTTTTGTTTAAATCTTTAAGCATACTGTAAAAATTTTGGACGGATGCTGAATCCACTCCTACTGTCGGTTCATCTAAAATAAGAAGTCTGGGATTGCTGACCAGCGCCCTGGCAATAAAGGTTCTCTGCTGCTGTCCTCCTGAAAGCTCTCCAATGTTTCTTTTCGAAAACTCTTTAAGTCCGACTGCATCAATCGCCTCACTGACTTTTTGCCGGTCTGCAGCATTCATGTACCTGAACAATCCAAGCTTGCTTGTCAGTCCGCTCGCTACCACTTCAAAAACAGAAGCGGGAAATCCGGTATTAAAACTATTGGCTTTTTGTGAAACAAACCCGATCTCATGCCAATTTTTAAATTTACGCATTTCTTCTCCAAACAGCCGGATGCTCCCTTTTTGCGGTTTCAGCAAACCAAGAAGGCATTTCAAGAGAGTGGTCTTGCCGGAGCCATTCGGTCCGACCAGACCGATAAAAGCTCCCTCAACTACTGTCAGGTTAATATCGTCGAGCACTTTATTCCGGTCATATGTATAAGACAAATGACTGATTTCAATAACAGGATGTGTCATCCCTTTCACCTCTTGCACAATAAAATAAGGCTGTCTTCACAGCATTCATGCGTATGTGCACAGCAAACTTCTGCGCAGAACGCACAGCTGCCATTGATGAAACAGCTGCTTTAACGAAAGTAAGAACGATTACGATTTAGACGCCAAAAGAAAAAGGCCGCTTATTAGGCAAGCCATTTTATATAACCATGAAATTATACATCCCATTGCTGACTTTGTAAAGCAGGAGTATTAATGAATAGCAGATTTAAATCGGGCACCATGTGTTTCCTGAGTATTCATAATCGTGAGAAAGGCATTATCGTCGATTTCATAAATGATGGACTTTAATTTGGTCACTTCAAGTCTTGTAACGACGGCATATATCACTTCCGTGTCTTCATCTGAATAGCCGCCTTTTCCTTTCAACTTGGTTGTTCCGCGCCCAAGCCGGTGCAAAATCGCATCTGAAACTTCCTCATACTGCTCTGTCACTATGATGACGGCTTTTGTCTCATCCAATCCCTGAATAACCGTATCAATTGTCTTAAAGGCGATATAATACGTCATCACCGAATACATTGCCTGCTCAGGACCAAAAACGAAAGCAGCCCAGGCAAAAATGAAGATATTAATAAACATGACGAATTCCCCAACGGATACCGGAAGGCGCTTCGTCATCAGGATTCCAAGGATTTCAGTTCCATCCAGGGATCCTCCATTCCGGATAACCAGCCCCACTCCCAATCCTAATATGAGTCCGCCAAATACCGTTGCAAGAATCGGTTCTGAAGTGAATGGCTTGAGATGGTGAAGGGACTCTTCGATTACAGCGAGAGCAATGACACCAAAAATAGAAGAAATCATAAAGGTTTTCCCAATATGTTTGTATCCTGAATACATAAATGGAAGGTTCAGTACAACAACAAGCGTACCAAAGCTGATAAAAGACCATTGCGCGGGGGTTATATGATCTAGGATCAAGGATATACCAATAATTCCTCCGTCAATAATATTGTTTGGAACAAGAAAGAGTTCAAGGGCAATGGCCGCAAGCGAAGCTCCAATAATAATCATAATAAATCGGTAAACGGTTCTCCCAAACTTTTCTTTACGATGCTGTCTTTTTTCCATTGTTCTCTCCTTTTTCATTTTATTTACAGGCTGTTTTCTCGCTTCTTTAAATGATTAACAGTCATGAATCTGCGGGACGTGCGGCTTCTTCCCCTGCCGCTTCATTTCCTTTTAACACCCAGGGTAAAAGAGATAAAAACCGCATTCTTTTAGAGACCAGCCTATTTTTATTCATGAAAACTTTATAAGCCCATATGTATATGGTATCCTTCGTCAACTCAGGAGGAGAAGCGGTCTAGCCTCATTATTCCGCACATATTAGGCACCAACCCATATATTGTGGTGAGAGGAGGGTTCATTCTTGATCCTATTTCAAAAAATCATTAACCAGAAAGTCAATTCCATTACTGCAGATGAGCTGCTTCAGCTGGCTAAACAAAATCAGCTTTCCATCAGTCCGGCCCAGGCAGCGCAAATTGTTAAAGTAATCAAAGGGAAAAATGTAAACATTTTTGATGAGAACGAAAGAAGAAAACTGCTTGCCACGATCTCGGCCATAACGTCACCCGCTACGGCACAGCAGGTGGATCAGCTTTTTAAGCAGTTTGTTAAATAGGATATGTAAAACTAAACTCCGCTATTACGGCTTTTCCGCAAAGAAAAGCACAAAAAGGCTGTCTGGTTCAGACAGCCTTTTCCCTATTCATTGACTGACTATTTTGCTCAATACATCTTTATCAAATTTCTTTGAGCGGATCATCTCAATTTCAAATTTATATGGCGGTTTTTTATTTTTCTTATCCTCTCCTACATAAGGAGTTTCAAGAATTTTCGGTACATCTGAAAGCTTCGGATGATGGACAATATGAAGAAGCGCATCAAAGCCGATATGGCCAAAGCCGAAATTTTCATGGCGGTCTTTTCTGGCGCCGATTGGGTTTTTGCTGTCATTTACATGCAGAACCTTTAAACGTTCGAGACCGATAATCCGGTCAAACTCATCCAGCACACCGTCAAAATTATTGATCAGGTCATAGCCTGCGTCATGTGTATGGCATGTATCAAAGCATACGGATAAGTGCTCATTATAATGAACGCCTTCCATAATTTTTGCAAGTTCTTCAAAGCTGGAACCAATTTCGGATCCTTTGCCTGCCATTGTCTCAAGAGCAATCTGAACGGTCTGATCCTTTACAATCACTTCATTCAGTCCCTCAATGATTTTCTTTATTCCCTCTTCGGCACCGGCTCCGACATGTGCACCTGGATGGAGGACAATCTGCTTAGCGCCAAGCGCTGCGGTCCGCTCAATCTCGGACCGCAGAAAATCCACTCCAAGCTCAAAGGTATTCGGATTTACGGAGTTTCCTATGTTAATAATATAAGGGGCATGGACAATGATCTGATCCATTCCATGATCTCTCATATGAGCCTGTCCGGCTTCAATGTTTAAATCCTCAATCTTTTTCCTTCTTGTGTTTTGAGGGGCCCCTGTATAAATCATAAAAGTGTTCGCTCCATAGGATGCTGCTTCCTGGCTCGCGGCCAAGAGCATATGTTTCCCGCTCATTGAAACATGAGAGCCGATTCTAAGCATACTGTCCCCTCCTACTTCTCTCTTCTTTTGAGTCTGCGCTGTTTCTTCTTAACTTTATCCATTTCCCACTTCATCGCTCTTTTATATCCCGGTTTTACTTTTTTAGGCTTCCTGATTCCGTGTTTTGCCCGTTCATCTATTTCCCGGTCGGTTTTCGGGCGATTCTTTCTGCGGTGGCGGTCATCTGCCACTTTCCAGTCAGATCCGTCCAAATCCTTATATTCAAAGACAATGCCCATTTTTTCAAGCTTAGCCAGGGCGTCCTCATCAGACGTTTCGTAGATTGTAGCTGCAAGGCCTGAGTATCCTGCACGGGCTGTCCGGCCTACCCGGTGAATATAAAAATCCAAATCCTGAGGCAGCTCGAAATTTATAATGTGGCTGACGCCCTCAATATCGATTCCCCTGGCTGCAAGATCGGTTGCCACAACGTATTGAAATTCAAGATCATTTACTTGTTTCATTACTTTTTTCCGTTCGCGCGGCGGAAGTCCTCCGTGAATGCGGCCCACTTTAAGTCCCTTGGCTGCCAGTTCATCCGCTACCGCATCCGCCATCTTTTTCGTATTGGTAAAAACAATGGCCAAATACGGATTATACGCTTGCAGCATGTCGAATACGAGCTTTGTTTTATTCCGGTGTCTAAGCGGGACAAGCACATGCTCAATTTTTTCTGCTGCTGCCTGCTTAGGTGCTACATGTGTAAATTTCGGATTCGCCATATATTTTTTTAAGAACGGCTTTAGTTTTTCAGGTATAGTGGCGGAGAAAACAAGCATTTGAAGCTGCTCAGGCATACCTCCTGCAATACGGTCGACATCTTCAAGAAAGCCCATATCCAGGATCATATCTGCTTCATCGACAACAAAAGATTTCGCATTGTTAACATGAAGGGCATTCACTTTTAATAAATCATGGATCCTGCCGGGTGTCCCAATGACAATTTGCGGCTGCTGTTTTAATTTTTCAATGGAACGCTGCTTATCTGTTCCTCCGGTAAAGCATCTTGCCTGAATCTCCTGATCATGGTGACTGATCAGTTTAAGAACTTCTTTGTAAATCTGATTCGCCAGTTCTCTGGTCGGCGATGTAATAACGACCTGTACAGTTTGGGAATTAGGATCCAAGTTATTTAATAGGGGAAGCAAATAGGCGTGGGTTTTTCCGGTCCCTGTTTGAGACTGGCCAATAACACTTTCTCCTTTTAAAATTGAAGGAATGATTCTTTCCTGTATTTCAGTAGGATTTTTAAACCCTAATTCTTTCACTGCGTCTATTAGAAACGGCTTTAGCTGTAAACGTTCAAATCTCTCCATAGTTTCAATAACTCCCTTAATAATCTGCCATCCTGTCTGCAGATGTTCCGAATCCGGACAGGTTTAACCATTTTCACATTATAAACGATAAATGGACAAAACACCAACCTTCCCCAAAGTCTTTTCTATTGAAAAGAAAAACATTTTTTCCGCTGATGCATATTCTGTAATAGGTAACAGGAGAGAAAGGAGTACGATTATGTTTCCACAGAGACCTATGCCGCCAGGCGGCGTTCAGGGAAGAGGATTCATGCCGGGTCCGTTTTCAGGAGGCGGACCGTTTCCGGGCAGCGGAGGACCCCCTTTCTCCGGAAGGCAGCCGTTTAACGGTCAGCTCCCGGGTGGAAGAGGGCTTCTTCAAGGAGGAAATTTCGGACGACTCGGAGGGCAAAGCGGTTTAGGAGGGCCCCAGGGGTTTGGAGGAATCAATGGATTCAATGGCGGGCAGATTCCGGGAGCTCAGCAGGCAGCCGGGGGCGGCATAAGAGGTTTGCTTTCCAGATTTATGCCTTCAGCCGGCGGGGCGGGAAATATTGCAGGAGCTGCCCAGCAGGGAATTACAGGGCTTGCAAATCCATCCAATATCACAGGAATGCTCGGGAATGTCCAAAAGGTTCTTGGAATGGCCCAGCAGGTTACACCAATGGTGCAGCAGTACGGCCCGCTCGTAAGAAATCTTCCAGCTATGATTAAGATGTTCAGCCAATTGAACAGCGATGACGGAGATGAGGGCAGTACGTCTGAAGAGAAACCTCAGCCCAGTCAAAAGGCTGTGAGCCCCAAAAACACGGAGGAAGCTTCTGAAAGCATCGTGCCCGAAGAAGAATACTCTGACCGGCCTGTAACAGACCCAGGTACATCAAAACCTAGACTTTATGTATAAGAGTTTTGTATTCTTCCCTCCATTTCGATATAATAATGGCAGGTAATGAGAAAAAGCCGGTAACCGGCTTTTTTCCGTTTCATTGCCTGATCATCCTTTAGGAGGAAGATACATGGATGTCATTAAAATTGCCCCGCGCGGATATTGCTATGGCGTTGTTGATGCGATGGTCATTGCGAAGAACGCTGCGATGGATAAAACACTGCCAAGACCGATCTACATTTTAGGTATGATCGTTCATAATAAACACGTAACGGATGCATTTGAGGAAGAAGGAATTATTACCCTGGACGGGACGAACCGTCTTGAAATTATGGAGAAGGTAGATAAAGGCACGGTTATTTTCACGGCACACGGTGTTTCACCTGAAGTCCGCCGTATTGCTGAAGAAAAAGGCCTTGTCAGCATTGATGCTACTTGCCCTGATGTAACAAGGACGCACGACTTAATCAGAGATGTTAAGGAGAAGGGCTATGAGGTCATCTACATTGGGAAAAAGGGCCACCCGGAACCCGAAGGTGCTGTCGGAGTCGCTCCTGAGATTGTTCATTTAATCGAAAGCGTGGAAGATGCAGAAGCTCTTGACATACAATCCGAAAAAATCATAGTGACGAATCAGACAACGATGAGCCAATGGGATGTCTACGATATCATGGAAAAAGTAAAAGAGAAATATCCTCACGTAGAATTTCACCAGGAAATATGCCTTGCCACACAGGTTCGCCAGGAAGCTGTAGCCGAACAGGCAAAAGAAGCCGATTTAACCATTGTTGTCGGTGATCCGAAGAGCAACAATTCAAACCGGCTTGCCCAGGTTTCCGAACAAATTGCCGGAACACCTGCCTACCGGATTTCCAATTTATCCGAGTTAAAACTGGAATGGCTGAAAGGCGTTAAAAAGGTTGCCATCACAGCCGGAGCTTCAACTCCGACCCCTATTACAAAAGAGGTCATTGCGTTTCTCGAGCAATATGAAGAAGATGAAAACAAGGTTTGGGAAGTGGTGCACTCTGTGCCGCTCAGTAAAATCCTTCCGAAAGTACGCACGAAAAAGTAAAGAAGAAGGTTCTGATCTAGTTTCTTTCCCCTTTTTGCTTCATGAGTCCGGCTCCGGTATGCATGAAGCGGTGAGCCGGACACCATACCAGGATTATTTAAAATGCAAGCAGAAAAACAAAACCCTCTGGATGCTCACAGATGCTTGAGCGCTCAGGGGGTTTTGTTTTTTTGAAGGATTTTCCTTACACAAATTTAAAAGGGTCGGTATGGACTTCTGAGGGCAGAATGCTGACTTCATATTTTTTTTCTTCACAAAGGGATAGCATCAAGTCCGTGACACCCTGCTTCATTACCTTTTCTACATTATGCCCCGGGTCAATCACGTTCAGGCCCATCATCATGGCATCGTGTGCAGTATGGTAATAAAGGTCCCCAGTTACATAAACATCCGCACCGCTGTACTTGGCATCGTGCAAATATTTATTTCCGTCGCCTCCAAGCACCGCGCATTTTTTCACCTTTGCATTTAAATCTCCCACAACCCGGACAGTTTCCACATCCAGTGCCTTTTTCACAAACTCGGCAAACTCTCCAAGCGTCATTTCCTTTTCGAGTTTTCCAACCCTGCCCAGTCCCAAATCGAGACCCTTTTGATCCAGTGTATGGATGTCAAAAGCTGCTTCTTCGTATGGGTGTGCTTTCAGCATGGCAGAAAGGAGTTTCTTTTCCAGTGTCGAAGGATAGATTGTTTCGATCCGCACTTCTTCTGCTTCCTCCAATTTTCCAGCCTCTCCGATAAACGGTGAAGAACCTTCCAGCGGGAGGAAAGTACCCGTTCCGTTTGCTGAAAACGAGCAATGACTATAGTTGCCGATATTCCCTGCCCCGGCATCCCCCATCGCTTTTCTAACCGCTTCTGCATGAGTAGAAGGAACAAAAACCGTCATTTTCTTAAGTTTTTCTTCTGCTGTCGGGGATAGAACTTTTGTATCCTGCAAATGTAAGGCCTGAGCAAGCATATCATTTACTCCGCCATCTGCTACATCAAGATTTGTATGGGCCGCATAAACGGCAATGTCGTGTTTGATGCACTTTTCCAGCAGCTTACCGGCAGGCTGATCCGTTCTTACATGTTTAAGAGGTCTGAATATCGGGGGATGGTGGGCAATGATTAATTCACAGTTCTGTTCGATTGCTTCATCCACCACTTCATCGAGAACATCCAGTGCAATCAGGATTTTTTTTACCGGTTTATGGAGGGTTCCAATTTGAAGGCCGATTTTATCGCCTTCCACCGCATAGCGCTTCGGAGAAAAACTCTCAAACAATTCAATGATTTCATACCCGTTTGGAATCTTACTCATGTCAGTACCTCCTCAGCCATTTTAATAAGCTCTTCCATATCCTGTCGTCTCTTGATTGATTCTTCCGTACTTTTCCCTTTCTCAATCTGGGAAATGACGGATGTCCAATGTGCTTTTTCCCGAGTCCATTTTTTTAGAAATACTTCATTTTTCTCCTGCATGAGAAAGGGACCATATAAAATAGCTGCCGCTTCATTCTTGTGTTCATATGGCTTCATCGGGTTCCCTTTCTCAGCCACAAGGATTTCATAGATCTTTTGATCTTCTTCCAGAATCGATTCAGCGATGAGCTCCCAGCCATTGGCGATCAGCCAGGTCCGAACATGATTGGCATGCACATTTGGCTGCAGGACGAGTCTTTCGGCCCGCTCCAGTTTGTTTTTGCCATCTTCAAGAATTTTGGCGATTAACCCGCCGCCCATTCCTGCAATCGTGATGCACGTTGCTTCGGATGGTTTCAAAACAGCAAGCCCGTCTCCTTTGCGGACATCAATCTGATTACTCAAACCGGTCTTTTCTACCTGCTTAACCGCAGATTGATAAGGGCCTTCAACGACCTCTCCGGCAATTGCTTTTTGGATTTTCCCATTCATGACAGCATAGCTGGGAAGATAAGCATGATCGGAGCCGATATCTGCAAGGATCGCTCCTTCAGGGATAAAGTCCGCTACGGCACTAAGTCTTTTTGATAATTTCATTTCATTCATGATGTCACCTTTTGTCCATATAATATGTAGATCCTCTCTTATTTTAGGTGATGTGCTCCGCTATGTCCAACAGGCAAAACAAAAACCCCTTCAAGAGGGGTTCAATTATTTCAGTTCGGATACCCATTTTGCCATTTCGGCTAGTTTCTTATCATCCGGTACGAGATTGGCCGGCATTCCGCCGCCTCCGTTTTTAATGCGGTTTTTGATTTCATCAACACTTAAATCATTGCCTGCAAGCTTCGGTCCAACCCCGCCCTCATAGTTCTCTCCATGGCAGGATATACATTTTCCCTTGTAAATTTCTTCGGGGGACATATTGGCGATATCTTCTGTTTTCGGCTTCTCTTTTTCTCCGCCGGCCATTTCCTTCCCGTCACCGATTCCTTTGACTGAAAACAAGAGCATGAGTCCAATACCGAAAATAGCAATTAAAGCAAAAGGAATTAGCGGATTCCGTTTCATGATTTCTCCTCCCAGACTTCGTCTCATATGTAAAAACAGACGTAAACTTCCTTCATTTTACTTTATATTGGAGGGAAGGAAAAGAGAATTAACCTAATTTAATCCAATAAAACCACCTTTTATCATTCAGCAGCCAATCTGTCTGGCGATGACCATTCGCTGGACTTCACTCGTTCCTTCTCCAATTTCAAGAAGTTTCGCATCTCTTAAATATCTTTCAACGTGATAGTCTTTCATGTAGCCATATCCGCCGTGAATCTGAATGGCCTGATTGGTTACCTCAGAACAGATTTCAGATGCATACAGTTTGCACATGGACGCTTCTTTCGTAAAAGCTTTTCCCTGATCCTTCATCCAGGCCGCTTTGTAGACCATAGTCCTCGCCAGCTCAATCTTCATCGCCATATCCGCAAGCTTAAACTGGGTTGCCTGGAAAGAAGACAAACTTCTGCCGAACTGCTTTCTTTCTTTTGCATAGTTCAGCGCTTTCTCATAGGCTGCCTGGGCTATACCGACCGCCATTGCCCCAATGCCTATCCGGCCGCCATCAAGTGTAATAAGGAACTGCTTGAATCCCCTGCCCTTTTCCCCAAGCAGGTTTTCCGCTGGAACTTCCACATCATCAAGCACCAATTCAGTCGTATTTGATGCATTCAGTCCCATCTTTTCGTAATTATCGATGACAGAAAATCCTTTCGCATCCGTCGGAACGATAATAGCGCTGATTTCCTTCTGGCCTCCATCTCTCCCGGTGATGGCGGTCAATGCCAGAAATTTTGCATATGAAGCATTCGTGATAAAACACTTGCTTCCATTGATAACAAATTTATCATCTTGAACAACTGCCTCTGTAGCTGTTCCACCTGCATCTGAGCCCGCATTTGGCTCTGTCAGACCGAATGCGCCAAGTGACTCTCCAGTACAAATTTTAGAAAGATACTCCCTCTTCTGCTCATGCGTTCCAAATAAGCTGATCGGCGCTCCGCCCAATGAAATATGAGCGGAGTAAGTAATCCCTGTAGATGCACAGGCTCTGCTCAGTTCCTCTGTGACAATAGCAAAGCTGACTGTATCCGCCCCTGCCCCGCCGAATTCTTCAGCAAAAGGCAAACCGAGCATCCCCATTTCCCCAAGCTTTTTGAAAATCTCTTTTGGAAATTCTTTCGTTTTGTCTCTTTCTTCCGCACCAGGTGCAACCTCAGCCTCGGAAAACTCCCTTATTGTTCTTTGGACCATTCTCTGTTCGGCCGTTAACTCAAAATTCATCCAATCCCCCCTGAATAATGAACACGCTTACATTAATAGTATAAAAGGAAAGGATTGTTTTCACAACTTTTTAAAAATTTAATCTTCTATATGTGTAAAAAAGCCTTTGCATGCGCGGCTTAAAAGAAGAAGGAAGCAGAGGAAAACAGCAGTCCGGCAATGCCGGCTGCGAGAAAAGAACGGATTTTAAAGCGGAAAGAGGAAACTACCCAGACGGCACTATGAAGCATAATGACCCCTGCATAAGCAGCCGCTTTCGGGAAAGGTAAAAAGTCCGCTCCCAGCAAAGACATGAGCATAAGCAGCAAAAATAAGACTCCTAAATAATAGTGGAAAGCTCCCTGTTTCCTGCTTTTTTTCAATACCGGCAGCAGGAAAATGGTGAATAAGGATAACAGAGCAATTTGCAAAGAATGATTCATTTCAGTAAAATAGATAAAAAGTGATGCAGGAAGAACAAGCAGGATGAAGCAAGGAATCAAATAACCAAACTTTTTTTTCTGTTTCCCAATGTTCCCGTTCCCGCCTGTGTATAATGCGAGCAGAAAATCACAATATGTCTCAGGAAGCAGCCTGCTGCTCTTCCAATGGTTAATCTCATCGATAATAATTTGCTTGCGTTCACTATTTTGCATCATAATCTCCGTCCATCTTTTATGTATACCCTTATTGTAATAATGTTCTGTTATTTCGTAAATACCAAACGAAAAGTAAGCGCTTACCAATCCTGCTCGCCTTTTGCCGCAGCGGGCGGTAAAGCACCCATTTGTATATAAGAAACGTGAAAAAGGCAAAAAAAAAGAAAGACGGCAATCCGCCTTTCCTTTCTATTCCAGGAAATCCTTTAGTCTTTTGCTTCGGCTAGGGTGACGAAGCTTTCTTAATGCTTTGGCTTCAATTTGGCGAATACGCTCTCGCGTAACACCAAACACTTTCCCAACCTCTTCAAGAGTGCGCGTCCGTCCATCGTCAAGGCCGAAACGAAGACGAAGAACGTTTTCTTCTCTGTCCGTCAGTGTGTCGAGAACGTCCTCCAGCTGTTCTTTAAGAAGCTCATAGGCAGCATGTTCAGAAGGAGAAGTTGCATCCTGATCTTCGATAAAATCACCTAAATGAGAATCATCTTCTTCGCCAATCGGCGTTTCAAGAGAGACAGGTTCCTGAGCAATTTTCAGGATTTCTCTTACTTTTTCAGGAGTCAAATCCATATCTTCTGCAATTTCTTCAGGTGAAGGTTCACGTCCAAGGTCCTGAAGCAGCTGTCTTTGAACACGAATCAGCTTATTAATCGTTTCAACCATATGAACGGGAATCCTGATGGTTCTCGCCTGGTCAGCAATCGCCCTTGTTATAGCCTGGCGAATCCACCACGTTGCATACGTACTGAACTTATAGCCTTTTCGATAATCAAATTTTTCAACTGCTTTCATTAATCCCATATTTCCTTCTTGAATCAAATCGAGGAAAAGCATTCCGCGTCCAACATAGCGCTTAGCAATGCTGACGACGAGACGCAGGTTGGCTTCAGCCAGACGGCGTTTAGCTTCTTCGTCTCCTTCTTCAATTCGTTTAGCCAATTCAATCTCTTCATTGGCAGAAAGAAGATCAACCCGGCCTATTTCTTTTAAGTACATGCGTACTGGATCGTTTATTTTCACTCCAGGCGGCACACTCAGATCATTAAGATCGAACTCTTCTTCTTTAGACAGGTCCTGTATGTTAGGGTCTTCTGCTTCACCGTTTTCTCCTTGAAGCTCAACTCCCTGTTCACCAAGAAATTCATAGTACTCATCCATTTGGTCTGATTCCATTTCAAAACTTGACATACGCTCAGCGATTTCCTCATATGTCAATGAACCACGCTTTTTGCCGATCTCCGTTAGCTGATCTTTCACTTGTTCAAGCGTAAGTTCTGTATCATGGGTTTGTTTGTCAGCCATTGGATCCCCTCCTTCCAAACTCTTGCAGCCTTCTCAGGCAGATGAATTTTGCGCTGCCTTCTCATAAGACGGCTAACTTGCTATAGATGAACTCCATTAAAAATGGATGGACATTTTGGTGATCATTACTGCTTGAATGAACGTTTAAGGTGAACGATTTCCATG
Source organism: Bacillus sp. FJAT-42376 (assembly GCF_003816055.1). Classification (NCBI taxonomy): domain Bacteria; kingdom Bacillati; phylum Bacillota; class Bacilli; order Caryophanales; family Bacillaceae; genus Bacillus; species Bacillus sp. FJAT-42376. The sequence goes on from NZ_CP033906.1 coordinate 3,076,715, forward strand.
GCGATTCTAGCCGCTTTGACGAAATCCCTCTCCCTTTCCGCTTCATTTTTTTCCGCTTCCTTCTCTTGCAGATCAAGGATTTTCGGATAATTAAGAATCTGTTTCATGTAATCCTGTATTTCTGCTGAACTCGGCTCATCATTCACTTGAATCATGGCGATATCGGTTACAGCGGACATAAGTTCCTTATTGGGGAGTCTTTGGATAAAGGTACTGATTTTTTCATCGGTGCCTTCTTCATAAAACGCATATAAATAAGTGGCAATTACTCTGTGCTCCTCAATGTTAAACTGCAGGCCAAGTGTATCCAGCACCTTTTGGGCCGCCTCTTTATTCTTAAGCATATGAGCCAAAAGCATACGCTCTGCGTTATGAAACGCCGGCAGCAGCTTTTTTCGCTTGCGGGGAGCCATCGGCTTCTCAGCAGGCGCCTTATTCTGCTCTTTCTTTTCTTTTGGCCTTTCCGCGGTTCTGAGTACCTCGGTCAGTCTTTCCTTCAGAACCTCCAATGAAATGGCAAACTCACCGGAAATCTGCTTAAGGTAAATTTCCTGTTCCAGAGGATTGTGCAGTTCTGCAAACTCTTTTAAAATCTGCTCGATGTATTGAAACCGCTCTGCTTCATTTTGAAGGTTTTTTCCTCTTCGAAAATAATGCATTTTAAACGCCATGACCGACATACTGCCCCCTATTACATCCTGGCGGAACTTTTCAGCTCCATACCGGTTAATGTAGTCATCGGGGTCAAGGCCGTCTGGAATCACTGCGACCTTTACAGACGCTCCAGCCTCACTTAGCGTCCTGGCGGAACGCAATGCTGCGTCAAGACCTGCTTTATCTGAATCGTAGCAAATAATGACTTCAGCACTGTTTCTCTTTAAAATCTTTGCCTGTTCGTCAGTAAGTGCGGTTCCCATCGCTGCTACCGATTGTTCCACACCTGCCTTCGAGGCAGAAATCACATCCGCAAAGCCTTCCAGAAGAACGGATTGCTGATGTTTCCTAATATGTAACCGTGCTTTGTGGAAATTATAAAGCACTTTGCTTTTATTAAATAATTTCGTCTCGGGACTATTCAGGTACTTGGGCTGTTCGTCTGTCAGAACCCTGCCAGAAAAGGCAATCGTGTTCCCATGGTGATCCAGAATCGGAAACATGATCCGGTTTCTGAACCTGTCGAGGAAGTCGGAGCTGTCATTTTTTTTCACGAGTAATCCGGCCTGTTCCATTAGCGGGAGATTAAATCCCCTGTTTGCCAGGAACTTGGAAACAAAGTTCCATGACGGAAGAGCATAGCCAATCTCAAATTGCTCAATTGATTCTTTAGTAAAGCCCCGATTCAGCAGGTAATCCAAAGCATCCTGACCTTCCTTTGTATTTACCAGCAAATGGTGGTAAAATTTCTTTAAGAGGTCATGAGCTTTCAGCATCTCAGCTGTATCCTCATCCCGGTTTTCGCGGCTTGAACCGGCTGCTGACTGAATAGCTTCCTCAGGCAGAGGAATTCCTTCCTTTTCGGAGATCTGCCTTACAGCTTCTACAAACTCATAGCCCTCTATTTGCATAAGGAACGAGAATACATTTCCTCCTGCGCCGCAGCCAAAGCAGTGAAAGATCTGTTTATCGGGTGAAACAGAAAAGGATGGAGTATTTTCACCATGGAATGGACAAAGCCCAAAAAAGTTGCGTCCCTGTTTTTTTAACTGGACATATTCTCCGATTACATCGACGATGTCCACGGATTGCTGAATCTTATGTACAGCATCCTCCGGAATTCTCTGAGCCATTCTAACATCCCCGTGTTTGAAGTATTCGAGACTTAACGATTAATCCCTGCAATATTCGACAGGATTTTTTCCAGAGCGTCTTTAAAATTTTTTCGATCCTCTTCCAGAAATGGTTTTGGACCTTTAGAGTGGATTCCTTCTCTTCTTCCTTTAGCGGAAAGGTAACGGAATTGCAGGGCTGTTTCTATATTATACTCTGTATAGTGTTTACCCCTTGGCGTTAAAACGATAACGTTTTTTTTCAGGAGCAGGCCGGCTAATCCAATATCCTGGCTGATGACCACATCTCCTGATTTGACCCGGTTCACAATGTAGAGGTCTGCTGATTCTTTGTCCGTATCAACATAAACCCATTTTTTCCCTAAATCATTGGATGTCATATGGTTATAGGAAGCGACAAAAACCGTCTCAAGGCCATGTGAATCTCCTATAGAAACAATCTCCTCTTTAACAGGACATGCATCAGCATCAACTAATATTTTCACCTTTTTTTCGGCATTTTTCTCTATTCTCCATCACTCCGTTAAAATCCTTCTTCATGAGCCAAATCCAGCCGGTTAAAACTTCATATACATTGAAGCATTGAAATTTTCATCGCGGTCCGCTGCCGAAAGCCTCTCAGCCAGAACCTTGTCGAAACATTTCAGCTTCAAAACCTTGACAGATACTAGTAAATAGTTTATTCTACCGCTTCAAAGTCTAAACCTAAAAAGTGTAATTTTATCACAATTTTTTATTATAATACAAAGTCCTTAATATATCTATCATTTTAACTTAAATTAGCAAAAGGTTTTTTCTGGTTCCTTCATTAAGTCCATAGGAAAGCCCGGCTGAATAAATCAGCTGGGCTTTCCCTTCCCAAAGCAAAGAAGAAGGACCTATCATCAGCCTGATGCTGCAGGCTTCCTTATTTACTCATAATGGTTTGAATAATGTTAGCTGTTTCCTCAACAGCTTTATTTGAAACGTCAATAACGTCGCATCCTATCCGGTCAACGACTTTATTAAAGTATTCAATCTCTTCGTTGATGCGGTTGATATTGGCATAAATAGCCTGATCATTCAAACCAAGTGATTTAAGCCTCTCACGTCTGATGTTATTTAGCTTTTCCGCACTAATCCTTAGACCTATGCATTTTCTGGCTGGAATCTTGAATAGTTCTTCTGGAGGTTCTACTTCTGGAACGATGGGAACATTCGCTACTTTGAAGCGCTTATGTGCCAAATATTGAGACAAAGGGGTTTTAGAAGTTCTTGAAACACCAATCAGGATGATGTCGGCTTTCAGCAATCCTCTGGGATCCCTTCCATCATCATACTTAACAGCAAACTCAATCGCTTCGACCTTCTTGAAATAATCCTCATCCAGTTTCCTGACCCTCCCAGGCTCATACTTTGCCTGAATTCCGTATGAAGTTTCCATTTTGTCGATCAGAGGCCCGATTATGTCATGCACCGGCACATTTCTAATAGATGCCAGCTGTATTAAATAATTTCTTAACTCCGGTACGACCAGTGTAAAACAAATAATGGCCCCATCCATTTGCGCGTAAGAGACAACTTCTTCAATTGTTGTTTTGTCTTCCACATAAGGAATCCGTTTTATCACTGTATTGGCAGCCGTTCCATTAAACTGGCTGATTGCCGCCTTTACGACCAGCTCGGCCGTTTCTCCCACTGAATCTGACACGACATAAACGACACGGTTGTTCATCCCGTTCCCCCGCTTCCCTATCCTAAATAATATCGTTATCTGCAAGCCTCATTAGAATTTTTGTCATATTGGTTTTGGTAATCCGGCCAGTGACTTCAAATCCTTTATCTGTATCCCGGATAATTGGGAGTGCATCTATTTGCTTTTCAATTAATGATCTGGCTACGTCCATAATGTAATCATCGTTTCTGCAAACGGTAATATTCGGCATCCTCGTCATAATAATATTTACAGGAATTGAAGCCAGTTCTTGCTTGCCGATGCTTGCACGGAGCAAATCTTTCCTGGAAAGCACGCCAACAAGAATGGAATCTTTATCCACAACAAATAGCGTTCCAACATCTTCGAGAAACATCGTGACAATCGCATCATAAACTGACACATTCTCACTCACCACTACTGGAATGGATTGAAAATCTTTCACCTGAAGTTTTTTCAGCTTATCACTTAACAGCTGATTCCCTGTTTTTCCTGTATAAAAATAACCCACTCTCGGTCTTGCTTCTAAATAACCAGACATCGTTAAGATCGCTAAATCCGGTCTTAAGGTAGCTCTCGTCAAGTTCAATTGATCGGCAATATGCTCACCTGTTATAGGACCGTTCTCCTTCACAATCTGAAGGATAATTTCCTGCCGCTTGTTCAGTTCGATTGTACTCACCACCAATTCCGGCATTCTGCGGCTTTATATCGTTTCATCCGCAAAGGATTATGTACATTATTGGTTGAATCTTATTCCCATTATATATGAACCGTGTTAAAAAAATAGTCATGCCTGAACGCTTTTTATATAAGTTTGGATCCTGTCAGACAGGATCCAAAGCTCTTCTTATTTTACGAGAATCGAATTCATTTCTGCAAATGATCGAATCACATCCGCAAGCTGCTTCATTTGCGCCAAGCGGTTTCTTTTTACTTTTTCATCCTCTGCCATAACCATTGTATGGTCAAAGTATGAAGTAATTTCAGGGGTCATACTTTTCAGGGCAGCGAATGCCTCACTGTATTCCGAAGAATCGGCAGCTGCTCTGTATCTCTCGATTGTTTTATCTGCTTTTTCATAAAGCGCCTTCTCGTAATCATTTTCAAACAAATCAGGAGAAACAGCTGCATCATCCTCTGCTTTTCCAGCAATATTGAGAACACGCGAAAAGGCTTCGATTGTCTCCTTGAATCCTTCTGCCCCCGATTCAGATGCAAGCACTTCCGAGCGCTTGATCATCGAAGTGATTTCAAGATTGGATGATTGAAGGATTGCTTCTACAACATCATAGCGGACATTTCTTTCGTCCATTACATACTTCGCCCTCATCTTGAAAAATCCTGTTAAATCTTCGATCAGTTTTTCGGATTCACTCACACCCAGTACCGAGATCGACAGCTGGAACAATTCAGGAAGAGGGATAATCCAGTTGTGAGCGAGCAGAATTTGAACGATTCCGCTTGCCTGTCTTCGAAGTGCGTAAGGATCTTGAGAGCCCGTAGGAAGCATGCCAATAGAGAAAAATGCACAAATTGTATCAAGCTTATCCGCAATCGCTACGGCAGCACCTGCCTCAGATGGCGGAGCGGGATCCTCGGAATGTCTCGGACTGTAATGCTCATTGATGGCAGCAGCAACAGTCTCCTTTTCCCCCAGCAGCTTTGCATACTTCTCTCCCATAATTCCCTGAAGCTCTGGAAATTCATAAACCATATGGGAAACGAGATCAAATTTACTTATGCGGGCTGCACGTGTTGCATCTTCACGAACCGTTTCACTCAGCTCCAGACGTTTCGCTATAGCTTCCGTCAAGGCAGTCACTCTTCTTACTTTATCTGCAAGGGATCCAAGTTCTTCATGGAATACAATTTTTTCAAGTTTTTCTAACGCTTCACCGATTTGAAGCTTATGATCTTCCCGGTAAAAGAACGCTGCGTCAGAAAGTCTTGCTCTTAAAACCTTCTCATTTCCGCGTGCTACGTTTTCAAGGTGAACATCATTGCCATTGCGGACTGTAATAAAGTAAGAAAGGAGAACCCCCTCCTCATTTTTGACAGGGAAATAACGCTGATGCTCTTTCATAGTGGTAACAAGCACTTCTTCAGGAAGCGTCAAATATTCTTCTTCAAACTTGCCATACAGAGCCGTGGGATATTCAACAAGATTATTGACTTCTTCCAGGAGAGTTTCATCAACAGGAATCGTCCAGCTGTTTTTCCTTGCGATATCATCCAGCTGGCTTCGAATCATTTGTTTACGGACCGCCGGGTCTGCTATGACAAACTGTTCTTTGAGAGATTGTTCATATTCTGCTGGTTCCGTGATGGACACTTCCGATTCGCCTAAGAAACGATGTCCGCTTATAACGCTGCCTGTGTGAACGCCAGCCAGCTGAAAAGGGATGACCTCTGAACCGAACAGCGCAACGATGGATTTAATCGGACGGGCGTAACGCATTTCCTGGCTGCCCCATCTCATATTTTTAGGAAAAGTCATGCTTGAGATCACTTTATCAAGACTTTTGAGAAGTTCCATCGTAAATTGGCCTTTGACATGTTTTTGCACATGCACATATTCGACCCCGTTAATTTCTTTAAAATAGATGTCTTCTTCAGAAGCTCCCTGCCCCCTGCAAAATCCTGCAGCTGCTTTACTCCAGTTGCCTTCAGCATCGAGAGCAATTTTTTTAGCAGGTCCTTTTGCTTCTTCTGTTACATCCTCTTGCTTCTCAGCAAGATCCGATACAAAAACGGCAAGACGCCGGGGAGTTGAATAAAGCCGAACCGCCCCAAACGGGATTTTATGATCATTCAGCCATTTCTGCATTTTTTCTCCAAGCTGATTCATCGATTCGGTCACAAACCTTGCCGGCAGTTCTTCAAGGCCGATTTCAAGCAGCAGGTCACGTTTAGCCATGGTTTTCCGCCTCCTGTTCCTTTACCATTGGAAAGCCTAATTTTTCTCTTTCGTCATAAAAAGTTCTTGCCACTTTTCTAGCGAGGTTCCGGACGCGGCCAATATAGCCTGTGCGCTCTGTAACAGAAATGGCGCCTCTCGCATCCAGCAAGTTAAAGGTATGGGAGCACTTCAGCACATAATCATACGCGGGATGAACAAGTCCCTGGTCCATTTGGCGGTGCGCTTCCTTTTCATACACCGTAAATAGTTGAAAGAGCATGTCGGCATCCGATGTTTCAAATGTGTATTTAGAGTGTTCATACTCAGGCATTCCAAAAATATCCCGAACGGTATATCCTTTTGTCCATTCCAGATCAAACACATTTTCTTTATCCTGGATATAGGAGGCAAGACGTTCAATCCCGTATGTAATTTCTACAGAAACAGGCTTGCATTCCAAACCGCCAACCTGCTGGAAGTAGGTAAATTGAGTGATTTCCATGCCATCAAGCCACACTTCCCACCCAAGACCTGCGCAGCCAAGAGAAGGATTTTCCCAGTTATCCTCCACAAAACGGATATCATGCTGCAAAGGATCGATCCCAAGAGCTTTTAAAGAATCCAGGTAAAGTTCTTGAATATTATCAGGGGATGGCTTCATGATCACCTGGAACTGGTGATGCTGGTACAGCCTGTTTGGATTCTCTCCATAGCGCCCGTCTGCTGGACGGCGGGACGGTTCAACATAAGCAACATTCCACGGTTCAGGACCAATCGCTCTCAAAAAAGTATAAGGACTCATCGTACCTGCGCCTTTTTCCGTATCATAAGCCTGCATCAGGATACATCCCTGCTCTGACCAATGCTTCTGCAGCGTTAAAATCATATTTTGAATATTCATTGGATCCCTCCTAAAGGATTACAATTGACATAAGAACATAAAAACTCCCGTCCCTATGCCATCGTGTAATGACATAGGGACGAGAGTTACCCGCGGTTCCACCCTACTTGGGATGATAGAAGATGCAATCTTCCGTAATCCCCTCTTTTAAACGAACATGCTCCGGAATGCCTTTCGCAGCAGTTTGCAGCCCGGCTCTCACCATCCCGGACTCGCTTTCATACAAACGATTGCTGTTACTTCTTTCCTTCTTCGCACAATTGAATTATATACGAATCATAATGAAAAAAAGCCGTCATGTCAACATGCTCTCTACAATTGATTGCGCAATGTGTCCATTTGATCAAGAAAGCGTTTTGATTTTAAGAAGAGTCCCGAATATTCCTGGTAATAGCTGGTTAATACAAGCTTCAGCTCATTTTTGGTTTCTGTTTTGACAGAGATTTCACCGAGCCGGTTTAAATCAAAAAAATAAAGGAGCCTTAAAATTCTTACAGTCCCCTGTGAGATTACAAGACGGTATGGATCTTTTTCAAAGCAGCGGTGGCACAAAAAACCGGCTTCCCTTATAGAAAAATGAAACGTTCCTTCTGTGCTGCCGCAATTGACACAGCCATTTAAATGAGGTGTAATCCCCAGAACAGGAAGCATCTTCAGTTCGAACATCCGCAATAGAATTTCTGCATCGCGGCCTTCATCCATATTCTGAAACATTTGCAGAAGAAGTTCAAAAAGGAAGGGATTCCTTTGCATATTTTCTGTCGACTTATCCAAAAGCTCAGCCAGATAGGAGGCATAGGCAGTCAAAAATAAATCTTCTCTTATAGAGCGCATAGAAGCTATGGTTTCCGCCTGCTGAAGGCTTCCCAGTCCGGAGGATTTCTGAAATAAAAAGGTTCCGTACGTAAAAAGCTGAGTCATTGCTGAAAGCCGGCTATTCGGTTTTTTCGCCCCTCTAGCCATCACTCCAACTTTGCCCAGCTCTCTCGTATAAATCGTAACGATTTTATTGTTTTCCCCATAGTTGGAGGACCTTATGATAATTCCTTCACATTTTTGGAGCACCTTTTCCCTCCCCATCCGGAAGGATCAGTAATCAAATCAGCGGAAAATCGGGATGGATCAGCTCATCTTCCTGTGTTTCGGGCCCATCAGCATGCTCCTTTTCCATTTCTTTAAAAAGAAGATACGTGTCAATGTTACCTGTCTGATAAAATACCTTCCAGGTAAAATCCTTCATGAATACCCCCACCTTTCGTCTATAAGACCAGAAAAGCTATTCCAAATTCCTTACTGATAGGATGACCCTGACTCCTTCTATTCATGTTAAACAATATTTGCTAAATTTGTGCAATAAAACTCTGTTAAACTTGGCAGTTTATTTCTTCCAGACATACAGACACAGCAGTCCTATTCCATGCTGCTGCACCTGTACCCCTACCTTCCAGCACCTTTAACATGAACGCAGCCTGAAATTAATATTCGTCTTCTCTGAATCCGTAATCTCTAAGCTGGTTCATTTTGTTTCTCCAGTCTTTCTGAACTTTCACCCACAGTTCCAAAAACACCTTAGAACCAAGCAGTGCCTCAATATCTACACGTGCACGCTGCCCGACTTCCTTCAGCATTTTCCCCTGTTTTCCAATGACAATTCCTTTTTGGGAATCCCGTTCAACAATAACGGTTGCCGCTACATAGACAGAGGCGTTTTCTTCTCTTCGTTCAATTGCATCAATCACCACAGCAACTGAATGCGGGATTTCTTCGCGTGTTAGATGAAGCACTTTTTCCCGGATCAGTTCAGAAATAATAAACCGTTCCGGATGGTCCGTTACCTGATCCGCGGGATAATATTGCGGACCTTCAGGCAGATAGGACTTAATCTGATCAAGAAGTGTCTCCACATTGTTTCCCTGTAAAGCCGAAATCGGCACAACTTCTTTAAATGGGTATAGGGCTTTGTACTTTTCAATCAGCGGAAACAGCTGATCGGGATGCAGCTGATCAATTTTGTTAATGACCAGGAATACAGGCGTTTTAACTTCTTTCAGTTTCTCTATGATGAATTCATCGCCTCTGCCATAGCCTTCTTCAGCATTGATCATAAACATAATCAAATCGACTTCGCGAAGGGTATTCTGTGCGACCTTCATCATAAAGTCCCCTAGCTTATGTTTTGGTTTATGGATGCCTGGAGTGTCAATAAAGATTGTTTGGGAATCATCTGTCGTGAGAACTCCCTGTATTTTGTTCCGGGTTGTTTGAGGTTTATCACTCATGATCGCAATTTTCTGTCCGATCACCCGATTTAAAAACGTTGATTTGCCCACGTTTGGACGGCCTATAATAGAAACAAAACCTGATTTAAAACCATTGTTAGTCATTCAAATCCTCCGCTGAAAATGCTCCCGGCAATAAATCTCCCGCTGTAAGCTGTTCGATATCACCGTTCATGTTCGTTAATATTACTTTCATATCCTTGCTGCAAAGCTCCGAAATCACCTGACGGCAAGCACCGCATGGCGGTACCGGTCTTTTTGTATCTGCTACAACAGCAATCGCTTCGAAGTCGTGATCTCCTTCAGAGTATGCTTTAAATAGTGCTGTTCGTTCGGCACAATTACACATGCTGTATGCGGCATTTTCGATGTTGCATCCGCCGTAAATCTTGCCGGATTTGGTCAAAAGCGCAGCGCCTACTTTAAATTTGGAGTAAGGCACATAAGCTCTTTCCCTTGCTGCTTTAGCTTCTATGATTAATTGATCTGTGGTCATGCCGCATGTCATCCTCTCGTTTTCATTCAGCTGCATCTGCTTTTATTTTACCCGAAATTGCCTTCATTTTCACTCATTCTTAAGAATTAAAGAATAAATAATGTGAATATTCTAAATTATATAAAATTTATAAGCTTCGGTACAAAGATAAGCAGCCCCAAAATCAAAGCTGCAAGGGCTGCAATGAATACAGCTCCTGCAGCCGCATCCTTTGCAGCTTTCGCCAGCGGGTGGTATTCGCTTACCGCTAAATCAACTGTGCGCTCAATTGCGGTATTCATGAGCTCCAGTGAAAGCACCGCTCCAATGGAGCCAATAATTAAATACCACTCACTTACTGTTATTTGCAAAATAAAACCGGCTGCAGCAGCCAATACCATCGCAAAACAATGAATTTGAAAATTTCTTTCGCGGCGGTATACATCTTTAATCCCTGCCCAGGCGAATGCGAAGCTTTTCAATAATCGTTTTAACTCAGAGGTCTTCTGATCTCTTAAGCCCATAGGAATCTAGAATCCCTTTCTGCTTAGTAAACATTTCCTTTTCTTCTTCTTCGCTCATATGATCATATCCGAGCAGATGCAAAAAACCGTGGACTGCCAGAAACCCAAGCTCGCGCTGAAAGCTGTGCCCATAGTCTTCAGCCTGTTCCCTTGTTCTTTGGACAGATATAATGATGTCTCCAAGGACTGCCGGTAGATCAGCACCTATGATCTCAATCTCATCTTCTCCCTGCTCTTCCATCGCGAAAGAAATAACATCAGTGGGCTGATCTTTCCCTCTGTATTCCCGATTGATTTCCTGAATCCGGCTGTTATCTGTAAAAGTGACCGAAATCTCAGCCCCTCCGTTTATTTGCTCTTCCTCTGCAGCATATTGCAGCAATTCTTCCACCATCTTTATTTCCTTCGATGACAGCTCGCCTGTTTCATCTGCCAAATCAATCATCAGTCTCTCATTCATGCTTGTTTCACCTTCTGTTTCGTTACTTCCGGATATTCAATTCGCGAATGAAAAATCCCTTTTAAAGATTCGCAAAAGGACTTCGCCACGATATCCAGTTCTTTTAATGTTAAATCACATTCATTAAGCTGTCCATCCTGCAGGCGGTCAGCGATGATCCCTCTTACCAGTTTCTGTATGCGCTCAGGCGTTGGACTCGACATGGAGCGGACAGCTGCTTCCACACTGTCTGCAATGGAAATGACAGCAATTTCTCTCGTTTGAGGCTTTGGTCCGGGGTAGCGGAATTCTTCCTCCAGAATCTCGTCTCCCCGTTCCTTTGCCTTGTAATAAAAATACTTAAGCAGACTCGTACCATGATGCTGTTCAGCTATATCAACAAATTCTTTCGGCATTTTATGCTTTCTCAGCATTTCCGCACCATCAGAAGCATGGGCAATAATGACATTCTTACTAAGCTGAGGTGAAAGCTTATCATGGGGATTATCCATTTTCATCTGATTTTCAATAAAATACTGCGGACGCTTTGTCTTTCCAATGTCATGATAGTATGCACCCACTCTCGCAAGAAGCCCGTTGGCTCCAATAGCTTCACAGGCACTCTCGGATAAATTCGCCACCATCACACTATGATGATACGTTCCGGGTGTTTCAGTAAGAATTTTCCTTAGGAGCGGATGGTTAGGGTTAGACAGTTCAATGAGACGCATGGTTGAAAGCAGTCCGAATCCCGTTTCAAAAAAAGGCTGAAAACCCATAACAAGGACTGAAGCTGCAAGTCCTGAAACTGCAGCCATAATGACATAGCTTCCAAATTCGAGATTTGAGTAGTTGCCATTTTGGATCATCGTTAAAGCTGAAATCATTAAGATGTTGATCAAAGCCACGAATAGTCCGGCCTGCAGGATTCTCGAACGAAGATTATGCTTATTTAAGAAAAGGACGCCTGCCAGACACCCAGCCAGGTAGTAGATCCCCATATTAAAATTAAAAGTACCGGTAATCCCCTCATTGAATACAATGCTGCCGCAAACAGAGAGAATGATACTGGATAGTATAGCCTGTCTTTCACTAATCAGCAATTTTATGAGCATTGGCCCCATTGCCGCAGGTACAATCAATCCTATGTATGCAATATCAAGCTGCTGGAACAGGCTGATGGCCTTCATAAAAAGGAGAGAAATGATGAACACCAGCACAAAGAGCAGCAAAGAGAGATTCTTTTTTTCAGACGCATTCCGCTGATTTTCAAAATAATATATTAAAACGGAAACGGTTAAAAGAACAAATACGGAGAGACCAAGAAACGGCTTGAAGGATTGTTTATTGTTAATCAGCCCCGCAATTTCCAGTTTATGATACACATCAGGAGTTATAGGCTGACCTTCAGATACAATGATTTGCCCTTGCTTGATCAGACTTTCTTTTACGCTGTCCGCTGCCTGCTGGCGCTTTTCTTTTGTAGCTTTGTCATCATAAATATAGTTGGGAATCACAGCATATTGACCAATCCTGATTGCCGACTGAAGCATTTCAGAGGTAAGGGGCGTGTATTGAAGCTCTTTTTCAACCTGCTGTTTTGCTTCGCCAAGCTTGTCCGTTGTAATTTCCTTACCCATCACTTTATTCACTGTTGTAACAACAGACTCTTTTGCCAGCTTCAGTTCCTCAGGAGAAGCTCCAAGCAGTGGCAGAAGTGTATCTTTAGAAATCTTTTGCTTCAGACCGTCGGAGAGTTTATCTTCCAGGAGGCTGGATTTTTCACTCTCGGTAAGCGGTTTCACTTCTGAGGCCTTTTCTTCCTCACCTTTTGGCGCCGTTTCGTCATTCTCTTTCAATATTGGCCCCTGGTTTACCTCTATGGCTGAATTAAAGATGAAATTGACGATTTCGACTCTGCTTTCAGAATACTCCTCTACCAGTCTGTACTGATCAGGGACTTCCTGATAAGCCTCTCTTTTTTTCCTTTCTGTTTCCTGCATATCTGTTACAGAAATCGGGGAGTACAAGGTCTGCTTGGATATATCAAGCAATTTAATATCTAAGTTCTGGGGCTTAACGTTTCCGTAAAGAGCAGCAAACAAAATAATCCCGAACAGCACATATAAAATATAGTGAAGGAAGCGATATTGATTAATAAGATCGATTTGTTTTTTCAGGCCTGTCCTCTTTTTTGTCATATAAGGCACCTCCTGCCGTTTAGAAATCCAGTCAAATGTCCCATGATAGATAGACAGATGACCCATAGCGGGTCATCTGCCGTTAGTTCTCATTTTTTTCATAAGCTTCAATGATTTTTCCAACAAGAGGATGTCTGACTACATCTGTCTGCTGAAGTTCAATAAATGAAATGCCAGGTACATGCTGAAGCATGCTTCGTGTTATGGCAAGACCCGATTTTACTCCTTTTGGAAGATCTACCTGTGTGATATCGCCTGTCACTACCATTTTCGATCCGAATCCAAGTCTTGTTAAAAACATTTTCATCTGGGCATGGGTTGTATTTTGGGATTCGTCCAGGATCACGAACGCATCATCCAGTGTACGGCCCCTCATGTAAGCAAGAGGAGCGATTTCAATCGTTCCCCGCTCAATGAGCCGTTCTGTATGCTCCAGCCCGAGAACGTCGTGCAGGGCGTCGTATAAAGGCCTTAAATAAGGATCTACCTTCTCTTTTAAATCTCCAGGCAGAAATCCAAGGCTTTCGCCTGCTTCAACGGCAGGCCTTGTCAGCACAATCCGCTTGACTGTTCCGTTCTTGAGGGCATTTACTGCCATCACTACTGCCAGATACGTTTTTCCTGTACCCGCCGGACCAATGCCGAACACAAGATCTGATTGTCTGATCGCAGAAATATAATGCCTTTGTCCAAGCGTTTTAATTCTGATCGGCTTGCCTTTTGCGCTTTTTGCAATTTCTTCCGTAAACAGAGCCTGGAACTCCTCCAGCTTCTGTTTCTTTGCCAAACTTACCGCATAGATCACGTCTCTTTCTGAAATAACGATTCCTTTGCGGATGACACTAAGCAAAGCCTGCAGGATATCGTCAGTCAGCTGGACATTTAGTGATTCCCCGGAAACATATACGGCCTCGCCGCGGGTAACGATTGTGACATTAAGCTCTTCTTCAAGCCTTTTTAAATGGATATCCTGATTTCCGAACAGCATAAGAGCTTCATTCGGATTTTCTAATTTTTGATTCATTGACACTAAGTCTTCTGGCATTCTTTAGTCTCCCTGAACAATTGGCGTAGTTTTCACAATATCTTCAATAACCTGGTAAAGTATTTTCAATTTTACTTTACCATTCTCATTCTCTTGGTGCAAAACTTTTTCGCCTGATATGCGGCCGCTTTCTCCGATTTTTTGCATAAGTTCTTCTTTTCCCATTTCCACTCCGGCTTTAACTGCCTCCTTCACCGTATAACTCCTGCTTACTTCTTCCTTTTCCCTTTTTATTTCTTTTATATACGAAAAAGGAGTCTTCCATCCTAAAAATTGCAGCTCCCTTTTATCTTCTTCTGTAACATAAACGTCGGGCTCTTCCTGTCTGAAGCCCCAAATTTGCATATTCCAGCCGTTTATTGAGATATAGTGTTTGTTTGACTGATTGCCGCTGAAAACTCTGAAATTCGTTTTAAGCGGAACTTCAACCGAAGACTCATACCAGGTCTCTCCATATATTTCTGCCTTTGCGGGAATTCCTTTGCTCCCGATCATTCCCGAAACGAGAAGCTGTCCTTTCTCTACATGGTCATTGACCATCGCTGCAGGCTGGCCCTGTTCCACATACATTCTCATGATCACGGCTTTTTTCTTCGCTACAATATTGCGCGGGCCCGCGTATTCCTTCTGCTCAGGAGTATTTTTCTCGACAACTTTCAAATGATAGGATGTACCATTCAATTCCACCCCAACCCACGTTAATGCAGGCACTTTTTCCGTCAAGATCTTCTGTATATCATCTGCATCATGGGTAAGGAACTGAACAGCGCCTGCTTTAACTCCGATCCTGTCGAGTTCCTTCATGATTAAGTGTTCCGTCTCTGGCTTTGCTCCATATACTTCTACAGACCAAATCATATTGGAAAGCATAAATAAAGCGGCCAGAAAAAGAAGAATTCCCAAGACAAATCCGCTATTCTTAAAAGAACGCCTTATTACAAATGGAAATCCCTCTCTTTTCGTAAAAACGCATCGGCATTCATGCTGTCTGCGCACCGCCCTGAAGGCATGTACATCTTTTAGGCGAATAAAAAAGGAAATCGAATGATCCCCTTCCCTCGCTGCCCTCCATACAGCAATTCCGTTCCGCAGACAGTCGTTAATCAGCCTCTCGAGCCCTTTACCCTCTGCTCGTATTTGAACATATCCTATCCAAAAATTTGTCCAGCCGTTTTTCAAAGCATTTCTCCTCCATTCGCTATTGCTCGAGGTACTGAACTTGCTCTATTTTTCCTTCCAGCATAATTTCTTCAGGTAATATGGTCCGGATGACAAAATTGTGTCCTTTTATAAGAAGCTGCCCCTGCTTTAGAAGAAGCCGGATTTCCTGATCTGAGAACGTAAGAAGTCCCCGGTGGTTTTCAATATAAATATGGATTTGGCCAACCATTGTGATTCGCGGCAAATCCATCATGACATCAGGCGGGAGTTCGAT
This sequence comes from Bacillus sp. FJAT-42376, assembly GCF_003816055.1. Classification (NCBI taxonomy): domain Bacteria; kingdom Bacillati; phylum Bacillota; class Bacilli; order Caryophanales; family Bacillaceae; genus Bacillus; species Bacillus sp. FJAT-42376. Next base: position 3,092,396 of record NZ_CP033906.1, read on the forward strand.
TGTTTTCGTTATCCAGTTTGCAATGCGGCTGCTCCATTTTTTCGCCATAAAAAAGAACCCCCCTTCATCTCATATGTATGAGGGAAGGAGGGTTCTAATACATGATTATTACGGTCTTATTTTTCTTTGCCTTGTATGATGAGGATTCAGCGAACGGGGTTTCCCTATAATTTCTGCCCATATCATCCCCTGAATAACAGGATTCCGGACTGTTTGGGTCCCGGCCGCAGATTTTTTCAATTTAACGACAGCCAGTTCCTGTTCACTGCCGGAGAAATCATTTGTGAAGGACCGCTCTTTCGCCTTTTGATATACCTCCTGCATGGAGGCGTGTACCTGCGTTTTTTTCAAGGCGGAGGAATCCTGTGCCCGCTTCTTTTTTTCAGGCTTTTTTTCAGGCTCTTTTACCCGCTCTTTAAACAGGAAAGATACCAGCAGCCCGCCTATCCAGATTACTGCTCCGGAAAGCACTGGATTATTCGTAACCGCATCAATCAATGAACTGATTGCATTCAATCATAAGACCTCCTCATTCAGTTGTCTTCCTGATCATTCAGCTTTCCTATTGACCCTCTCATATCCGTGTCTGCCGAGAGGTTCTGGATATTCAAGTAATCCATGACCCCCATATTGCCTTGTTTCAGGGCATCCGCCATAGCGAGCGGCACAGTCGCTTCCGCTTCCACCACTTTTGCCCTCATTTCTTCTACTTTTGCCCTCATTTCCTGTTCCTGTGCTACGGCCATCGCTCTGCGTTCTTCAGCTTTAGCCTGTGCAATTTTCTTATCAGCTTCTGCCTGGTCTGTTTGAAGAATCGCTCCAATGTTTTTGCCGATATCTACATCCGCTATATCGATAGAGAGTATTTCAAAAGCCGTACCGGAATCAAGCCCTTTATTCAGAACCGTTTGGGAAATCATATCAGGATTTTCGAGTACTTTTTTATGGTTGTCCGAGCTTCCGATTGTGCTGACAATCCCTTCGCCAACTCTGGCAATAATCGTTTCTTCTCCTGCTCCTCCGACGAGCCGGTCAATATTTGCTCTTACAGTAATTCTTGCTTTTGCTTTCATTTCGATTCCATCCATCGCCACCCCGGCAATAAAAGGAGTTTCGATGACTTTAGGGTTAACACTCATCTGTACAGCTTCCAGCACATCTCTCCCTGCAAGATCAATCGCTGCACAGCGTTCAAAGCTTAGCTCTATGTTCGCCCGCTCTGCCGCAATCAGTGCATTCACAACCCGGTCGACATTTCCTCCTGCGAGATAATGACTTTCCAGCTGATTTGTCGTAACTCCAAGCCCCGCTTTATGGGCTTTTATCAGGGGATTGATTACCCTGCTTGGCGTAACCCTTCTTAATCTCATTCCCACAAGCGTAAAGATGCTTACCCTTACGCCTGCTGCCAGTGCGGAAATCCAGAGCATGACCGGTACAAATGTAAAGAAAATTCCCAGGAAAACAAGAGCAGCTGCTATAATGACAAGCGTTAACAATGTTGATGGATCCATACTATCCCTCCTATTGGGCTGGTTCGATTTCCCTGACTACTACTCGCATACCTTCCGTTTTAACCACCTTAACTGTTTTTCCTTTTTCAGTGAAGGTACCTTCTGATACAGCGTCAATCCGCTCATCTCCAATTAAAACGGTGCCGGCCGGACGAAGAGCCGTCAGGCATACACCATGCTGTCCAATTAAATCTGAACGCGATTTATTGGAAATGTATCCGCTTTTTGTATCTGTTTGATCTGTTAAAATAAACTTTTTGAAAAATTTCATTTTTTTACCAAACACCTTTGTCAGTAAGATGAAAACAATGAAACAAACGGCAAGCGCAATGCCAATGGATATTCCCATCCATGATGGATTATCCGCTGAAATAAATAGACTGTATCCTATAGCCGCCGCTCCCGCTAAGCCGATTATTCCTCCTGGAAGAAAAAGCTCTGCAATCAACAGCAAGATGCCGGCAGCAAAAAATAGCACAGCATCCATTCCTGCCAATCCGGCAGCTAAGTGACCGAAGAAAAACAAAAAGAGAGCTGACAGTCCAATAAAGCCAAAGATCCCAAATCCAGGTGTATACAACTCTAGAAGCAAGCCCACTAAAGCCACTGTCAAAAGGATTGGAATGACAGCTGGACTCGTTAACAGCCTTGCTGTATGCTCAGCGAATCCTTCCTTGGGCCTTTCTGTATCCGCATAGGACAAACCGCGGAGCGCAAGGACTTCCTGCAATGAATTTGCTTCGCCTTCAGCGTATCCTATTTGCAGCGCCTGCTGTCCGGTTAAGGTGAGAAGCCTTCCTTTTCCTGCATTTAATTGAGGAAGATGAATGGATGGGTCGGCCATAGCAAGCGCATAGACAGGATCCCGTCCGCTGCTTTCTGCGGTTTCTTTTAATTCAGCAAGCCAGAACGATTGGGTCTTCTTATCAGCATCTCCTCCATCGCCTCTAATTACTGCTGCCGCGCCCATTTTTGACTGTTTATTTACTAGGATGGAGTCGGCACTTAATGCAACGTATGCGCCGGCAGAGAGGGCATGTGTATTTATGTAGGCTGTAACCGGAATATCGGTTTTGCGGAGCTTGCCGGAGAGTTTCAGTGCAGACTGAAGAGTTCCTCCTGGTGTATGAATATCAAGAATGATTTGTTTGATATCATCTTTTTCGGCCTGGTTAATCTTTCGCTCTACAAACTTTGCGAGGACAGGATCGATCTCTTTGTGGATCGGTATGAGCATTCCTTTTGGATGACCATCCCCAGCAGCGGCATTAGTGACAGGCACTGTACATAATAAGGACACGATCACAGTGAATAGGAAGCTTGAGAAAAATAACTTAATTGGTGATTCCCCTCCTTTCTGATACAGGATCCCCATATTGGTTATACGTAATAGGAATGGAAAAGATTCAATTTTTTTGAAGCAGTGTTGAGAAGGGGGAATGAGCAAGAAGGGAGGGAGAAATGCTAAAAACACCTTACCGGCCGGCAAGGTGTTTTGCTACTTTATTATGATAGCTGCTGCTGTACAAGCTTATTGACAAGGGAACCGTCGGCTTTGCCTTTTACTTTAGGCATAATCGCGGCCATCACCTTGCCCATCTCAGCTTTGGAAGATGTGCCAGTCTCTTCAATCGCCTGATTGATGATGGTTAGCAGTTCTTCATCTGAGAGCTGTTCAGGCATGTACTCATTGACGATCACAATTTCAGCTTGAAGTTTATCTACCAAATCAGAACGATCAGCGTTTTTGAATTCCTGGAGGGAGTCCTTACGTTGTTTAAGTTCGCGAGAGAGGATCGTTAATTCCTCGTCCTCAGACAACTCGGATTTGTTAAGCTTGATCGCTTCATTTTGCAAAGAAGCTTTGACCATACGTATAACAGTGAGTCTGTCTTTGTCTTTACTTCTCATCGCTTGCTTCATATCCTGATTTAAACGATCAAGAAGACTCATGCAATACACCCTCTTTTAGAATTTGCGTTTTCTAGCCGCCTCTGATTTCTTTTTGCGTTTTACGCTAGGTTTTTCATAAAATTCACGCTTTCTTGCTTCTTGCAACGTGCCTGTTTTTGAAACGGAACGTTTAAAGCGGCGAAGAGCATCTTCAAGCGATTCATTTTTCTTAACTACTGTTTTAGACATGCTATTTCCCTCCCTCCGAATACACCAATCGACGAATGCTTCAAAGTTGTCATGCTTATTTAAACATGTACTTTGCCATTATAATATAACAGGTGGAAATGGTCAACCAAAACCTTAATTATTCCGCGGTTTTGGAAGCTTTGCTCAGTAATCGGATTGGGAGGTTCCGCCATTTACGATACTGATTCCTGCGCTTGCACCTATTCGGGTCGCACCTGCCTCAATCATCGTGTCTGCGCCTTGCCGGTCCCGTACTCCGCCGGATGCCTTCACTCCGATTTCTGGTCCAACTGTTTTTCTCATCAGACGGATATCCTCGACAGTCGCTCCGCCGGTTGAGAAACCTGTTGAAGTTTTTACAAAATCTGCGCCAGCTTTCACTGAAAGTTCGCAGGCAAGTACTTTTTCTTCATCTGTCAGAAGACAAGTCTCAATAATTACTTTTGTAAGAGCTTTGCCGTTTGCAGCTTCTGTAACCGCACGAATGTCTTTTTCGACAAGCTCGGCATTGCCATCTTTTAACGCTCCAATGTTAATGACCATATCAACCTCAGTTGCACCTTTTTCAATCGCATCCTTGGTTTCGAACGCTTTTACTGCAGATGTGGATGCTCCAAGAGGGAAACCGATCACTGTGCATACTTTTACATCCGTTCCCTTTAACAGGGATGCACATAATTCTACCCAGGCAGGGTTTACGCAAACAGAAGCAAATCCATATTCTTTTGCCTCCGCGCACAATTTCTCAATCTGTTCTTTTGTTGTCTCCGGTTTTAAAGCAGTATGATCTATCATTTTTGCGATTTTTTCAGACATGAATAAACACCTCTCACTTAGTTGTCGGACTTCTTACCTCTTCTATTATACATAGTCAAGCTCTTTAAGTCATACATAAAAAGAGACTGGGACATAACTAAAATTGTTGTCCTTAAAGCCGAATATTTCTTTTGAAAAAGCACTGTTAAACTTGGCTGTTGATTGCAGCTAGCAGTCGTTCGCTTTCCGCTCCAATCAACAGGTGTAAAAAATCAGCAACATGCTTTAACATAGCCTTTGAAAAAAACATAAAAACAGTAAAACCGAACGATTATGAAGCTCTATATCAGAGTTTTAAATAATCGTTCGGTTTTTTTATTAGCCGGAAACCTTTTGTCCCCGCCTATTCCTTATGAGCTTAATCGGATGGAATCTTCACGATCGTCCAATACTCTTACGAATTGGCCTTCACTATAAGGATAACCTGCTTTTTCAATCTTCACACGGACAATTTGGCCGACCATGTCTTCCGATGCAGGAAAGACTACTTTTAGATAATTGTCTGTATAGCCCACGTATAATCCGCTGCCGGGGGCATCCTTATATTCCTCTTCAGGAATGACCTCAAGGACTTCTCCCTCGTAGCCGGAAGCATATTCCTTGGCGAGCTGATCGGATAATTCAATTAGACGGTGAACCCGCTCATTTTTCACATCTTCATCCACTTGATCATCCATTCTTGCGGCAGGGGTGCCTGTCCGCTTGGAGTAAGGGAATACATGAAGTTCTGAAAACTGATGCTCTTTTATAAAATTGTAGGTCTCCATGAATTCTTCTTCTGTTTCCCCAGGGAAGCCAACGATGACATCCGACGTAACAGCAAGTCCAGGAAGGGCTTTTTTCAGCCTGACGAGTCTCTCTGCAAAAAATTCCATCGTATACTTTCTTCTCATTCTTTTCAATACGGTATTTGAAGCAGATTGAATCGGAATATGAAGGTGGCGGACAATTTTATCTGAGCGGTCAAGTACTTCTATGACTTCATCTGTAATTTGGCTTGCTTCGATGGAAGAAATACGGATTCTTTTCAGTCCTTCTACCCGCTCATCAAGCGCGCGCAGAAGTGCGGCAAAATTGTAATCCTTCATGTCTTCTCCATAACCGCCGGTATGAATGCCTGTCAGGACAATCTCTTTATACCCTGCATCTACAAGCTGCTGAGCCTGGTTGATCACTTCTTCCGGATCGCGGGAACGCATGAGACCGCGAGCCCATGGAATGATGCAGAATGTACAAAAATTGTTGCAGCCTTCCTGGATTTTCAAAGAAGCTCTCGTACGGTCTGTGAAGGCTGGAACATCCAGTTCTTCATATGTCCGAGCCTTCATAATGTTGCTCACACCGTTGATTGGCTGTCTTTCTTCCCTGTACTGGTCAATGTAATCCAGCATCTTTATACGGTCCTGAGTACCAACCACAATGTCCACTCCGGGAATAGCCATAATTTCGGCAGGAGATGTCTGGGCATAGCATCCTGTTACACAAATAACACCATCCGGATTTTTACGGATTGCACGGCGGATTACCTGCCGGCTCTTTTTATCCCCTGTATTTGTTACTGTGCACGTATTGATTACATACACATCTGCGGAGCTTTCAAACTCTCTCCGCTCATAGCCTGCTTCTTTAAAAAGCTGCCAAATGGCTTCGGTTTCATAGTGATTTACTTTACATCCCAATGTATGAAACGCAACGGATGCCATATATCTTCACCTCATTAATTCAAAATGGTAGGAAACCGCTGAAAGTGCATAGAGCGGAGCGGTTTCCGTCCTTAATATTCTAGGGCCAAATCCTGCTGTTATAAATCCGTTTTCCTGAAGTAATTCCATCTCAGCTTCTGTAAAACCGCCTTCAGGACCTGTCGCGACAAGAAGGGTCTGACCTGGAGAAAGCTGTTCGAGAGCTTGGGCAAACCGGCTTTTCTCTCCATTTTTAGCCGCTTCTTCGTAAGCTGCTATTTTCACGTCATAATCCTTGGCGATTTGAATGAGTTCTTTAATGGAAACCGGGTCATAAACGGCAGGTATAAGATTCCGGTATGACTGCTCTGCAGCTTCCTTTGCAATTTTCTGCCAGCGCCCGGTTTTCTTTTTGGATTTTTTGTCATCCAATTTTACTACAGAACGAGCCGCATTAAAAGGGATAAACGAAAAAGCACCAAGCTCTGTCCCTTTTTGTATAATGAAATCCAGCTTATCCCCTTTAGGCAGCCCGCATGCAATGGCTATATGAACCGGAAGCTCTTTATTTTCCGTGATCCATTCTTTTACGGAACATTTCACTTCACTATTCCCGGGTTCCATTAACGTGCATAATGCTTCTTCTCCGTCTGAGGTCACCCAGACGACAGAGTCCCCTTCCCTCATCCTCATTACTTTGACGATGTGATGAAAATCATCTCCCTCTGCTTGAATAAAGGAGCTGATTTTATGTTTAGGCAGATCGGTAAAATAACGCTGCATGTCCATTCCTCCAGATGCCGGATGCAAAATTTGAAAGGGACGGCTGGAAGAGCCGGCCCTTATGTTTAGTGAGCAATGTGTCAGGAAAGGTCTAATTCTTCCTGGCTAGAAAAGCGACCCAATCTTCCATCACTAGCGTTTCAGCAATTTCAAATCCTGCACTTATGAGAGCATCCTTCACATCGTTCTTTTTATTTAGAATGATGCCGGAGGTAATAAACCATCCGCCCTCTTTTACGAGTTGATAGGCATCATCCGTGAATTTCAAAATAACCTCAGCCAATATGTTCGCTACAATGACATCTGCCTTACCTGTGATTCCGGAAAGCAAATCATTTTGAAAAACTTCCACTTGCCCGTCTACCTTGTTTAACACGATATTTTGTCTGGCACTTTCCACGGCTACCGGATCAAGATCCATTGCCTGTACGGATGATGCCCCAAGTAATGCAGACGCAATACTCAGAACACCCGAGCCCGTCCCAATATCAATAACCTGGTCCCCTTTTTGCACGGTTCGCTCCAAGGCTTGAATGCACAGAACGGTAGTGGGATGAGTCCCTGTTCCGAAAGCCATGCCCGGATCAAGCTCAATAATCAGTTCATCCGAGTGAACAGGCTGATACTCTTCCCATGTAGGAACGATGGTGAATTTTTCAGAAATTTTGACTGGATGATAATACTTCTTCCAGGCTGTTGCCCAATCCTCTTCATGCACTTCGCTTGTCGTAAGCTGTTTAGAGCCCAGATTAATTCCGTACTGGGACAATCCTTCTATTGAATCTGTAATCCCATCAACCGTCTCGGCTAAAAAACTGTTCATTGGCAGATACGCCTTGATGATTACTCCTTCTGCAGGATAATCGCGGGGATCGAGGTGGTAGATTTCTCCATAAACACTTTCTCTATCCTTAAGCAGGTCCATTTGGTCTTCAATTACGACGCCGCTCGCACCAGCTTCATGTAGTATATTAGAGATTGGTTCTACTGCTTCCTGTGTTGTATGGATACTGATTTCTGACCATTTCATCCTCTGCCAACTCCTTAATTATTAATCGCCTTTTATGGCTCTTTTCACTTTATCGAAGAAGCTTTCTTCATTTTCATCGGGACGGTTGCCGGTTGTTTCAGCAAATTCTCTGATCAGTTCTTTCTGCTTTTCTGTCAGATTTGTCGGAGTTACAACCCGGACTACGATATGCTGATCCCCCTGGCCATACCCACGTACATTAGGAATCCCTTTTCCTTTCAGACGGAATTTTGTTCCGGCCTGTGTTCCTGCAGGGACTTTCAGTTTCACTTTACCGTGAAGTGTAGGAACGTGAATCTCATCCCCAAGCGCTGCCTGAGCAAATGTAAGCGGCATTTCACAGTAAACGTCGTCACCATCGCGCTGGAAGAAGTCATGAGGCTTGATTTGGAAGACCACATATAAATCTCCCGCCGGTCCTCCGTTGACCCCCGGTTCTCCTTGACCGGCTACGCGAAGCTGCTGTCCATCATCCACTCCCGCAGGTATGTTCACTTTAATTTTTTTTCTTTTTTTGACCGTTCCATCGCCGCCGCAAGTAGAACATTTATGCTTTACCATCTTGCCGGTACCGCTGCAGTAATGGCAGACTCTGCGGTTTACAATTCGTCCAAATGGTGTATTTTGCTCGACATTAAGCTGACCGGATCCTCCGCAGTGGGAACATGTTTCAGGAGATGTTCCCGGTTTTGCTCCTGAGCCGCGGCATGTATCACATGTCTCATCTCTCGGGATTTCAATTTCCTTTTCCATTCCAAAAGCTGCTTCCTCGAATGTCATGGACATCGTATATTGCAAGTCAGCCCCTTGACGCGGTGCATTCGGATCTCTTCTGCGACCGCCTCCGCCGCCGAAAATAGAGCTGAAAATATCATCAAAGCCAAATCCGCCGCCAAAGTCCCCGCCCTGGCCTCCGAATCCGCCAAATCCCTGGTTTGGATCGGTATGTCCGAACTGATCATAATGGCTGCGTTTCTGGTCATCACTCAGTACTTCATATGCTTCTTTTACTTCTTTAAATTTCTGATCGGCATCTGCCTCTTTATTAATATCAGGGTGAAACTTTTTCGAAAGCTTTCGGTAGGCGCGCTTGACCTCCTCTTTCGAAGCATCTTTACCGACACCAAGTACATCATAGTAGTCTCGCTTACTCATAATCCTCTCAACTCCCGAATTCTCACATAAAGTAAATTGTATCATTTTTAAGCTTACTGTAGCAATACTGAAAAACACAGGATTCTGGTGGCTCAGCCAATGGTTCGGAGCGCCTTTAAAGCTAGCCGGCATCTTGTGCAGGCTCCAGCCCCTTTTTCAGCGAACCTCTCGGGGTATGCATGAATTGTAACGAATGTCATATGGCTGCTCCGCCCAAACATGCTCTTGCATATTATTGCAGTCAGGCTTATCCCGTTCATTTATGACCGTAAAAAAAGTCAAAGTCAAGGCAAGCCTGACTTTGACTTTTCTAGGTCGATCATTCATTATTTTTTATCGTTGTCGTCTACTTCTTCGTAATCAGCGTCTACAACGTTATCGTCTTGCTTAGCAGAACCGCCTTCTTGACCCTGCTGCTGTTTTGCTGCTTCTTCATAAAGCTTCATAGACAGCTGCTGTACAATTTCCTGAAGCTCATCTTTTTTCGCTTTAATTTCTTCAAGCTCGTTTTTCTCAATTGCAGCTTTCAATGCATCTTTTGCATCGTTTGCTTTCTTCACTTCTGCTTCATCCACTTTGCCTTCAAGATCCTTAAGTGTTTTTTCAGTCGTGAATACAAGCTGATCTGCTTCATTGCGGACTTCTACTTCTTCTTTGCGCTTTTTATCCGCATCTGCATTTACTTCGGCTTCTTTTACCATGCGTTCGATCTCATCATCACTTAAACCAGTTGAGGACTTAATCGTGATGGTTTGTTCTTTATTTGTCCCAAGATCTTTTGCACGCACATTTACGATACCGTTCTTGTCGATATCGAAGCTTACTTCGATTTGAGGCACTCCTCTTGGTGCCGGCGGAATGTCAGTAAGCTGGAAGCGGCCAAGTGTTTTGTTGTCGGCAGACATTGGACGTTCACCTTGAAGAACGTGAATATCAACGGCTGTCTGGCTGTCTGCAGCTGTTGAGAATGTCTGTGACTTGCTCGTCGGGATCGTCGTGTTGCGGTCAATCAGCTTTGTAAACACTCCGCCCATTGTTTCAATTCCAAGTGATAGAGGTGTTACGTCAAGAAGCACGACATCTTTAACATCTCCTGTAATGACACCGCCCTGAATGGAAGCACCAAGTGCTACAACTTCATCAGGGTTTACCCCTTTGTGAGGCTCTTTTCCTGTTTCTTTCTTGATTGCATCCTGTACAGCAGGGATCCGTGTAGATCCGCCGACAAGAATGACTTTATCAAGCTCGTCTTTGGAAATGCCAGCATCCTGAAGGGCCTGGCGTACAGGTGCCATCGTGCGTTCAACAAGCTCTGAAGAGAGCTCTTCGAATTTCGCTCTTGAAAGATTTAGTTCCAAGTGAAGAGGTCCTGCTTCTCCAGCCGTGATAAATGGAAGAGAAATCTGAGTGGACGACACTCCTGACAAATCTTTTTTCGCTTTCTCAGCTGCATCTTTCAAACGCTGCAGCGCCATTTTATCTTTAGAAAGGTCAATGCCGTTTTCTTTTTTGAATTCAGCGACAAGGTGATCGATAATGACTTGGTCAAAATCGTCTCCGCCAAGGCGGTTGTCACCTGCAGTAGAACGTACTTCAAACACTCCGTCTCCAAGTTCTAAAACAGATACGTCAAATGTACCGCCGCCAAGGTCATAAACGAGAATCGTCTGGTCTTCATCTTGTTTATCCAAGCCATAAGCAAGAGCTGCTGCTGTCGGCTCGTTGATGATGCGTTCCACTTCAAGACCTGCAATGCGGCCGGCATCTTTAGTAGCCTGGCGTTCTGCATCATTGAAATAAGCAGGAACCGTGATAACAGCTTTTGTAACTGTTTCGCCAAGATAGCTTTCTGCATAGGATTTTAAGTGCTGAAGAATAACAGCTGAAATTTCCTGAGGCGTGAAATTTTTGCCTTCTGCCTCTACTTTGTAGTCAGTTCCCATGTGGCGTTTAACGGACATGATTGTGTTGGGATTTGTAATCGCCTGGCGTTTTGCCACTTCCCCAACTTGACGCTCCCCGTTTTTAAAAGAGACTACGGATGGAGTTGTGCGGTTGCCTTCCGGATTTGGAATAACTTTTGGTTCTCCGCCTTCGAGAACAGCCACACAAGAGTTTGTTGTACCTAAGTCGATACCGATAATTTTGCTCATAATGCTACCTCCTCAAATTATGTATAGATTATTGACTTACTTTTACCATCGACGGGCGAATGACCCGGTCCTTAAGCTTATAGCCCTTTTGAAACTCTTCAATGACAGTGTTCGGCTCATAGCCTTCTTCTTCAGCCTGCATCACTGCCTGATGCAGATGAGGGTCAAATGGTTTTCCAACCGTTTCGATTTCTTCTACGCCTTCGCTTTTAAGAGCCTGAACGAGCTGGCGGTGAACCATCTCCATTCCTTGCAGAAGGGATTTTGTCTTATCATCAGAAGCTTCTACCTTAAGAGCTCTTTCAAAGTTATCAAGCGCCGGCAGAATTTCAGAAATCAGGTTTTGAGCGCGGTACTTTTGTGCGGACTCCGCATCCATCCTTGATCTGCGCTTGAAATTTTCAAAGTCAGCCTGCACACGGAGAAGTTTGCCTTCTGTCTCCTCTACCTTCGCTTCAAGAGACGCAATTTTCGAGTCGGTTTCACTTATTTCAGCAGTTTCTGAAGAATCTTCCCCAGCTTCATCGTGCTCGAGAACCTCCTCATCTGAAAGTGCGGATTTCCCCTCTGATTCTTCTGTCCATTCACGGTCTTTTAAGTCTTTTTCGTTTTCCACAATCTTTCACCTCCCTTAAATGCATGAGAAAGGGGATGGGTTATTGCCGATCCCCATCCTTCATTTTTAAAAAGCAGCAATCTCAGCTGTAATACTGATCCGACATAGCCTTTGACAAGCCTCCGGCAACTTTTTGAAGAAGACTGACAGTCCTTGAGTATTCCATGCGTGTCGGCCCAAGAATGGCTATTGTCCCTATTTTTTTGTCATCGATTGAATATGCAGCTGTAATGAGACTGCAGTATTCCATCGCAGTAATTTGATTTTCTTTTCCGATTGAAATTGAAAGTCCGGCATCCTTGCTGCTGAGTAAATTATAAAACAGCCTTTCTTCATCAATCATTCTCAAAAGAGTTTTCACTTTTTTAAGATCACTGAATTCGGGCTGATTCAGCATATTGGTTTTTCCGCCGAAGAACAATTTCTCCTGGTGGTCTGTCGGAAGAAGGGTGTCCTCAAACGATTCAAGGAAAAGCTCATAATTTTCAATATGAGACTTTAATATGCTCGCTACTTCCTTGTACATTTTATCCTTAAGTTCGGAAAGTGAAACCCCCGATAGTCGTTCATTAAGGATATTTACGATTTTTTCAATATCACCTGGCCTTACAGAGTCCGGAAGGGAAATCGGCCTGCTTTCAACATGCCCCGTGTTGGTTACCATAATAGCAACCGCAGCAGTTTCGCTGATTGGGATAATCTGCAAGTGTTTCAGCTGATTTTCATTCACTTTCGGCCCTAGCACAATGGTCGTGTAGCTCGTCATATCTGAAAGAATCTGAGCTGACTTCTGTACCATTTTTTCCAGTTCAAAGATCTTATCCTCAAAAAGAGATTTGATCATTCGAACCTCATTGCTAGCCAGTCTTTTCGGAGACAGCAGATGATCTACGTAATACCTGTAGCCTTTCTCTGAAGGTATACGTCCTGACGAAGTGTGGGGCTTTTCAATAAAGCCCAATTCTTCAAGATCTGCCATTTCGTTCCGAATGGTAGCTGAGCTGAAGGATATCTCTTCTTTTTTGGACAGGGTTCTCGAACCGACAGGCTGAGCTGACTGGATGAAGTCATCAACAATTACTTGCAAAATCAGCAATTGACGATCTGTTAGCATCTGTCATCACCTCTGTTAGCACTCGTAGCAGCTGAGTGCTAATACTATTAACAAATTATCAAAACAGAAAAGAAAAGTCAATTCAAATGTCTTACTTTTTAAAGACGGCTAAATGCCGATAAAGGATTGGAAAACTTCATTCCCGAGGAGTCTCCCTTTAACCGAAAGAAATATTCTGGAATCGGTTTCTTCAAGCAATCCTTTTTCTTTCTGCTCATTAATGGGTTTGCTGAAAACCTCCGATAGGTCCAGGCCAAATTTTTCTTTAAAATTCCCCTTGCTGATCCCGGCTGTTTTGCGCAATCCGAGAAACAGTTCTTCCTCCATCCGTTCATTGGCCGTTACATGATGTTCGGATGTGACAGGAGATCCTGTTTCATCAATTAAGGACATATATTTTTTCAGCGGACCGGCGTTTACTTCCCTCATACCATTTACATAGCCATGCGCCCCCGCTCCAAAACCGAAGTATTCCTCATTCTCCCAGTATGTCAGGTTATGTTTGCTTTCCATTCCCGGCAGAGAAAAGTTGCTGATTTCATACTGATGGAACCCGCGGCTTTCCATGCGGTCCATCAGTATTTCGTACATACGCGCTTCATCTTCCTGAGGAGGAAGCGGAAGTTTTCCTTTTTGAACCAGGTTGTAAAAAACCGTTTTCGGTTCAATGATGAGAGAATAGGCAGAGAAATGCTGGACGTTGAGACTAAGGGCGAGATCCAGCGTTGTTTCAAAATCTTCGATCGTTTGTCCCGGAAGTCCGAACATTAAATCGATGCTCAGGTTATCGAAGCCCGCCTTTTTCGCATCTTCGACTGTCCGGAATACATCCTCTTTCCTGTGAACGCGCCCGATTTTTTCGAGCAGTCTGTCATTAAAGCTTTGCACTCCGATACTGAAGCGATTGACTCCAAAGCTTTTGAGCAGCTTCATTTTTTCGTAGGAAAGGTCTCCGGGATTGGCTTCCACTGTAAATTCAATGTCTTTATCCAGCGGAAGCAGATGCCGATTAATAGATTCCATCAGCATGGTAAGCTGCGGCTCATTCAATGCCGTTGGAGTGCCGCCCCCGATAAAGATCGTATCAAGCTTCTGTTTGTCATGCTTTTGCATAACTTGCTCAATTTCTTTATTTAAATAGTCCAGATATGCTTCTACTGGCTGATTCTGTATAAATATCTTGTTGAAATCGCAGTAGTGGCATATGTATTCACAAAACGGGATATGCACATAGGCTGCTTTCACCATGATGGACTCTCCTTTTACAGGAAGATGCCGCAGAAACTCTGCGGCATCCCCTTGGCTTTTAAGTTAGTAGCTTTGTTTAATTTGGCTGTTGTTTTCCGCTCAAGGCATTCGCTTTGCGCCTTGGGACTGTCCTAAGCCATTCCAGGCGCCCATCATCAGCAACGGACTTTACCGGAGGCTGATTTCCAGACAAATCCGGAAGAGCGGAATCTCATCCAGTTTTCCCGCCCGGACAGGCTGCTCATCCTTCTGCGTCCAAAGAATGCAGCCTCTCTCCGGCTGGGCTCTTTTGCTTTTATTAGTTATCATCCATTTTAAGAACGGCCATAAACGCTTCTTGGGGAACCTCAACGGAACCAACCATCTTCATGCGTTTTTTTCCTTCTTTTTGCTTTTCCAGAAGCTTTCTCTTACGGGAAATATCTCCACCGTAACATTTAGCGAGCACGTTCTTCCTCATCGCCTTAATCGTAGAACGGGCTACAATTTTCTGTCCGATGGCCGCCTGAATCGGCACCTCGAATTGCTGGCGCGGAATCAGATCTTTCAGCTTCTCAACAATCACTTTTCCGCGGTCATATGCGCTGTCGCGGTGAACGATAAAGGATAATGCATCAATCGTTTCATTATTCAGCAGGATATCCATTTTAACAAGCTTGGATTCTTTGTATCCGATTAATTCGTAATCAAAGGAAGCATAGCCCTTTGTGCTGGACTTGAGCTGGTCGAAAAAGTCGTAGACAATTTCAGAAAGAGGGATTTCGTATACAATGCTCACCCGAATTTCATCCAGGTACTGCATGTCAATAAAAATGCCCCGTTTGCCCTGGCAAAGTTCCATAACAGCCCCTACATACTCATTCGGGACCATAACCGTTGCTTTAACGTAAGGCTCTTCCACTCTGGCAATTTTCTGCGGATCAGGCATGTTGGACGGATTATCAATGCGCAGTTCTTCTCCATCCGTCAAAAATACGCTGTAGATAACACTTGGTGCAGTCGTAATCAAATCGATGTTAAATTCCCGTTCAATCCGCTCCTGAATAATTTCCATATGCAGCAGTCCGAGGAAGCCGCAGCGGAATCCGAAGCCAAGGGCCTGTGAAGTTTCCGGCTCGTATTGAAGGGCAGAGTCATTCAATTCCAGTTTTTCAAGCGCTTCACGCAAATCATTGTATTTAGCGGTATCAATTGGATAGAGTCCGCAGTATACCATCGGATTTAATCGTCTATAGCCTGGAAGCGGCTCAGTAGCCCCATTCTTGGCACTGGTTATCGTATCACCGACCCGTGTATCGCCAACGTTTTTAATGGCTGCCGTAAGGAATCCTACATCTCCTACTGTCAGCTCGTCTTTCATAACGGCTTTTGGTGTGAAAACTCCGAGTTCAAGCACCTCAAACTCTTTCCCTGTTGCCATCATTTTAATTTTCTGTCCGACTTTAACCGTACCTTCCACAATTCGGATGTACGCTACAACTCCCCTGTACGAATCGTAAAGCGAGTCAAAAATCATGGCTTGAAGAGGGCCCTCAGGATCTCCCGTCGGAGCCGGGACCTTTTCAACAACCTGTTCCAGAATTTCTTCGATTCCTATCCCCGCTTTTGCAGAAGCGAGTACCGCTTCAGAAGCGTCAAGGCCGATAACATCTTCAATTTCTTTCCGGACTCGCTCCGGCTCGGCACTTGGCAAATCAATTTTATTGATAACAGGCAGGATTTCAAGGTTGTTATCCAGTGCCAGGTATACATTCGCAAGGGTTTGCGCTTCGATTCCCTGAGCAGCATCAACAACAAGAACGGCTCCTTCGCAAGCTGCCAGACTCCGTGATACTTCATACGTGAAATCGACGTGTCCGGGAGTGTCAATGAGATGGAAAATGTATTCTTCGCCATCCTTCGCCTTGTATGTAAGCTGAACAGCATTTAGTTTTATGGTAATTCCGCGTTCGCGTTCAAGGTCCATTGAATCCAAAAGCTGGGCCTTCATCTCCCTTTGGGTGATTGCCGAAGTCTTTTCGAGAATCCGGTCCGCCAAAGTGGATTTTCCATGGTCAATGTGAGCAATTATTGAAAAATTACGGATTTTAGACTGTCTTTTAAATTTATCCTGATTATTCATGATCATCCATCACTCCTACAAAACTGCGCAGTGCGCTAGCATTGATTATATCAATTGAATTTTCAACATTCAACAAATGTTTTGAAGAGAACGATGAACCCTATGGGTTTTATCAGCAAAAACAGCTTCCGAAATGGAAGCTGTCCGCTATTTATCCTTTTCACCTTGAGCAGCCTTCATCAGGCTGCTGAAAAGATGTTCAATTCCGGATGATATTCCTTTCGCTGCTTCGGAGAGTGGATTAAAGGCATCCATGCTTTCAATCTGTTTTCTTTTCTCTTCTAAATCATGACTGGAGATCGACTGACCGAGAACCGAAGCCTCCATTTCCTGTTTATCCCCGCCGCTCTTTAAGGTAAAGGCACTTTTCATATCCGGATTGTCATAACCCTGGAGGTTCTTCATCCCGGTCCCTGCCATTTGCATTCCCATAAGGACTCCAAGAAAAAGAAGGGCTGCTATAAAAATGGATGTAAACATGAATTTGATCATTTTAATCCCTCGAGTCCTATTATTTCTTCTCTGTTTTCCCTTTAGTATCACCCTGAACCTTCTCCGCCTGCCAATAGTATTCACTAAACACATCTGCAACAGCTTTTGTAGAATTCCTTAATTCTTCGATATTGTTGTCTACTCCTCCGACTTCCAGCAAGATCGAATTTCCGGAGAGATCCTGGTTGAACAGCCCGTTCGAATTTTTAATTTTCAACGTGACCCCTTTACTCAGGCCAGGATATTTTTTTGCCAGCTGGGTATGGAGTTTTTTAGCAAGTTCAATATTTTTCTCCCGATTTGCATTCTTTCCGCCAACTACAAAAACGAGCTGGGCATAAGCCTTTCCTTTGATTGTCACCGTGGTTTGTGCATGGCGGCGGGAATCCCTGTGAATATCAATCAGATAAGCCAGATCTTTTCCGGAGGCCATTGCTTCTTGTACAACCGGTCTGGCAGCGGTGTAGGACTGGCTGTATTTCATGTTCTTTTCTTTTAACAGGCTCTGAATATCTTTTTGCTCAACACGTGTCCCTACTCCCTGTGCTTTCAGCTCATCTGCCAGCATTTTGCCGACGAGCGTCACATTTGCACTTTTATGAAAGGCATCATCAGAATTTTTGGATGGATTTTTAAACAGCGGAAGATAGGATTCCGTATTATGGGTGCTGTAAATGTACACCACTTGTTTATCACCGGTCGTATTGACAGGCGGCTCAGCCGTTCCTTCCGTTTTAGCCGAAGCTTTTCTCAGCTCCTCTATGGATGCTTCCCGTGCCTGAAGCTGAACTTCTTCAGGCGGAGCTGATTCAAAGGGGATAATCGTGCTGTAATTGCCACCTTCACCGGCAACAATAATTTCACTGTCATATAATGAAAAACCGGGGAGCTCTCTTCCAAGCAAGCTTCGCGGGTCATTTAAATTAATGCTTGCGGCCAATCTTAAAAACATCGATGACCAGTCAGCCGGCTTGCTTTCTTCAGGAAGTACCTGAGTAAAGTAATGGTTTTCAGAACCCATCAGATAAACAAATGCCTCCCCTGCAATTCCATCGGCAAGGCTGTGCAGAGATTCGGAAGCCGGCCTGTACTGAGGTTTTAAAGAGGTAAGGACACCAGAGAGCACAAAAATAAAGACAAGGCCCAAAAAGGCTGAAAATAAGAGTTTTTTTATGCTTGTCCCGCTAATGGCAAGGATAGGGGCTGAATTTATCCGTTTCATGTATATCCGTCCTCCCGGAGATTGTCTTATAAAGTCTATGAGCAATCTGCGAGAGTTAGAACGAAAATGCTAGTGTGTATAGGTTCCTCTATTATCATGGCCTATTTGACCATGAAGAGCTGAATTAAGACCGTTCGCTATAACATTGGCCATATCACTGATAAAAACATCCACTTCTTTAGGGGTCACCATGAGATTATGGCCAAGCGGATTGAGCACCTCATGGATCAGCGCTCTCTTTTCTTCTTCCGGCAGGGTTCCAATAATTCCTAAGTATGTTTTTCGCTGCTCTTCTTCCGGGAGATCGTCTTCAGTCAGCTTCTTTTTCTCCCCAAAAGTCATGCCAGCTGGAACAAGGGAACGTGAAGGACGGTCTCCCTGTGCCATCTCGCGTCCAAAATGCTTTAATATATAATCAATCGTATCACTGGCGATTGTAACTGCATCCACTACTGTTGGAATGCCTATGGCAATAACGGGAATTCCGAGTGTTTCCAGGCTCAATTCCTTTCTTTTGTTGCCAACCCCCGACCCGGGATGAATGCCCGTATCGGATATTTGGATGGTTGCATTAACCCGTTCAACAGATCTTGCAGCCAGCGCATCAATTGCGATGATAAAGTCCGGTTTGATACGGTTTACAACCCCCAGGATAATATCACTTGTTTCAATACCCGTCAGTCCCATAACCCCTGGTGAAATGACGCTTACAGGACGATATCCTTCCTGCACATTTTCCGGCTGAAGTTCAAATAAATGACGCGTCACCAATAAATTTTCTGCAGCGATTGGCCCGAGTGCATCAGGGGTAACATTCCAGTTTCCGAGTCCCGCAATTAAACAGGAAGCTTCTTTCTTTATCCCCAGGCTGTCTAAAAAAAGACTGAATTCGCGTGCAAACACCTCAATTACCTTCTGCTGCAATTCCGTATCTTTTTGCCGGATTCCGTCCGCCTGTATGGTCAGATAATTTCCCGCCTTTTTTCCGGTCGCTCTTTCGCCATCTTTATTGATTTCCACCGAAGTCAGCCTGATATCGCCTTCGGTGCGTTCCTTTACCACGATTCCTTTTACTTCCCCGCTCCCTTCCTGCTTCGTCTGTTCTTTTTCCTGCTGCTCCAAGGCGAGATCTCTCGCTTCAATTGCAAGGTCGGTTCGGATTTTATAGTTCGTCAGATCCAGTGAATCACTCATTTTTCTTTCCCTCCTGTAATTCGTCCTGCATTTATTTTTTCCAATAAGGCACGGTGCCATTCGGGAAGTGAGCTATCAACGAAAATTCCTTGTCAGAGGTATTGCATAACGGTGCGGGGTCTGATAAAATATCTCTTGTTCTCTATGTTGGAAATATATCGAGTTAAATAGATCTCGATTGCTTTTTTTTAGGAGGTGAATCGGATGCCAAATATTAAATCTGCGATTAAACGCGTAAAAACAAATGACGCGCGCCGCGCTCATAATGCAACAATCAAATCTTCTATGCGTACTGCAATCAAAAGAGTTGAAGCACTTATTGTGAACAACGATGCTGACAATGCAAAAACTGCTCTTCAAGAAGCTGCTAAAAGAATTGATAAAGCTGCTCAAAGCGGAATCATCCAAAAAAACACTGCTGCCCGCTACAAATCACGTTTGACTAAACAAGTTAACGGTTTGTCTGCATAAGCAATGCTGAAAGAGGACCGGCTCAATGCCGGTCCTCTTTTTATGTTCTTGTTTTTTGGGGTCTTGCAAGCTGCATTAAGAAAATCTCCAAAATCAGCACTTTATCCATCCGGCCTGTTTTCATTCCATAATCCGCTTCAGCAAGCTTCTTTATTAGCGATTTCAGTTCCTCTTCACTAAAGGAAGCCGCCTGCTGTGCAGCAAGCTTCACCCGGAATGGATGGACCTTTAGCGTACTCGCAATCTGCGGCTGTCCATATCCTCCGGCGGCAAGCTGTTTAACCTGGAGAATGAGGCGGATTTGGGCGGATATCAGCGACAATATTTTAATTGGCTCCTCATTTGCCTTTAAAAGATCGTGCAGCACGTGAAGGGCCTGATCTGCTTTTCTTGCTGTGACGTGGTTTATTAATTCAAAAATATTTTGCTCAAGGGTCCTTGCTGTCAGCTGGTCAACCAAAGATCTGCTTATCCTTCCTCCAGGTCCGATGTAAGCTGACAGCTTTAGTATTTCCTGGTCCATTAACATCAGGCTTCCATTTGTCAAAGCAACCAAATGCTCAGAAGCATCCTGTTCCATCTCCGTATCCTCAAGCTTAGCCAATGTATGAGTCCATTGAATTAATTCCTGCTCACTCAGCGGCCTGGCTTCGCCGACTACTGCCGTTTTTTTCAGCAGCTTTGAAATTTTCTTCCGCTCATCCAGTTTTTCGTATGGTGCCTGTACAATTAACACTGTATAAGGAGCAGGTTCTTTAATATATTGTTCGAATCGTTCTATGTTATGGTCTATTTTTTCTTTTTTCTTTTCACCTGTTAAAAATATCGGATTTTTAAGGAGAACCACTCTCTTCTCTCCCATAAACGGCAAGGTTTCCGCATCTTCCATAGCTGTTTCAACAGGAATTTCCTCCATATCATACACAGAAAAATTAAAGTCCTTCTCATCTTCCTGCAAAGCGGCTTCCACCAGCTTTTTAACCGTTTGTTCCATCAGATATGCTTCTGTCCCGATTAAAAGATAAACAGAAGCCATCTTTTTATTATTTATCTGCTTCCAAAACTGCAGCACGTCCATCCAGCTCCTATGTAAAAAAACTCTACACCCATCGTATAGAGTTTCATGCTTTTTGGCAAGGCTCGGAATCGATGAAACGGAGGAAGGAGGGAATCCCCCCATCCTCCATATATGATAAACGTCCTTTTGCAGGGCCCGGGTTCATTCTGCAAAAAAACGATGCCGCATCCTTTACTATTTTGCTCTTGAAATAAAAGAGTATAGCTGTAAAGATCTTCTATACCGGAAGAATCTTTACTTGTACAGGATGGATTTTTTTTCTAGTTTCCCTTATACTAATGGGGAAACAGGAGGGGTAAATGTGAATGAATTTGAAAAGAATGTGCAGAGTAAACGAAATGACGCTGTGGATTCGGGAGTTGGTTTTGCTGTTTCCTTCGGATTTTTTGCAGCCCTTTTCATTATCGCAACGGTCATCAAGCTGGTTGCGGCCTGATTGCTGAATAAGGAAAGAATCTGTTGGAAGAGACTGGATTGCAGTCTCTATTTTTTTGTTTCCCGGCCGCTTTGGGTTACTCCATCGTATGGAGGATAGCTGATAAAGGTTCCTTTTTCTCCAATAAAAAAGTATTGGATCGTCCCGCTCTGATCCGTCCGCAAAGGAAGAATCCCATGGTCATTCAGCCGTTTTATGACCTCGTAATGGGGGTGGCCGTACCTGTTTTTTCTCCCGGCGGAAAGCACAGCAGCGGACGGAGCCATTTTAGAAAGAAGCTCATCCGATGTAGAATTTTTGCTTCCGTGGTGACCAGCTTTTAATACATCGGTTTCCAATCGTTCTCCAATTGTTTTAAGCATTGCTGCTTCTCCCTCTTTTTCAAGATCCCCTGTAAGAACCCACCATTTGCCTCCCAGGTGAAAACGAAGGACGAGCGAGTCCTCATTTTTGCTCTCACTCCATGCTGACGGCCACAAAACCTGAAACTCTATTGCTTTTTCTTTTACCATTTCATGACCTCTTGCTGTATAGACCGGAATGCCTTTTTTCAAAGTTTCTGTAATAAGCTCTCTGTCTTTCTCATCTCTGACAAATCCTTCCGGAACAACAAGCTTTTCTATCCCTATTTTTTTCAGAATGTGAAGATATTCCCCTGTGTGATCCTGATCTGCGTGAGTTAAAAAAACCCCATCAAGATTCGATATGCCTTTTGATGATAAATAAGAGAGAAGCGTATAATCCGAAAGCTGTTTTTCCTCTCTTCGCTTTCTCCATTCCGCATCCTCTGCCTGATAAGAAAGCTTGCCACCTGTATCGATCACATATACACCAGCATTATACGGAAGCTCAATCACTATACAGTCACCCTGCCCTACATCAAGAAATGTGACAGATCCAGCAGAATCAAAATAAGGCAGGATGTGATCTGCAATCAGCAGTCCCATTAATATGAATACAGCCCCTGCTGCTTTCTTTGCCCCTTTTTCCATGGTCCACAAACAGTAAAACACACCCGCAATATAGGCAATCATGAGTCCTGCCGGCGGCTTCCCCGGTTTAAGAAGAAAGGGATCGGCCGCAGAGATTGCTTCCGTCATTCGATTTGTTCCATTAATAAGGAGAGATGCGAGCCAAACTCCGTTCTCCCAGAACGGCGCCTGAAAAAGCGCAATCAGAAAAGAACAGAGAGATACCGGCATAATAAGGAAGGAATAAAGCGGAACATAAATTAAATTAACAATGAGACTGATGAGAGATAGTTCCCAGAAAGAGTGTAAAATGAGGGGCATGGTTGAAATCATAGAGAGGAAGGTGAGAAGAAGGTTTTGAAAGAGGATATTTTTTGGGTATTTTTTAAAGATAGAAGTGGATACCAGTAAACAAAAACTGATGATGAAGGTCAGCTGGAAGCCTGAAAGGAATAGTTGGGAGGGGTTGACTGCAAGCCAGATCATAAACAGGAGAGACAAAAGCTTAAGGGGGCGTACCGGCCATCTCATGATAAGGAACAAAAAGTAAAGTTCAACTGCAGCTACCGCTCTCAGCACAGACGGTGAACCTCCGGCTATTACTAAATAGCAAGGCATAAGCAAAAACAAGATCCATGAAGAGCCCTCCCTGCTGACCCCCATTCTCATTAATACAAATCTTCCTGCGGCTGCAATCAGTGCAACCTGCATTCCTGAAATCGCAAGCAGATGAATGACTCCCACCTTTTGATAAGCAGTTTCTGTATCCTTATTAATCCATTCCCGTTCACCAAAAATAAGCGCCTGTACAATACCTGCGGATTCTGCAGGGAATGAATCGATAATAAACGCCAGCCCTTGTGATCTTAACTGAAGCAGCAGCGCTTCAGGAGAAGAACCTTTTGTGCAGTCACCGATCGATGATGCCGTCAGCATCCAATGAATGGATTGCGCCTCAAGGTACTCCTTGTAGTGAAAACCATTTGGAATTGTGGGCCTGAGAGGCGGCTCCAGTTTCCCTGAAACCGTGCATATCATCCCGCCTGACAGCTGCCGGAGACGCTTTTGATCTGCTTCATCTTTAATAAACAGCCTTAGCGCTGCAGATTCATAATTATTGAGCTTCATGATTGCACCGAACCGGTCTCCGTCCACATTCGGATGAACAGTCAGCATGCCTCTTCCTGAAAAGGGTCCTTCCCGGAAGTCGGTTTCGGTGAAATAACTGTGAAAGGAAGTCAGAAGGACAAAGAAGAAAAAAACTGCCGGCGCCAGTATACCTGCATTCTCTCTTTTTCTTGCAGAATGGATCAGACTCCATATCAGAACAATAAGGAAGCCTGCCCATTCCGCTGAATACCGGGCTGATAAAATACCTATTACAGAGGCGGCTGCACATAAAACGTAAGTCAACCATCCACCTCCTGATCCGTCATGAACCGGACATTATCCGGTCCGCTCTTTGTTTAATTTCATTCATTTCGGATTCATCATCCACTAATTCTTTTAAACGGGTAAGCAAATCCGTCAACAGCTCATCTTTTTCCCCGCTCTGATCTATCTCATGCTGCTTTCTCTCTACCTGTTTTACTTTGACCCCTGCCTGCTGAAAAAGTTCAACGGCATACGGATGATTCTTATAATCGGCGGAGTAAAATACGGATTGAATGCCAGCCTGAATGATCGCTTTACAGCATTGGAGACACGGGAAATGAGTAACATAGATTTCAGCTCCTCTAGTCGGGACTCCGAACTTCGCACATTGCAGAATTGCATTCATTTCTGCATGTATGGTTCGCACGCAATGGCCTTCTATTACATAACAGCCGGAATCGATACAGTGATCCCCTCCCGCGATGGATCCATTGTACCCTCCGGCAATCATCCTTTTTTCGCGGACAATGGTAGCCCCTACGGAAAGTCTTGTACACGTACTTCTCAATGCAAGCAAATGGCTTTGAGCCATAAAATATTGATCCCACGATAACCGGTTCATCTGCAGCCCTCCGTTTTTTTTCCTTCTATCATTTTAGCGGTGATGGAAATCTTACGTCAATTGACTTGAATGAAATCTTTTAGTTTCTCAAACGTTTTGTCCCCGATCCCCGAAACCTCTTTTAAATCTTCCGGTGCCATAAAGCTCCCCTTTTCTTCCCGGTATGAAAGAATGGCTTCCGCCTTTGATGGCCCGATACCCGGCAATGTCTGCAGCTCCTCAAGCGAGGCGGTATTCAAATTGACCGCGGGCTGACTCTTTCCTGCATCTTGGGGGCCGCCGCCGGATGGGGCCGGCACATTCGCATTCACCTCTTCTCCCTCCAGCGGAATATAAACAGCTGATCCGTCTGAAAGCACAGAAGCAAGGTTTACCTGTCTGCCATCTGCATTTTCAAGCAGACCTCCCGCATGGTCTACCGCATCCTTTACTCTTGCTCCCGGCCATAGTTCATATACTCCCGGTCTTTTCACAGCTCCCTTCACATCAACCATAAATTCAGGTTTCGGGAGAAGTCTTTTCGTTTCTGGTCCTGGAGGAGCTTTCTTTTCCTCCGTCTCCCCGACATTCAGATGATCCGGTATGACAGGTACGGGATTTTCCGTTTCCTCCCGCTTTCCTGAAATCAGGAAAACCGCTGCCATTAACATAAAAATTACGCCAATCAAATAAAATCTGTATTTTTGAAACCAGTTCATAAATCACCCCGTAAGCGTTTTTTGGAATAAGTAAAAAGGAGGAAGCATAATGTGTAGGAGAATAGGCAAGTGAAGGAGGGGAAAGCCATTGAACATCGGTTTTATAGGCACAGGCAACATGGGAAGAATTCTTATTGAGGCTTTCGTAGAATCAGAGGCTATTGAACCCCCGGCAATATTTATTACAAATCGG
Source organism: Bacillus sp. FJAT-42376 (assembly GCF_003816055.1). Taxonomy (NCBI): domain Bacteria; kingdom Bacillati; phylum Bacillota; class Bacilli; order Caryophanales; family Bacillaceae; genus Bacillus; species Bacillus sp. FJAT-42376. The sequence goes on from NZ_CP033906.1 coordinate 3,117,522, forward strand.
ACATTGGAAAAAGCTTATCATATACAATCCGAATTTCCCGGCATTCAAGTGTGTGAAAACAGTGAGGATATTGTCAGGAATTGTTCTTTCATCTTTCTCTGTGTTAAACCGCTTGATCTTCATCCTCTCGTTACAAGACTCTCGACGCATCTTACAGAAAAGCACTGCCTGATTTCCATCACAAGCCCCGTTTCTGCAAGCCTGCTTGAACAAATCTCTCCCTGTCAGTCAGCGAGAGTGATACCGAGTATTACAAATCGTGCATTAAGCGGGGTATCCCTTGTTACATTCGGAAATACTTGCTCTGAAGAGAGCAGAACCAGAATTCTTCATCTTTTTGGAAGCATTTCAGAACCGGTATTAATCGAAGAAAATGTTACGAGGGCGGCTTCAGATATTGTCAGCTGCGGACCTGCTTTTTTCAGCTATCTTTTGCAGCGGTTTACGGATGCGGCTGTCCGGGAAACACAAATCAGCAAAGAAATGGCAGAGCAGCTGGCAAGCGGAATGATTACCGGGATGGGGAAGCTGATTGAAACCGGGCATTATACACTGCCTGGCCTCCAGAAGAAGGTTTGTGTAAAGGGCGGGGTTACGGGAGAAGGGATCAATGTTCTTGAAAAAGAGCTGGGAAGCATGTTTGAGCACTTATTCAGGAAAACGCATGAGAAGTTTGACGAGGACCTATCACTTGTCGGGGATCAGTTCAGGAGCCGCCGTTAAATAACATTCGGCATCTTTCGCCAAAGTCCTTCTGCATTTCGAAAAAAATCGCAAACAAAAAAGGGCGCTCGGGCGCCCTTTTTACGTGTTTGTTTTTTTGGCTGCAAAAAAAAGACGTTCAGCTTGATTATCCAGAGTTCCGGGTTTAAAGTCACCAAAGACTGCCAGAATCTCAAACCCTGCATCCTTCAGCCATAATTTAATCTGTTCAGGAGGATATGTCCGCTGCTGATGAAATTCATCAATGCGGCTGTATGATTGCTGGGCATCCTTTACGAAAAACGTCAGCTCGTGCTCAACAGAATGTTTTTTTTCCCCTTCAAAGCATTGCCAGATTAAACTCACATCTTCATCCGCGTCAGCAAACGTTGATCCTTTTAGAACATGCTCCATTTTGTAAATGGAATGAACGTCGAAAAGGAACAAGCCTTCATCGCGAAGCATTCCCGCAGCAGCTTTAAATGTCTGCTGTACATCTTTATCTTCCAGCAAATAATTTAGAGAATCACAATTGATCATCACTGCATCATATGCACGGTCATGCCCTTCCATCTCTCTCATATCCTGCTGAAAGAAAGGGATGCTCATTTTCTTCTCTTCTGCTTTTTGAATGGCTAGAGCAAGCATCTCTTCACTGAGATCTGCACCTGACATTTCATATCCTTTTTCCTGAAGCAGGACGGCAATTTCGCCGGTTCCGCATGCAACATCCAATACACGCCTGCCTGTATTTCCGTATTTCCTTATCATTTCATCCAGCAGTTTGGCCCAATCCTGATATGGAACATCCTCCATCAGATGGTCATACACACCAGCGAATCCCTGATAGATCATACTTCAAGCAGCTTGGATAAATCTTCGGAAGGCGCATCTCCCCAAAGCTTTTCAAGGTTGTAGTATAGGCGCTCATCACGGTGGAAGACATGGGCAACGACATCTCCAAGATCAATCAGAATCCATCTTGCCTCATCGAAGCCTTCCATTCTTTTTACTTGAATCCCGTTCTCATCTGCTTTGTCTTTAATTTCGCGTGCAATTGCCTGCACTTGTTTATCTGAATTACCGTGGCAAATCAAAAAATAGTCCGCAATTAAGGATAGCCCTTTCATACGAAGTGCCACCATGTCTTCTGCTCTTTTATCATCTGCTGCTTCAACAGCAAGCTTTAAAATATCTTTTTCATTCATTCTGGTTTGGATTCCTCCCGTTTGGATAAGATCAAATCGTTATATGCTTCCACTGTCATTGGATAGACAGCCTGGTTTTTTTTCAATAAAAACGTGATGGTATTCTGCAAAGCCATCTTCATCGCTGCATCCAAATCCCGTTTTGCCGCCTCGCGCGCCTCTTCTGCTCCGGGAAACCTTCTGCCGGGTTCAATATAGTCAGCCACATAAATGACTTTTTCCAAAATGCTCATCCCTGCTTTGCCCGAGGTATGATATTTAATGGCATCAAGAATTTCTTTGTCCTCAATTCCCGCTTCCTTTTCAACCAGGTAGGCGCCGACCGGTGCATGCCATAATTCTTCGTTATGAATCAGCAGATCCTTCTTCATATTCTGATCGATTATAATCTGCTTCATTTCAGATTTTTGCCTGAATTTCGCATAATCATGGAAAATGGCTGCAGTTTCTGCTTTTTTCACGTCTGCCCCATATTTTCCGGCGAGTTCAATCGCTGTTTCCATCACTCCAAGCGTATGCTGGTAGCGGTGGTCTGTCAGCTGTTCTTTCACCAATTCCAAAGCTTGATTACGTTCCATACAGCCCCTTCTCCTTAATATACTTCTTTATTTGATCCGGAAGCAAAAAGCTTGTTGTTTTATTGTTTTCAATACGTTCCCTGATCATGGTAGAGGATACATCAAATTGAGGAACATCAGCTATTGTCACATTAAACGCTGTATCTTTTGAATATCCCGGCCTTCCCACTCCGGCAAAACGCACCATAGACATTAATTCTTCGATCCGGTGCCACCGGGGCAGGTATTCAATCATATCGGCACCAATGATAAAGGTAAAATGATGCTCCGGATACTTCTCTTTGAGCAATACAATCGTATCATACGTATAGGATGGACCCGATCTCTCAAGTTCAATCGGTTCGACCGTAAACCCTTCTTCTCCTCTGATCGCGAGCTCAAGCATATTGTAGCGGTCATGCGCGCTTGAATGATCTTCATCCTGCTTATGGGGAGGGAGATGGTTCGGCAAAAACCAGATCTCATCCAGTGATAAGGCAGCCTTTACTTCGCTTGCCATTAATAAATGGCCATAATGAGGCGGATCAAACGTTCCGCCAAAAATCCCGATTTCCTTCATCGAAAAATTTCCCTTCGTCAGTTCGGCAGCTTAATCTGCTTATTCTCCCGAGATTCTTTGTAAAGGACAATGGTATTTCCGATCACCTGCACAAGCTCTGCTTTTGCTCCTTTGGAAAGTCTTTCTGCAACTGTGTCTTTGTCTTCGTCACAGTTTTGAAGAATACTTACCTTCAAAAGCTCCCTTACCTCAAGAGCTTCACTGATTTGCTTAATCATGTTATCATTCACTCCGCCCTTTCCTACTTGAAAGATAGGGTTAAGATGATGAGCTTCCCCGCGCAAAAAACGCTTTTGTTTTCCAGTCAGCATTTATTTTCCTCCTAATTTCTCCAGCACTACTGATTCCATCACAAGAGGGTCAGGCATAATACCTGTCCAATGGCGGAAAGAAAGCGCTCCTTGATAGATAAACATTCCCACTCCCGAAAGAATGGTGCATCCCCTTTCCTCTGCTTCCTTTAAAAAAGCGGTCTGAATCGGGTTATAAATAATATCACTTACAAGAGTACCCGGCAAAACGTTTGCTAATGAGATGGGCTGCTCATGAATCTTTGGAGACATTCCAATAGATGTTGTTTGAATAACCAGACTGTATTGATCGAGATGCTGTTCAGCTTCTTCGAGACTCAGCACTCTCCCCTGAACGTCTGCATCGCATTCATTCATCACGGCAGCAGCCTTTTCAAGTGTCCGGTTCGCAATATCGGCATGTCCAATCCCGGCATGGGCAAGAGCATCATATATTCCTCTCGCTGCTCCTCCCGCACCTATGATTAAGCATTTAATGCCGGATAAGTCCTTTGTTAAATAAGGTTTGATTGCTTCTAAAAAGCCAGGTCCATCCGTATTGTACCCCGTCAGAAATCCATTGCGGTTCACGATGGTGTTGACCGCTCCCATTCTTGCTGCCGTCTCGTCGACCGCATCTAAATAAGCCATGACTTCTTCTTTATGGGGTACTGTTACATTGACGCCTTTTATCCCCAGTGCCCTGATTCCATTTATTGCAGAGCCAAGCTGGTTTTTTTCTACATGAAACTGATGATAAGAAGCATCTATATTCTGATCCTGAAATGACCTGTTATGGATATCAGGCGACATGGAATGGCCGACCGGACATCCGATTATACCATATAAATCTGCCATTTATGCTCCCCCTGAATGATGCATGTTAAATGAGCGAATTCCGAAGGCTGACATTAACGCCTTTTGGAGCATACGCTGTTACCTTTTTATCCGGTTCATTCACGGTGATCCAGCCTAAGCCTGAGAAAACAATATCTGTTTTCGCTTGTTTAATGGTAAACGTATGAGGGACAAGCTCCGGAAAATCTGCCAGCTGTTCAGGCCTTGGAGGCGACAGAAGTTCTCCCCTGTGGGTTTGATATAGCGAATCCGCCTGTTCCAGTTTCGTCCGGTGAATATACAGCTCATTAGGAATATAGCACGTAAACGCACTTCGGCCCCCCTGCAGGTAATCGAACCGTGCCAAGCCCCCGAAGAATAATGTCTGTTCTTCATTCAGCTGAAATACGGTTGGCTTAATTTCTTTCTTCGGAGAAAGAAGCTTCAAGTCATTTTGACTTACATAATGGGCCATTTGATGATGATTAATGATGCCGGGAGTATCATAGAGGGCAGAGCCGTCATCAAGCGGGATTTCAATCAAGTCCAGCGTAGTGCCGGGATAATGAGAGGTGGTAATCAAATCCTGCTCTCCTGCCACTTCCTTGATGATTCGGTTAATAAATGTGGATTTCCCAACATTCGTACAGCCGACTACATATACATCCTTCCCATCCCGGTACTTTTCAATGGCTTCGGCTACTTCTCTTACACCTCGTCCTCTTGAAGAGCTTACCAAAAATACGTCAATCGGTTTTAGACCGTTTTCCTTCGCTTCCCTTTGCATCCATTGAATCAGTTTCTGTTCCTTAACCGATTTCGGCAGGATATCCGCTTTATTCGCCACGAGCAAAATCGGATTGCTTCCGGCAAAACGCTGGATTCCGTTAATCCAGCTTCCATTAAAATCAAATATATCAACAATTTTCACAATAAGAGAATCCGTCTCTCCTACCCCATGAAGAATCTTCAGGAAATCTGAATCGGTAAGAGCGACATCCTGGATTTCGTTATAATTTTTCAGCCTGAAGCATCTCTGGCAAATCACAGGTTCTCTCAAAAGAGCACTTGGTGGTGTATATCCAATGCCATTAGGATTTTCGGTTTGAATTTCAGCTCCGCAGCCTACACAGATTATTTCTTCACTCACTGCTTTTCCTCCCATTGAATCATGCCTTTTTTCTTTAAGTTATCCATGATCCGGCGCTCTATTTTACGGTTAAATTTCGTCATCACACCGTCTGTTGATGCAACAGGAACAACAAGAATCGTATGGAATCCGTTCCGGTTCCCCCCTAGAACATCCGTTAAAAGCTGATCACCGATGACTACGACTTCTTCTTTTTTCAGCTGCATATCCAGGATGGCTTTCCGGAATGCCCTCCCCATCGGTTTCCTTGCTTTGTAGATAAAAGGAATCTGCAAAGGATCCGAAAACTCTTTTACCCTCTTCTCTACGTTATTCGAAACGATGGTGACTTTAATTCCGCAGTCATTCATTTCTTTGAACCATTCAATCAGTTTTGGTGTGGCGCTCGGCCTGTCCCATTCTACAAGGGTATTGTCCAAATCTGTAATGATCCCTTTGATGTTGCGTTCTTTAAGCTTATAAGGATTTATTTCGAAGATACTTTTTACGAATTCACCTGGTAAAAACATTTTTAGCAAGGGGCTCACACCTCTACGTTCATATTTTGCCAGTCTCCATCTTACCGAATTTCGACAAATCTTTCAAAAAAATCTTTGGTTAACAGGACACAATGGTAATATTAAGAAAATTTTTCGACAGAAACCCGCCTATTCCAACACTTGTGGATAACTATATTCACAAAGTCCGGCCTTCCATTTCAAATTTTTTCAAGTTTATAAACAGCCTATTAACAGGTTATCCACTTTTCTCTGTGGATAACAGAACGATTGTTCCTCTTTGATAAACGTGTTAGATTTAAATCAGTTAAGACACAGCCTACTAGTTTATGCAGCAGGATGAACTTTAGTCCATATTTTCAGGAGGTGACTTGCCAATCATTTGGCCAACCAGTATGCGTAAATTATCGGACGAGCTTTTGATTGAATCCTATTATAAAGCGACTGAATTAAATCTTAGCCATGACTTTATCGAGTTAATCGAATCCGAAATTAAGCGCCGCTCTCTTGTCCATTTCCTTAGAAGGAGAGTCTGAGCGCTTTTCTTTTGTCTTTGTTAAAGCCATACCCTTCAACTAAGCGAATCAAATCATGAATGCAAGATATTATACCATGTCATTGCATGAAACCTCCACCCGGCCTGCAAAGAAGGCATAAGAAGACACCTCATCCAATCGAGGTGTCTTAGCTGCAATATCCGCCATAGTACCAATAATATCCCCCAAAGACCAGGAGCAGGATAAAAGCGACAATTAAAATAGCATACCAGAAACCATAAGAAGCATTGGGCGGGATGTACGGATAGGGATAAGGCAGCGGACCGCAGCCGGGACTGCACGGGTAGTAGCCAGCAGGCATAACGACAAGACCCCCTTCCTATCTTTGCTCTTATGCAATATATGTATGTACCAAAAGCATGGTGCAGGCTTTTGTCCCGGAAACCAGAGAAATACGTCTACTCTGCTAATACACCGCTCTCGATGATGGCTTCATAAAGCAGACGGCTTCCTTTGGGGGTCATATGATTACCCGAAGGATCAATTAATCCAGAAGCAATAAGATCGGAATCTGTATCTCCCCCTGCTGTACGCACCATGTTTCTCCAATGGTCTATAAGAGGCAGGTGTTCACGTCCCGCTGTTTTTCTTACGATATCATTATACGAATTATGCCAATTTCGAGCTCCTTTTCCAGCATCATAATAAATTTTCTCGTACCTGGAGTAATAAAGCTTATCTGTTCCGTTTCCCTCTACAATCGGCAAGCACGTAATCAGAACAGGCCGGCCTCCTATCTTTTTTATCTCATTAATAAAATAAAGAAGATTGTTCTCGAACCGTTTTTTTGAAACACGCGGCTTTCCGTTTTGGAGAATGACTGCGTCGTTCGTTCCGAACATAATAAAGACAACCTCAGGCTTTCGTTTCAGAACATCCTTTTTAAATCGCTTCCGGGCATCCTCTGTCGTCTCTCCGGCAATTCCCGCATTATATATTTTGGCTTCCCCTTTTTTGGACAGATTTAAAAGGTTCACCCATTTTTCATTTTCAGGATAATCTCTGATAGGGAAATTTGCTCCTCTTGTATTGCTGTCTCCAAATGCAACCGCCTTATGCTGCTGATTTCCGGCGCTGCATCCTGCAGCCATTAAAAGACAAAGAATCACTAAAAGCTTTTTCAACTTGTGCACCTCCGTAAGCTCTACCACACTATAATATAGAACTACCCGTGTTTCAACAGATGCATGCAGCCTTTACTCTCCCCATTTTAACTTTATCAATGTGAACAGACACGGCCGGGCTCATTCCGACATACACATAACTAATAGGCAATTGCCTACATAAAGAACTTGGAGGTGCTTATTTGTCCGGACTATTCACTGCACTGGCCTACGTGATGAGAGAAATGGTTTTTCTCGTCGGCTATGTGAAAAACAATGCTTTTCCACAGCCTTTATCGTCCAGCGATGAAAAGAAATACCTTCAGTTAATGGCAGAAGGGGATGAGCATGCCAGAAACCTTCTCATTGAACATAATCTCAGATTGGTGGCTCATATTGTCAAAAAGTTTGAGAACACCGGAGAGGACGCAGAGGATCTGATTTCCATCGGAACAATCGGGCTTATCAAAGCAATCGAGAGCTATTCTCAAGGGAAAGGAACAAAGCTTGCCACCTATGCAGCAAGGTGCATCGAAAACGAAATTCTTATGCATTTACGTGCCTTAAAAAAGACGAAAAAAGATGTGTCCCTTCATGACCCGATCGGTCAGGATAAGGAGGGCAATGAAATCTCGCTTATCGATGTACTGAAATCAGAAAGCGAAGACGTGATTGATACCATCCAGCTGAACATGGAGCTTGAGAAGGTGAAGCAATTCATTGATGTGCTGGACGAACGGGAAAAAGAAGTCATCGTGGGAAGGTTCGGCCTGGATTTGCAAAAAGAAAAAACACAGCGGGAAATCGCGAAAGAGCTTGGAATTTCCAGAAGCTATGTATCAAGAATTGAAAAGCGGGCCCTTATGAAGATGTTCCACGAATTTTATCGGGCCGAGAAAGAAAAAAACGGCAAAAAAAAGAAAAGATAAGGAGAATGGGGAATTTCCCTCTCTCCTTATCTTTTTTCTTTGGCTAGCCGCTGCCCTTCTCCGCATTGAGGTGAATCATCCATACACTTTTCATCATTTTAACCGCTCCCTTTCTTTGTTTTTTTTAACATGCTTTACAGCATCAGCTGCCGGTGTTTGATTTCTTCCATCAGATTTTTTACTCGGGTATCATCATTCATTTCATCTTTGGTTTTTGAGTGTCTTTTAAAGGTAACAGATACAAACAGCAAATGGATCGTCATGAAATCACCTCCCTTCAAGGCTGGCTGCCCTAATTTCCCCGCAAAAAAAACACCGCAGGAAAGAATCCCGGGCGTTTTGTATAAAATATAAAACGCCGCAGAATAAGCAAATCAGTGCTTAGCCTGCGGCGTAAATCCATTTAAGAGAAGAAAAAGGACATACGTTATGCACAAACCGGCCAATATGATTTGGTTTCATCATTCAGTTGTTTTGGCTGAACCATCTTAACAATCATCATTTTAACCGGCCTCCTTTAAAAAATTTTAATACATGGTAATTATATCCACATCCCATTGAAATGTAAACCGATTTTTCCAATTTTTTTAAAAATAGGCGCGGTACACGCTGTTCCTGCTTTATCTTCTGATTAGAGCAAGCAGGTGAAGACTGGGTGGTTCCCGGCAGCGTAACATCCATAGACAGGTTGACGCGTAAGGGAAAATCAGCTCTGGTTTTAAGCTGGGCTAAAAAAAACGGTTTTTTCTGATTATCATCCTTCAGAACGGTTTCTATAATGTCCCGCTTGCTATTTATCTCAGATTTTTTTCCGCCTTAACTCTTCTCTTTCAGCCCGGCTGCTTCCGGGGAAAGTGTCGTCTTCCGCTCCCATCAGCCAATACCGGGATTGTTTTAAAAAACGGGTAAAAAAATAAACCTCCTGATGCTATGAGCGCTCAGAAGGTTTCTTTTCAGGACTTTTCAGACAGCCCCATGATTATCGGTAAATGAGACTATTCTTACTCCGCCTCTTTTTGAAGTTTCTTTTTATATACAAGCGAAACATGAAAACAGATCATGGCTCCTGCCAGCATAAAACCGGAGGCTCCCATCATTGCATATTGTTCGCTTTTTTGACCGGATTCTACTAATACACCAATATAAAAAAATGTACCTACACATAAAAGGACAAGTGCATAATTTTTAAAATCCTGGACTAAATCCTGCCATTGCTTTTTCAAAGAAATCACCTGCCAGAAAAGGTTTTGACAATTACTAGGATAACATATTCTGGCAGGCTGTCTGACTTGTAATATCAGGAAATCAGGATAGAGCTTGTTTCAAGTCTTCAATTAAATCATCCGCATCTTCTATTCCCACGGAAATCCGGATTAAGCCATCGGTTATTCCCAGCTCTTTTCGTCTTTCTGCCGGAATGGATGCATGTGTCATTCTGGCTGGAACAGAAATCAGGCTTTCAACAGCCCCAAGGCTTTCTGCCAGGGTGAAATATTTCACTTTGCTAAGCACTTGATCTGCTTTTTCCTGGCTTCCGACATCAAAGGAGACCATTCCTCCAAACCCGGTGGATTGTTTTTTCGCAACCGCATGGTTCGGATGCTCTTCAAGTCCGGGATAATAAATACTGGATACGGCCGGATGCTCTTTCAGGAAACGCACAATCTCCTTCGTATTTCTCTCGTGTGCCTCCATTCTGAGTCCAAGGGTTTTCACACCGCGGATCAGCAGCCATGAATCCTGAGGTCCAAGGACTCCCCCAGTAGAGTTTTGAACGAAATGAAGCTCCTCTGCAAGCTTCTGGCTGTTTACAGCTACAAGACCCGCTACGACGTCACTATGGCCCCCTATATACTTAGTGGCACTGTGAAGAACGATATCCGCTCCCTGAGTCAGAGGCGTTTGCCAATATGGTGTGCTGAATGTGTTATCCACAATTGTGAGCAGACCCTTTTCTTTTGCAAGGCGGGCTGAAGCTTCGATATCCGTAATCTTCAGTAAAGGATTAGTCGGTGTTTCCAGATACAGCGCTTTTGTATTGGGTTGAATCGCATCTGCAATGTTCTCTAAATTGCTTGTATCCACAAAAGTCGATTCAATGCCGAGACGATTTAATACTTTCGTCATCACACGGTATGTTCCGCCATAAACGTCATCTGTCATAATGACGTGATCTCCGCTGCTGAACAGCATCATCACAGCTGAGATGGCAGCCATCCCGGAGCCGAATGCAAACCCTGCATGTCCTTCCTCAAGGTCCTTTATCAGTTCTTCCAATGCATGTCTCGTAGGATTTCCTGTTCTGGAATATTCGTAGCCTTTATGCTCGCCCACACGCTCCTGTTTATAGGTGCTAACCTGATACACCGGTACATTGACTGCACCAGTGTGTTCATCGCCGGGAATTCCGCCGTGAATCATTTTAGTCAGCTTTTTCATGATTAAATTCCCCCTTCGTAGATTTTTTTGCTTAAGTATCGTTCACTGCTGTCAGGGAAAATGGTGACAATGTTCCTTCCCTCTTCGGCCTTCCATGCTTCAGCCAATGCAGCGTGAAGGGCAGCACCCGACGAACTTCCAACGAGAAGCCCTTCCCGTCTGGCAAGCTCTGCCACTCTGCGGAAGGCATCTTCATCCGTTACGGTATGGATGGAATCAAAATATTCCTTTTTCATGTAATCAGGCAGAAACTCCATACCGATTCCTTCCGTTTTGTGAGGTCCTGATTCGCCTCCGTTCAAAATCGATCCTTCAGGTTCAACGATGCACGTCTTCACATCCGGATTTTTTTCCTTCAGGTACTCAGCTGTTCCCATAAATGTTCCGCCTGTTCCGGCCCCCGCCAGAAAGACATCAATGTTCCCGTCCATCTGCTCCCAAAGCTCCGGACCAAGCGTTTTATAATACGTCAGCGGATTCGCCGGATTCGCAAATTGCTGAGGGCAATAAGATCCGGGGATTTCCTTTAACAACTCCGAGGCTTTCGCGATAGCCCCTTTCATGCCTGAACTTGTCGGGGTATGAACAATTTTTGCACCGAGAGCTTTCATAATTTCCTGCTTCTCCATGCTGAATTTTTCAGGAATGCAGAATATGACTTGAAGGTCTTCACGGATGGCTGCCAAAGCAAGTCCAATCCCTGTATTTCCGGCTGTTGGTTCGATAATGGTACCGCCTTTAGCAACTTTACCGGTTCTTAACGCATCTTCAATCAGTTCTTTTCCAAGGCGGTCTTTAATGCTGCCCCCCGGGTTATAAAACTCGAGTTTGGCAAAGAGACGGGTACCCGGAGGAAGCGGAAAATGCTGTATTTCCATAAGGGGAGTGGAACCGATCAGTTCATGAACACCTTTAACTACTTTCATTCATACACCTTCTTCATCAGTCGCAGCAGGGACGATTCCCCTGCTTCCTGGAATTAATTCAAATGGCGGACGATTCGCAGCACGTGCTCAGCTGAGTGAAGCCCCGCTTTTTCAAGAAATTGATCAAATGACACATCCGATTCTTTTCCGGCAATATCCGAAAGGGCCCGAATGATGACAAATGGAACTTCAAACTGGTGACATACTTGAGCGATCGCTGCTGCTTCCATTTCAACCGCATACAGGTTATCAAATTTCGTCCGGATATACTCAACCCGTTCCGGATCATTCATGAAAGAGTCGCCTGTTGCGATCATTCCTGTCACAACTTGGATTCCTTCAATATTTTTCGCCTGCGCTTCCGCTATTTCCAATAGCGCTGGATCAGGAAGGTAGGCTGGAGGAAGTCCCGGTACCTGCCCGTATTCATATCCGAACGCTGTCACGTCCACATCATGATGACGGACTTCGGTTGAAACCACCACATCCCCCACATTGAGTGAATGATGGAACCCTCCGGCAGATCCTGTATTAATGACATAATCCGGCTTATAGCGGTCAAGAAGCAGGGCTGTACTCAAAGCAGCGTTCACTTTGCCGATCCCTGATTTCAAAAGGACGATTTCTTTCCCTTCATAGCTTCCTTCTGTGAATTCACTTCCGGCAATGATTACACTTTTAGCGCCTTCTAACTGTTCTCTTAAAATGTTTACTTCTTCTTCCATTGCTCCGATTATCGCTATTTTCATTAGGTCAGCCCTCATTTTTCTAAAATTACTGTTTTACTGCTTCCATGATCCATACGAATGGATTCATTTGTGTAAAGACCGCATCGAATCCGTGCTTTTCGAATATTTCCTTCATGACGACATGAGTTGTGTAATATTCGGTTTCAAGATCCTGAGCAAGGCTTAAATAATGCCGTTGTTTTGATTCATCGATCTTCTTTGCATATGCATCCCGGTCAGTGAAAACAGTATCAGCAAAGACTATTTTACCACCTTTGGCAAGCATGCTTCCATATATCCCGACAGCTTTATCCTTCTCTTCATCCGTAAGGTGGTGGAAAGCATATGTGCTGACAATTGAATCAACCGGCTCTGGAGGAGCTGGGAATTCCAAAAAATCTCCATCTGAAATGGAAATATCTCCAGGCAATTTATCGATTGCCTTTCTTCTCATTGCATTTGACGGTTCGATTCCATATACTTTTTTCCCCGCTTTGTGGAGAATGGCCGTTAAGTTCCCTGTCCCCAGACCAAATTCAAGAACCGTGGATCCTGATCTTTCAGCTACTTCTTCCAGGATACCGCTGTAATTTTGGAAAACTTCTTTATATTCAACGTCATGTCCGCTGACAGTTGTATCGTAATCAGATGCCCAGCCTTCAAATACATCCAAAAATTCTCTGCCCATGATGCACGCTCCCTGAAACATAATAATTCCTATGTGTATAGTATGAATTAAATTCATTAACTGTTCAAAGATTATCATAATCCTCCCGGAAGCTCAACAGAAAAGTTTTCCATCCCCCGCAATACCGGGGTTTTTGTTACACTATAAAAAGATAGGCTAGTTAAAGCATGGTGATGATTGAGGCGGAAGGCGTGAGACCCCGCAGTCTCAAAGCGGCGAGGAGGTTCACCGCCCGTCCGTAAGGATACGTGACGACTGCAGGGAAATCAGCAGCCAAGCTTAACAGAGCCAAGAGATAAAAAATAAGGAGAAAAATAGATGAATTTTCAGCTGGATTATTTGAAGGATAAAGTGGAGTTTTTTGAAGCACAAAGTGTTAAGGAACTTGAAACGAAAATCGCCGAGCAGATTGTTCATAATAAAGCGATAATGATGGAAGTTCACTCTGTATCCCATCAAATGCACGTTTTGGAAGATGGCCGGAGATTTTACAGTGCGGTTGTCCATTTTAAAGCGAAATAAGTATGGAACCATTTTTAATGGCAGATTCAAAAAACACTTAGATTGGCTCGTGCTGTTTCTTGCCCCTTCGCGAAGGGGCAGCCGCCGAGCCTTTGCTGCGCTCTGCGCCAGCGGGTGTTACCACTATTCCTCTTCAATCAGCCAGCCGCTAACGGCAAAAAAACAGGGAACGCTTTAAAAGCGACTCCCTGTTTTTTGGCATATGGGGCTTATCAGACAGCCCCATTTCTTTTATTTAGTTTACTTTATTAACCGTTAAAGGTTTCCATCCTTCGTTTTCAATGAAGCGAAGCGTTACCTGGTATTTTTCGCTGGAATTTTTGGGAGAGATGGTTCCTTTTGCATCATTTGGAGAACCATTATTCCCCAGGAACCAGATGGTCATATTGTCCTCCGGAATACCAGTAGCTGCACTCATCGCTTTCGTCATTTCTTTCCAGTCGGCTGAGCCTTTATCATAAACGGTAGTGTGCTCGCCCTTTTGTTCTGTACCGACAGGCTCCCATTTGGATTTTTCAGTACCCTCTTCTTTTGCTTTATCTTCCTGGGCTGGCTCTGCAGGCTGCTCTTCCTCGTCTTCAGGCTTCGCTTCTTCAGATTGCTGATCGTCTGTATTTTGTGAATCTGTATTTTCTTTTTCTGCCTGAGCAGATGCCGTTTCTTGATTTGTCTGCTCTTCCCGGGTCTGCTGATCTGAGACTTTGCTGCTTGAGGACTGCTTTTTATCTCCGCCCAAAATAAGCTGTGAACCCACAGCTACAATGAGGATCAATACGACTCCGATTAGCACATTCAAAACAATATTCGTTTTTCTGCGTTTGTCCCGATTGCCGTAGCGGGTTTTGTTCATGAATCTTCACTCCTTTTCCCACGTTCTTCTGTACTATTCTATCATCGGTATATGAATCTATCCAGTTCTGATTTACTCCAGCTCATCCAGTCCTTTTGCGATATCATAAAAAACCTGGCCGGCGGCTGCCCGGCTTGCGATTGTGTCAGCATCCACGACGACAAGCGCATATTTAGGATTACCCGATGGAAAGTACCCTGCAAACCATTTATTGATTAAATTATGTCCTTCAGAATCCTTTTTGCCTGTTTCGGCTGTTCCTGATTTCCCTGACACTTCGAACGGAAGTGTTCTAAATTTTGCTCCTGTACCCTTTTCATCTGTCACAACGAGTCGCAACAGCTTTTGAAGTTTCTGGACAGTATATCGGTCAATTTCAGCTTCTGAAAGCTCATGATCAGGAAAATGGTACATAGAGGTGCCATTTTTATATAAGATGTCTTCTGCCGTTTTGACCTCCAGTCCATTTCCTCCCCTGCCAATCGTGGCCATCATATTGGCAATCGCAAGGGGGGTAACCTGAACATCTTTTTGGCCGATTGCCGTCTGGGCCACCGCCTTTGGAGCACCTTTATCCTTTTGATCGGACCAAACCGAACCTTCCTTTTCTTCAGGAAACTGTTTGAAGCCGCTATAATGGAAGACGTTTCCCCGCCACCCGACGGGGTGAATCAGCCCAAGCTTCTCTGCCGTGTCTTCCATGTAGTCAGGAGCCTTTTTTATCAGCTCATTTGATAACACATTAAACGTATAATTGCAGCTTCTCGAAAAACTTTGATCAAAACTAAGCGGTCCCAGCTGCCTGTCTTCTTCTTTGGCACCATATGGATTTAAATTGCAGTTGTAGCGAACTGCCGGATGATCAAGACCATTTTCAATGGCTGCTGCAGCCGTTACAATTTTAAAGATTGAGCCGGGCTTCATTCTTTCGAGCGTATAGTTCCTCAGACTGGCTGGCGACCCATTTACATTTAGATCAGGTTTGCTTGCCATAGCCAATAAGGAATTCGTTTCAATATCAATTAATACAGCCCCTCCTTTCTGAACGCCTGACCGGGTGAGAGCGTCTTCCGTCAGCTGCTGCATTTCACTATCAAGAGTCGTCTTAATTTTGACTGGAAAATGCGCACTTGAATCTGCAATGTATTTAACATTAACTCCGAATAGAGGATTTCCGTTTGCATCCACATGGTAAAGGAGCTTTGTTTCCGATTCCGGCAATAGAAATTCATCAAATGCCTTTTGCAGCCCCGAGGCCCCGATTTTCAGATTATAGGGGAGTTCTTTATCAGGGTACCGCTTTTTTGCTACTTCCGGCATTTGGGCTGTATACCCAATGATATGAGAGGCCTCGTGTCCTTCTTTTCTATCCTGCACCATAACTCCGTATATGCCCGGAACCTTCAATTTATTTATTGTCTCCAGATCCGCCTGTGTCAGATCCGCCCCATCTTTCTGTGAAAGAATAAGAGGCTTCTTGGCATTGGATACAAGCGAGCTGAGCAGCCCCTCTGAGATTCCTGCAATGCTTGCGATATCTTTGATTGGCCAGTTCAGGCCCCGGATGAAAGGGAACAGAACCAATGAAGGCTGAGCTGCTGCAGAAAGAGGGAGGCCATTCCGGTCGGTGAGCGATCCCCTTCCGTCATCGATCAGCACAGACTGCGTCCGCTGTTTGATGCTTTCTTCAATGAGATTAATATGATGGCTGCCGAATGCTTCTGTCTGAAAAAGCTGAAGTTCCGCAAGCCTGGCAGCTAATAAACATAAGCAAACTGTCATGACCGCACAAACTGATATCATCCTTTTTTTTATGGAGCGCATATAAAAAACCACCTCGTCATCATTCTCGACGAGGCGGTTCATCTTTAATCGGAACTTACTTAATATTTACGATTTTAACCTGCATTTCTCCGCCTGGAGTCTGTACAGTCACTTCGTCCCCTACTTGTTTGCCAAGCAGACTTCTTGCGATTGGAGAATCGTTGGAGATTTTTCCTTCAAACGGATCAGCCTCTGCACTTCCAACGATGGTATAAGACTCTTCTTCCCCATTCGGAAGCTCCTGGAATGTAACCGTTCTCCCGAGTGCCACAGAATTAGAGTTTGAAGCATCTTCCACAATGATTTTGGCATTGCGGATCATGTTCTCAAGTGTTGTAATTCTGCCTTCAACAAATGCCTGTTCCTCTTTAGCGGAATCGTACTCGGAGTTCTCAGAAAGATCTCCGAAACTGCGCGCGATTTTTATCCGTTCGACGACTTCTTTGCGGCGAACCGTTTTCATGTATTCCAATTCTTGTTCGAGCTTTTCTTTTCCTTCTTTTGTCATCGGAAATTCTTTCTCTATTGCCATCGCTATCCACTCCTTCTGAAACAGCTGTCCCCCGAAATTTTTGGTATGTTAGACCTGTTAATAAGACAAGAGCGAGGGCAAACATGCCCTCACACCCTTTTTTCATATCGAGAATTGGCCTTAAAACTGCCTGAGCTCAAGTTACATGAAACGTTTAACAATCTATACATAATATGGGCACAGTGCTCTATATCTATGCTATGTTATTACAAAATAGCGTTTTGTTCAAGAATTGTTTGAATTTTTGTTACCATTAAATCAATGGCCACGTGATTTTGTCCGCCTTCAGGAATGATAATGTCAGCGTATCGCTTTGTCGGCTCGATAAATTGATTATGCATAGGTCTGACGACCGATACATACTGTTCAATAACTGAATCAATAGAGCGCCCGCGTTCTTTAATATCACGAAGAATTCTGCGGATTATCCGAATATCTGCATCTGTATCTACATACATTTTGATATCCATTAAATCTCTTAACCGTTCATCTTCAAGGATGAGGATTCCTTCAAGAATGATTACATCTTTTGGTTCCACCTCAATGATTTCTTCTGACCGGGTATGGATCGTGTAATCATAGACAGGCTTATTGATTCCTTCATAATGAAGGAGTTTCTTTAAATGGTCAATGAGCAAATCATTATCAAAGGCAAGCGGATGATCGTAATTTGTATTCAAGCGCTCTTCATAAGGAAGATGGCTTTGGTCTTTATAATAATAATCCTGTTCAAGCATCATGATGGAATGACCTTGGAAATGTTCATAGATTGCTTTTGTTACACTTGTTTTTCCAGAGCCGGATCCTCCAGCCACTCCAATTACTACAGGCTTCTTTCCCATCTTTCTCAGAACCCCTTCCGCATCATGTTGTATGGATAAACCGGACGGTCCAGTTTAAATTTCACCGTTTGAAGAGGGTGCCTCGCTGCATCGAGCTCGTTGCCGTCTTCATCATAAACGGATTCAATGACGGTACGGAAATTCTGATCAAGTTCAGGACCGAAAAATTCGACTTCGTCACCAGGCTTAAAGAAATTGCGCTGCTGAAGAGTAACCGTTTTAGCATCCGGGTCATAGCTGAGAACCATTCCGGCAAAATCGTAGGTTGTTTTTTTGCCGTGCACTCCAAACATTTGCTCCTTATGTCCAGGAACACCTTCAAAAAAGGCAGGAGCCGTTTCGCGGTTTGCACACTTATCAAGCTCTTCTAGCCATTCCTGCTGAATGACAAAATTGTCCGGATCGGCGCAATAAGCATCAATGACTTTCCGGTACACACTAACCACAGTTGCGATGTAGTGAATGGATTTCATGCGGCCTTCTATTTTCAGGCTGTCGATTCCCATTTCAATCATTCTTGGAATCGATTCAACTAGCTTAAGGTCCTTTGGGCTCATAGCGAATGGAGAGTCATCTTCATTAAATAAAGGCGTTTCCTTCCCATCCTCCTGTTTGTACAGGTCATAATCCCAGCGGCAAGACTGGCAGCATCCGCCACGGTTTGAATCACGCGCCGTCATATGGTTAGAAAGAGTGCAGCGGCCGGAATAGGCAATACACATCGCTCCGTGAATAAAGGTTTCGATCTCAATATCCACTTTTTCTTTCATTTCCCTGATCTCATCTCCGCTCGTTTCGCGGGCAAGCACCACTCGTTCCAGCCCTTCTTCTTTCCAAAATTGAACGGCCTTCCAGTTGGAAAGAGACTGCTGTGTACTCAGGTGGATTTCAAGCTTGGGTGCTGCGGTTTTACACGTTTCGATAATAAGCGGATCTGCGACGATAATTCCGGTCACTCCGGCTTCTTGCAGACCTTCCAGGTATTCTGCAATTCCATCCATATTTTCGTTGTGAGCAAAGATATTGGTGGTAACATAGATTTTTGCGTTATATTTCTTTGCAAATTGGACCCCTTCTGCCATTTCCTCTAATGAGAAATTATCAGCATTAGAGCGGAGTCCATACTCGCGTCCGCCTATAAATACAGCATCGGCTCCATAACGGACAGCGATCTTTAGTTTTTCAAGGTTACCGGCAGGTGCCAGCAGCTCTGGTTTTTTAGTGATGACCCGTTTCCCGTTTATCATCTCGGAAATAGAATCTTTTACGGCATCCATATCTTATGCCTCCTTGTATATTTTCGGCTTACAGGGTTCGCAGTTAATAAACCGTTTCCTTAAAGAAGAAACCTGTGTCCAGCGGGCGGTGTGCAGGCTGAATCTGCTTTATTTCCTCTAAAAGACTATCTTTGGCCTCTTCATACTCATCCCTTGCATCTGCACAAAGATCAATAGCTTTCCGGTATTTTTTTGTTACTTCAATCAAATACTCGGTTTTCTGAAGGATTCCATCAATTTTAAAGGAATCCACTCCGGCATCCATTAATTCCTGCAGTTCATCAATGATGCACATGTCGTTCGGGCTCATGATATGTGTGCCATTCCCGTCTTCAAACACAGGGTATTTATTTTCACGTTCTTTATCATGAAGAAGAAGACCTGTATCCATCTTCTCCTTGTTCACAACTTCCATTGCCTTGCCTTGATATAAATAATAGTTTCCGATCAGAGAACGCTTAGACTGGAACATACACGTCATACCATGAACCTGGACTTCGATCTCAACTTCCGCATTTTCTTTCGTTTCAATGATTGAGTCCATGCTTAGCTCTCTAGCCAGAACCGCTCTTTTGGCTCCTTTTCTGCCCCAGTAATTACATGTATAGTAATTCGTTGCCGTTGTTTCTGTATTCCAGTGCAGCTTCATTTCTGGAACGGTTTCCCGTGCTGTCATTAGTACAGCAGGATCTCCAAAAACAATTGCATCTGCTTTTACTTCTTTAAGAAACAGCATATAGTCAGCAAGGTCATCGATTTTATCATTATGAAAAATAGCGTTCATAGCCGCATACACCTTAACATTTTTTTCATGCGCTATTTCAACCGCTTTTCTAAAATCATCTCGGTTAAATTCTCCGGCAAGCCGAAGTCCGAATTTCTGTTCGCCAATGATAAATGCAGTGGCTCCAGCATCTGCGAGCGGCACAAGGTCCTCAAGCTTTGAAGGAGTAACTAGCAATTCTGGTTTTTTCATTTTTGCTCACCTCTTTTAATGCTTACGGCAATGCCGTCGCCGACCGGAATGATGCATGTATCATAATCTGGATGAGACATGAG
Organism: Bacillus sp. FJAT-42376; assembly: GCF_003816055.1. Lineage (NCBI taxonomy): Bacteria > Bacillati > Bacillota > Bacilli > Caryophanales > Bacillaceae > Bacillus > Bacillus sp. FJAT-42376. Next base: position 3,137,619 of record NZ_CP033906.1, read on the forward strand.
CCAGCCGTTATAGCCTGCTATTTTTTTTACGAGACTGCGTTTTCGCTTATTTTCTATTTGATCCTGTTCTTCTGCAACAAGACCTTTGAATAAAATGTTATCGGTAATGATGATCCCTTTATGAGAGAGCATGGGCGCATATAGTTCAAAAAAGCGCTGATATTGACCCTTCGCTGCATCAATAAATAAGGCATCAAACGGGCCTTCACTTTGAATGGGATCCGAAAGGTCGAGTGCATCGCCATAGTGAACATGAATTCTGCTGCTCAGCCCCATCTGTTCAATGCGCACAAGTGCCTGATTGTATCTCTCTTGGTCTCTTTCTATACTGATGATAGAGGCTTTCGGAACAGCAGTTGCCATGCGGATGGCAGAGTAGCCAATGGCAGTTCCAATTTCAAGTATACGATGGGGAGAATGAATCCGGAGAAATTGAAGCAATACTTCCATTCCAGCCGCTTCCATAATAGGAACTCCATGTTCGCGGGCATAGCTCTCCATTTCCTGAATTGGAAGGGGTCGAGCGGGTATCAAGCTTTCCATGTAAGTATGGAGCTTTTGGTCAAGCACGAATATAGCCTCCTTGCGCAAAAAGAAGAGTTCCGCTTAAGAACTCTTGCCTTTAGTGAACACATTAGTCTTTTCACAACTTGATATATTTTAGCATAAAAAAACAGGGAATGAAAATAAAATTCATTCCCTGGTTGTTCTATGATTTTTCTCTCGGTCCGGTTATATGTTTTTCTTTCAGCTGATTATGCTCTTTGAGCGTCCGGGAATAATAAACCGTTCCATCCGGGGCAGCCAGGAAGTACAAGTAATCTGTGTTATCCGGCTGCAGGGCGGCTTCCATTGAAACGGTTCCGCTGTTTGCGATCGGTCCCGGAGGAAGACCCTTATTTTTGTAGGTATTATACGGAGACGATACTTTTAAGTCTTTATACGTGACACGGTCTTTATGGCCGCCAAGCGCATATAAAACGGTTGGATCGGTCTGAAGCGGCATGCCTGCTTTTAATCTGTTGAAAAAGACACTGGCTATTTTCTGCCGGTCCACCTGTCCGGTGGCTTCCTCTTCAATGATAGACGACATGGTCAGGAAATAATGTACGCTCCACTTTTTCTCTTTCATTTGAGGCAGGTAAGGCTTAATTCTTGCGTCTGTCTCACTGATCATCTTTTCAAGGATGGTATCCAGAGATGTTTTAGGATCCTCGAACGGATAAGTAGCCGGGTATAGATATCCTTCGAGCTTATATTTTACTGTCTTTTTATCAATTTCATCCGTGATCGTATCCGGATATTTCTTTTTCATCAATTCAATAAATTTCGGATCCTGCAGCCGTTTTAAAACATCTTCCTTTGTATATTCCGTGTTGTTTTCGATGACCGCTGCAATTTGGGCCATTTGATGGCCCTCCGGCACAGTAAACTGAATGGCAACATCCTCAGAGAGCTTTCCTGTTTTCAGAAGTTCAATCATGTCATCCATCGTCATGGATTTACTCAATAAATAGTCTCCGGCTTGAAAATTTGTTTCGTTTTTAAATTTTACATAATATTTGAACACCCTGGCATCTTTAATAATTCCTGCGTCCTTCAATTCCGCTGCGATTCCTGATACAGATGACCCTAAAGGAATCGAAATTTTAATTTGCTTTTGATCAGAGGAATCTACAGGACTCAATGCATTTTGAATATATATAACACCTGCTATTGCGGCTGCTGCCAGAACAATGGCCGCTGCAAGGACAATTCGCAATACTATTTTCCGAATCGATTTTGCTTCTTCCTGCCGTTCAAGCAATGTTTTATGTATGGATTGATGATCTTTTTGTTTCATTCTCTTCCCCCTTTCGCTTCCGTATATTATACTACAAAATTTGAGTCCATTCGTCACTCCCCTGTCAAAAAAAAGAGGCCGGGCAGAAACCCGGCATCTTTCCTGTCTGTATTAATTTTCTTCTTCCTCATTATCGAAGAATGTGTTCATCATTTCTTCAATCATGTCCCACTCTTCTTCCGTTTCGATCGGCTGAAGCTCGCCATCTTCGCCATTTTCGCTTGGCGTGAAGCTGGATGCATGAATTTCTACATCTTCTTCGTCCTGATCTTCACTGCTGATCGGGTAGTAAAGAACGTAGGATTTTTTGAATTCATCTGACTCAAATGTAAAAAGGATTTCGCAAAGCTGTTCGTTTCCGTTTTCGTCTACTACTGTAATCTGTTTTTCACCATGTTCCATGTTTATTCACCTCTTTAAGTAATCTCCGTTTAGCGGAGGCTGTCAAGATATCCCTGAAGGATCATGACGGCGGCCATTTTATCAATGACTTTTTTGCGTTTTTTTCTGCTTACATCTGCTTCAATGAGCATGCGTTCTGCAGCCATTGTCGTTAATCTCTCATCCCAGAGTACAACGGGAAGAGAAAAGGTCTCCTCCAGCAGGGCAGCGAACCTTTGACACGCTTCCCCTCTGGGACCTATTGTATTATTCATATTCTTCGGAAGGCCGACGACAATCTTGTCCGCCTCTTCCGTTTTAATGATTTCAGAAAGCCTAGTAAGACCATAGTCTCCGCCTTCTTCATTAATTTTAACCGTTTCGAGCCCCTGGGCTGTCCAGCCCATAAGATCACTGACTGCTACTCCGATTGTTTTCGTTCCATAATCCAAGCCTAATACTCGCATCTATTACTCCTCACGGTGATTTTGCAGGTACGATTTAACAAGCTCTTCAATCAGCTCGTCTCTCTCAAGCTTCCGGATCAAGCTTCTTGCATCACGGTGACGGGGAATATAAGCCGGATCTCCGGAAAGCAAATAACCGACGATCTGATTGATCGGATTGTATCCTTTTTCCTTGAGTGCATCATGTACCGTAAACAAAACTTCGTTCACATCTGTTTGAACGGAATCGTCTGAAACGTTAAATTTCATGGTTTTATCGAATGAGCTCACTGTCTGCACCTCTTTCTCAAGTTCGCGCTCGAGGACTTGATCCTGCTCGTCCTGACTCTTATCACCATTCTACACTAAGAATGAGAATTATAAAACGGATTTAATCCATTCCTCTGCATAGTTTAGAGCAGATTCAAGTTTTTCTGGGTCTTTTCCGCCTGCCTGAGCCATATCCGGACGGCCTCCGCCGCCTCCGCCGCAGCGCTCCGCTACTTCTTTGACGAGCTTGCCGGCATGCAGGCCACGGTCAATAAGATCCTTCGAAACACCGGCTGCAATGTTTACTTTCCCGCCATTTGCAGCTCCCAAAACGATAACTGCAGACCCGAGCTTTTCCTTCAGATCATCCAGAATAGCACGAAGGCTATTCATATCTTTTGCGTTCACCTTGCTTGCGAGAAGTGTAACCCCTTCGATGACCTTAGCCTGATCCGTTAAGGAAGAAGCTTCAAGGTTTCCAAGCTTGGAAGTGAGGGATTCGTTTTCGCGCTGAAGGTCTTTTAGTTCGGCAGTCAGCGCATCAATACGTGCAGGAACCTCTTTCGTATTGGTTTTGAGCTTGGCAGCAGCCGTTTCCAGAATGGAGATTTGCTCATTCATTGTTTCATAGGCTGTTTTTCCTGTAACTGCTTCAATCCTTCTCGTACCTGCCCCGATACCGGACTCAGATACCAGTTTAAACATGCCGATGGAAGACGTGTTCTCCACATGGCAGCCTCCGCATAGTTCAAGACTGTAATCCCCAATTTGAACCACACGGACAATTTTGCCGTACTTTTCACCGAATAAAGCCATTGCTCCCATTGCTTTAGCTTCATCAATCGGTTTCAAGTCAATGTTGACACCGATGCCGGCCCAGATTTTTTCATTCACGATCTGTTCGATTTGCTTCAGCTCGCTATCTGTAATCTGGCCGAAATGGGAAAAATCAAATCGAAGGCGGTTTTCCGTAACCAATGATCCAGCCTGATTGACATGTCCTCCGAGAACATCCTTCAATGCCTGATGCAGCAGGTGGGTCGCTGTATGGTTCTTCACGACGCCTTCTCTTACTTTCCGCTCAACCGCAGCAGTGACGGAATCATTTGCTCTCAATGTTCCTTTTTCCACAATTACGCGATGCAGATTTTGGCCGTTTGGAGCTTTTTTAACGTCTTTCACGCGGGCTGTGAAATTTGCGTTGGAAATAAATCCTTCATCTGCAATCTGTCCGCCGCTTTCAGCATAAAACGGTGTCTGTACAAGGATCAGCTGGATTTCGTCCCCTTCAGATGCTTCGGAGACAAGCTCGCCATCTTTTAGAAGAGCAGCAGCTTCAGTTTCAATAGTAAGATGCTCGTAGCCGACAAACGTACTCTCTGTTGTGAGGTCACCGAGTACTCCTCCCTGAACCTGCATGGAATCCACTTCCTGGCGGGCCGATCTTGCCCGTTCACGCTGCTTTTGCATCTCAGACTCGAAGCCCTCTGCATCAATCTTCATTTCTTCTTCTTCTGCATATTCTTCTGTCAATTCAACCGGGAAGCCATAGGTATCATAAAGGCGGAAAACGTCAGTGCCTGGAATGACATCGTGACCCGCTTCTCTTTGCTTTTTAATCACTTCAGATAAAATAGCCAGTCCATCATTTAACGTTTCATGGAAACGCTCTTCTTCGTTTTTAATGACTTTTTGAATGAACTCGGTCTTTTGTTTCACTTCAGGATAGAAGGCTTCCATAATTTCACCGACTACTGGTACAAGCTCGTACATAAACGGGCGGTTGATATCAAGTTTTTTTGCATAGCGGACTGCACGGCGCAGCAAACGGCGCAGAACATAGCCGCGGCCTTCATTGGAAGGAAGCGCTCCATCCCCTACAGCAAAGGATACGGTACGGATATGATCGGCAATAACTTTGAACGCCTCATCCTTCTCTTTGCTGTCATGATACTCCATGCCGGCAATTGCTGCAGTTGCTTCAATAATCGGCATAAAAAGGTCGGTCTCATAATTGGTCGGCACATTTTGGATGACGGAGCACATCCGTTCAAGTCCCATACCTGTATCAATATTTTTCTTTGGAAGCGGAGTATAGGTTCCATCGGAATTATGGTTGAATTCAGAGAACACAAGGTTCCATACTTCTAAATAACGCTCATTCTCGCCGCCTGGATACAGCTCGGGATCTTCCGGATCGTTGCCGTATGCCTCCCCGCGGTCATAGAAAATCTCCGTGTTCGGTCCGCTCGGGCCTTCGCCGATATCCCAGAAGTTTCCTTCAAGACGGATGATGCGCTCTTCCGGAACGCCTACTTTAGCCGTCCATATTTCAAAGGCTTCATTGTCTTCAGGGTGAATCGTAACCGAAAGCTTTTCAGGGTCAAACCCAATCCATTTTTCGCTCGTCAAAAATTCCCAAGCCCATTCAATCGCTTCTACTTTGAAGTATTCTCCGATTGAGAAGTTTCCAAGCATTTCAAAGAACGTATGATGGCGTGCCGTTTTCCCTACATTTTCAATATCGTTGGTACGGATGGATTTCTGCGCGTTGCAAATTCTCGGGTTCGCAGGAATCACGCGTCCGTCAAAATATTTTTTGAGGGTAGCCACTCCGCTGTTGATCCACAGAAGAGAAGGATCTTCATGGGGAACAAGGGATGCACTCGGTTCCACTGAATGGCCTTTTTCTTTAAAAAAATCAAGAAACATTTGGCGTACTTCTGCAGATGTTAAAAATTTCATTTGTTCGTCCTCCTTAATATGTAAGCCGGGTGCGCCGAAAAACAAAAAACTCCCGTTCCTGTACAAATCCTTTAGATTTGCACAGGGACGAGAGTTTGCTCGCGGTACCACCCTGATTATGGACATGATTCATCCATCAGCTTTATTGAACCTTAACGCGGTTTCTCAACGGCAGGTATTTTGCCTGCACTCAGGAATAGCGTTCTGTTACCCTTCATTTGAATGCCTTTTCAGCCTGGAGGCACTCTCTCTGAAAATGGACTGTAACCTACTCGTTTCCTTCAGCGTTTGTAACGTATTCTACCGTAGATTATAGACAATGGCCGCCCGCCTGTCAATCATGCCTGAGAAGGCGGACCCCATGCTCCAGAATAACTCTGAGGACAGCAGTAACCGGAACCGCAATAATCAATCCGAATATGCCGGCAAGCTCTCCTCCGGCAGCAAGAGCCAGCATGATGACAATTGGATGCATATGAAGGCTTCTTCCTACAATCAGAGGACTGATGACATTTCCTTCAAGAAATTGGAGAACCAAAATAATGATAACCACAGTGATCACGGTTTGTGTCGACATCGCCGCTGCTAAAATCAGGGCCGGAATGGCACCGATGACAGGCCCGAAATATGGAATGATATTCGTGACCGCGATAATCATGCCAAGCACAAGCGGATACTTTACACCAAAAAACCACAGGGAAAGAAATGCAAGAAGGCCAATAATGACGCAGACGAAAAACTGGCCCCGAATATAGCTGCCTAGTGACTCATCCGCATCTCTGATCAATTCCTTGCCCCGCCTCCGCCACTTTTTCGGGGTTAAGTACCAGGCTGTTTTTTTCAAAAGAGAGAAATCCTTCAGCATATAAAAAACTAGGAACGGTATCAGCGTTAATATTACGGCATTATCAAAGATCGACCGAATCGAAAAAATGATGTTATCGATCATACCTGAAAGCCACTGCTCGGCCTCTCCAAGCAAGCCCTCCACCCGATGATGAAGACCCATCGGCCAATGATCCGTCTGATCCCGAATCATCGTAAGCCAGCCTTCATAAAGCTTCACCATTCTAGGCGCATTCGCTGAAAGCTCCATCAGCTGATTGATGAGCAGCGGAATGCCCCTATAAAATCCGTACCCAATCGATCCGAAGAACAGCAAATAAATGACGAGAATGGATATCGTCCTCGGCAGACCCGTCTCATGAAGCTTCTCAACGATGGGGTGCAGCAAATATGTAATAAATGAAGCAATGACAAACGGAACAATAGCCGCCTGCAGCATGATCCACACCGGATTCCACACCACACGAAGCTTCAGGAAAAAGTAAAGGGATAATAAAGACAGCAGAATAATTCCGGCTCTTAGCAGGACTTTTTTTTCGTTCACGGGGCATCCCCTCCGGTGATTAGTTTGGGGGTTTTTTGGGGGGATTATGCAGGGCAGGTGATTTAGATAGTGATTTTATAAACGGTGGACCTGCGATTTCCTTCCGTTTCGTACCCCACTGATTTCAAAAGCCTTTTTACAGTAGAGCTGGAGGACAGGTTTAAGAAGGATTTTGCCTCACGATTTGATATCAAGTTTTTAAAAATATAGGCGTAATCTTTCAATGCTTCAATATGTGCATCATTAGACGTGATCTCACATATACCGCACACCCACATTGAATTTTTAAGCCTTCTCATTGATAACTTCGAACATTTTATACAATAGACCCCCGGCAAAATATTTTCCGTTGAGATTTGATGCTTTACCATCATGTTTTTTTCTAAATCTGTATGTGCAGACAAGAGTTTAACACTCAATTCTGTCAGCTGTTGAGATGAGAGGATTTCTTTTTGATACACTTTTTCTAGTTCGCTTATTTTAAAAGGAATGGTTTGACTATGGAGCACTTTGTTATGGATTTTGGAATTTTTTTGAGAAGCTTGGAGCATAGTTCGGGGATTTCCAATTGCAACGAATTCCTGTATAGGGAGATTCGGAAGATTGTTTTTTCTTAACCAATTCATTAACTGAAGTCTTTGCCTTTTCACTTGCATAATAGGATTAGGAAATGGTTCTTCCATATCGTTTTGAATTCTGATGAGCTGATTGAAATCTGTATCAAACCTAAGCGTTCCCGCTATATTCTTCACTTCAAGAATTGTTATGAAGGACTGTGAGAGTAACAGTACATCGATTTGGAAAAAATGGATGCCATCATGCAGTCTTAAATCATGGAATATTCGGTAAGTTTGTGCGTGGAGGAAGCTTAGAGGATATTCCATTTCCTTTTCTCCTTTATATCCAGCTGTTTGAATCGCCAAATCCTGGAGTACGGCATCGTATTTAGGATGTTGAGGATCGAGTCTTCTTTTTATTGCCTGAAGTTGTTTGAGAGAACGAGGGATTTTAAGAGGTTTAATAATCATTTAAGATTCTCCTTCCAGTGTCATTCTTTCAATTCCCTTTCTGCTGTTAAAACTCCTCCTGCATGCCAAAACTAATTTACGGGCATATTTCTGTCGATTACGGGCAATTCTTTGTCAATTGCGGGCACAAATTTGTCGATTACGGGCATTTTCTTGTCGATTACGGCCAAATCGACAAAACCATATCTCCTGCGACAAATTCCGCACCACCCATCCCCCACACAACCAAACAAAAAACCCCCGCAATATGCGGAGGTTTTTATTAGAACATCTTCTTCATCTGGCGTTGCCAGGTTTTTTTCATTTTGCGGGTGTTCATGCGTTTGCCGCTCATTGCGTAGGTTGCGGCGGCGCCGATTCCCATTGAAATTAGTGAGGTCATGGTGCGGTTCATGGCGTATTCCTCCTTTAATTTCAGATTTAGATTACGGTACGGTCTTGTTCGTCAAACAAATCATCTAAGGAGCTTAAGCTACCGTCTTCCTCAACCTGATGGGTTAAGATCATTCCTTTGGATACCGATAGCTCAATAAAGCAGCCCCAGCAATAGTACTGGTTTACTCCTATTTTCCCCAAGTCCTTGCATTGGCAGTTCGGGCATTTTAACAATCCGGGCACACCTCACTCTTGAATCACATCCATGACGATGGCATCTTTGCTTACCATAAGTTCTTCGCTTAAAGGGTTTACTTTTTTTCGCCCTTCTGTCAGATCTGCGAAGAATCCGTCAGTCAGTTCGTATGCTACGATTGTGCCCAGTTGTTCTGTAAAATATACGTCTTCCAGAAGGCCGAGCTGCTCGCCGGTTCTCGAATAGACGGTTTTATTAAACAGCTGCCCGTTTCCCCTGAACCTGTCATCCTCTTTGGCAGCTCCCAAAGACTGAAGCTGTTCTAAATCACTGACCATTACTCCGTCTTCACCTACTGAACCGATGCAGGATAAAGGGATAAAGCGGTCTTTTTTGAAAAGACCTCTTCCATCCAGTATCAGTCCTGAGACCCGTCCGCCGGAACTAATGACGATGTCGCATATTTTCCCAATGCAGACTGCGTTTCTTGCATCAAAAACCGGAAGTCCCTTTATTGTTCCGTATGTCCGCAAGATGATCTCCCACCTTTCCGAACACACTTAGGATTCTTCCTTCACGCTCAGGTCATACTGCGTAACGTTTTCCATTCCGGTGTGAACGTTATTTTCCCAGGCAGGTTTCACATTTTCCAAAAGTGGTATTAAATAACAAGCAATCATAACATGATTAAGGAAGTGATATTATGAACGAACACAGAGATGTCGAGGTTAGAGAGAAGAGAAAAGATTCAAGTCTTGTTGCATCTACATTTATTAAATACGCCGCTTATATCATCATCTTTTTTGGAGTTCTTTGGTTCTTAATCAGCTACATTTTGCCGATGTTTAATTAAATGACACAGCCAAAAAGCCGCCTGCATTCCTCAGGCGGCTTTTTTACATAAAATCAAAAGGGGTTACATGCTCCATGCCAATATTCGCATCATTCACATCAAATGGAAGGAGCTTTTGAAGTTCGTCCTCTTCCTCAGAGTGTTTATTCAGCCGCTGCTTCAGCGATGTTTGACGTTCGAGCTGGTCCTTATTTTGAATTCCGCGGACAAACGCATCTTCCTCACCGCACATGATTAAGAACCTTTTGCTTCGTGTAATCGCCGTATAGATCAGGTTTCTCCGCAGCATCCGGTAATAACTCTTCACAACGGGCATGACGACAATAGGGAACTCGCTCCCCTGTGATTTATGGATGGAACAGCAGTACGCATGGGTAAATTGAGAAAAATCAGACCGGGTATAGGTAACTTCATTTCCATCAAAGGAAACAACGATCATATCTTCTTTTTCCGTATTCTCCTTAGCGTAAAAAATGGATTCAATTTCCCCCATATCTCCATTAAAAACATTGCTTTCCGGCTGATTGACGAGCTGAAGCACTTTATCCCCGATCCGGTACACAACATCGCCGAATTTCATTTCCCGCTTCGTGCTTGAGGCGGGATTAAAAATATCCTGCAGGAGAATATTCAGCTGATCAATTCCCGCCGGTCCTCTGTACATGGGGGCCAGTACCTGAATGTCCCTTGCTGTAAATCCTTTCTTTTTCGCATTCTCCACTACTTTCCGCACGACTTCTTTTACCTGTGCTGAAGCGCATTTTATAAAAGATCGGTCCGCAGTTGGCGTTTTCAGATCGGGAGGTGTTCTGCCATCCTTTATGTGGTGGGCAAGCTCGATGATGGAGGAACCTTCCGCCTGGCGGTAAATATCAGTCAATCTTACAGTCGGAACTTCTTTTGAGGCAAGCAAATCCCTCAAAACCTGACCGGGTCCAACAGAAGGAAGCTGGTCTTCATCCCCTACCATGACAACCTGAATTTGCTTTGGCAGCGATTTAAAAAGCTGGTTTGCAAGCCAAATATCCACCATAGACATTTCATCAATGATTAAAAGCTTGCCCTCTATAGGATTATCTTCATTCCGGTCAAATCCTTCCGATCCATTCCAGCCGAGCAGCCTGTGAATGGTGACAGCCGGCATACCGGTCGATTCGCTCATCCTTTTGGCAGCCCGTCCGGTAGGGGCAACGAGTAAAATCGGAAATGGTTCATCTTTTTTATAATCGCCTGGATCCAGTGAGCAGCCGTGCAGATCGGAATACAGTTCAACAATTCCCCTGATAACCGTCGTCTTTCCTGTACCCGGTCCGCCTGTTAAAAGAAGCATGGGTGTCATGAGGGCTCTCTGGATGGCTTCTTTTTGACTCGGGGCATAAGCAACCTTCATTCTTTCCTCGAGATTGCCGAGGGAAAGCAGAAATTCTGATTCAGGGAACAGATCATCATATTCTGTTTGCTCCAGAATTTGCTGAATATGCTCCGCCACTTTTTTTTCTGAGTAATAAAGAATGGGGAAATACACTTTCCCCTCTTCGGAAATAAGCTGTTTGCTTTCAGAAAGTGCAGCAATCTGAGTGGAGATATTTTCAACGGTAACCTGTCCTCTATTTGAAGAATCCAGCAGCTGCCTGGTTTTTTCGATAAGCTGGGTTTCACTCAAATAAACATGGCCCTCCTGGGAACTGGATTGTTCAATTGTATACAAACAGGCAGCGTTAATCCTTTCAGGACTGTTACCGGATATCCCTAAGTGATGAGCCAGTTCATCCGCCTTTCCAAAACCGATCCCTTCAATATCTTTTACAAGCTGAAAAGGATTTTCCTGGATTTTTTCGAGCGTCTGATCCTGATATTGCTGATAAATCTTCATGGACAGCTGCGGGCCGAATCCGAATTGGGACAAAGAGATCATAATCTGCTCTAGCCCTTGATGCTGCTTCAGTGTTTGTGAAAGGATATCTGCTTTTTCTTTATTTACTTTCGGGATTTTATAAAGCACAGACGGGTCCTGCATAATTTTTGAAATGGCTGCCGTTCCAAGCTCCGCGACTATGATTTCAGCTGTTTTTTTCCCAATTCCCTTAAACAGATCACTTGAGAGGTATTGAATAATTCCTTCTTCTGTATTCGGCAGATCTTTCCTGAATTGTTCGGTCTGAAACTGTATACCAAATTTAGGGTGATGTTTAATGGCTCCATAGAATATGTACGTTTCTTCTTCAGCAAGGAGAGGAAAGTAACCTGTTACCGTCACTTCTTTTTCATCGAATTCAAGATTGGATTCCAGCAATTTTGCTTTCAGCACAGTGTAAAGATTTTGTTCATTATGAAAAATAACAGCCCGTATGATCCCCTTTACAAAAGGTCTGTCTTCCTGACTTCCGCTGGAAATCTCATCAATCGACATCTGCATGGCGTTTTCTCCCCTCCTCTTGTTTTTAGTTTGATCCTTTAAGCGCCTCTTCCATCAATTTTTTCCCATTTAAAGCCAGAACATGATCCGGCTGAATGGAAACAGCCTTCGAGAACATGTCATAAGCCTCCTGTCCCTTTTCTTCGAAGGAATAGGCTACTCCTAAGTTATAAAAGGCATCTGCATGATCAGGGTCCATTTCAGCAACTTTCTGGAACTCGATCGCAGCCTGCTTAATTTGCCCCTGTGAGGCGAGACAGAGACCATACTGAAAACGGGCATCCGTGTCTCCTTCATTCATTTCAACTGCTCTCATAAAGTAGGGAAGAGCAAGCTTTTCCTTATTCAATTGAACAAGGGACATGCCTGTCATAAAGTAAGCATCCGCTTCTTCAAGACCTTCTTTCATCGCAGCCGTAAAGGCTTGTGCTGCTTTTTCAAATTTGCCGTTTTCATAATGAACGTTTCCTGTTCCGTAAAGAGCTGTAGCTGATTTTGGATCGAGTTCAAGAGCTTTGGAGAAAAAATTTTCAGCCTTATCGAATTCGTTAATCGAGGCAAGCAAATTGCCGAAATTCACATAAAGAACCGGGTTTGACGGATCTTCATTAATCGCTTCCGTAAAATGCTGAGCTGCCTTTTCAAGATCTCCGTTTTTCATCGCCTGAATACCCAATTGATTTTTATCCATCTTATTTCTCCTCCCGGTATGTATATACAAAAAAATAAGCAAAGAGGACCGCTCAAATTCCGCCGGAACCAAAAAAATTGGCTTTGAGCATTCTTCGAGGCAGTCCTGCTGTGCATTTACCCTACGTACATTAATTTTTTGCTGTCTTTGAATACTTCATCAATCGTTCCGCCGCCCAGGCATACGTCCCCGTCATAAAATACGGCGGCCTGACCTGGAGTCACAGCCCTGATCGGTTCATCAAATGTCACTTTCGCTGTAGTTTCATCAAGCATTTTGACCGTTACTTTATTATCGCTTTGACGGTACCGGAATTTTGCTGTACAGGAAAGCTCCCCTTCCGGTGCATGGCCGGAGCCCCAGCTGATATCTGTTGCTATAATGGAATCCGAGTATAAAAGGTCATTATGGAAGCCCTGATCAACATACAGAATATTCCGCTTCAGGTCTTTTCCGATGACAAACCAAGGATCCCCGCTTCCGCCGATGCCGAGTCCGTGCCTTTGGCCGATTGTATAATACATAAGACCATCGTGCTTGCCCATTTTAACACCGGACAGAGTTTGCATTTCGCCAGGCTGTGCAGGAAGATACCCTCCCAGGAATTCTTTAAAATTCCGCTCACCGATAAAGCAAATGCCGGTACTGTCTTTTTTAGATGCAGTGGCAAGTCCCGCCTTGGCGGCCATTTCTCTCACCTTTGGCTTATCGATCCCGCCGAGAGGAAACATAACCTTTGAAAGCTGTTCCTGTCCAAGCTGATTCAGGAAATACGTTTGGTCTTTGTTCTCATCGATTCCGCGAAGCATTTTGAAGCGGCCATCCCTTTTTTCAACCCGTGCATAGTGCCCTGTTGCAAGATAATCTGCGCCGAGGGACATTGCATGTTCAAGGAATGCTTTAAATTTGATTTCTTTGTTGCACATGACGTCCGGATTCGGTGTTCTGCCTGCTTTGTATTCATTAAGGAAATAAGTAAAGACCTTGTCCCAATATTGTTTTTCAAAATTTACCGCATAATATGGAATCCCAATTTGATTGCACACCCTGATCACGTCGTTGTAATCTTCCGTCGCTGTACAAACTCCGTTCTCATCGGTATCATCCCAATTCTTCATGAAGATGCCGATCACGTCGTACCCCTGTTCTTTGAGCATAAGGGCAGCGACGGACGAATCCACTCCGCCGGACATTCCAACAACGACGCGTGTGTCTTTAATCGCTTTTTCCATATTCTTTCACCTCTTTTCTAAGCTGTTAGCCGTTTCACGATCGCGGCTATTTTATGAGCAGCCTGCTCCACTTGTTCAACCGTGTTTCCGAGTCCGAAGCTGAATCGAATGGAAGAAGCCGGTCTGTTTGAATGGTCTCCGAACATGGCAGTAAGGACGTGGGATGGATCAATGGAGCCTGCTGTACAGGCCGAACCGCTGGATGCCGATATCCCTTCCAAATCAAGGTGTACAAGAAATGATTCGACATTCGTGCCCGGAAAGAACACATTCAATATATGAGGAAGACTTCGTTCCGCTGAACCGTTCACCTCAAACGAAATACCTTCAGCCTTAAAAACATCCGTCATTTTCGTTTTCATCGCTTTGTATTCGCGCACTTTTTCTTCACGGGCCTGTTCGGAAAGCACAGCCGCTCTGTGCAGGCCGGCAGCCCCCGGCGCATTTTCTGTTCCAGCCCGTCTTTTAAGCTCCTGCTCTCCGCCGAATGCACGCGGTTTAAGCTTTAAACCGGACTTGGCATATAAGAAACCAATCCCTTTTGGCCCATTCAGCTTGTGTCCTGATACAGAGAGCAAATCTGCCTGAAGCTCGGTGACATCAAGTTTGACTACCCCGAATGCCTGAACCGCATCCGTATGGAAATAGGCCTGATGGTTTTTGAGCATTTCACCGATTTCTCTGATTGGCTGCAGTGATCCAACCTCATTATTTCCATACATAATCGTAACAAGGATCGTCTCATCTGTCAGTTCTCTCGCAAAGTCCTCAAGAGAGATCTCTCCATGTTCATTTACTGGAAGATAGGTGACCCTGAAGCCTTCCTTCTCCAGAAACTCGCATGTATGAAGAACAGCATGATGCTCAATGGAGGTTGTAATGATATGGTTTCCCTTCGAACGCCGCGCATAGGCTGTACCCAAAATGGCTAAATTATCTGCTTCCGTGCCGCCGCTTGTAAAAATAATTTCTGTTGCCCTGGCACCGATAAGGGAAGCTATCTCATCTCTCGCCATGTCCAGCGTCCGTCTGCTCTCTCTTCCATGTGCATGAATGCTCGATGGATTGCCAAACGTTTCGGACATGAAGGACGTCATCGTATCTATAACAGCTGGATGCATTGGGGATGTCGCTGCGTGATCCAGATAAATTCGTGACATGTTTTCACCTCTTATATATAAAACATATAGGATTCCTGCTCACCGTCAGAGTAGCTGGCAAGATCTTCAAGTGTTGTGCTGTCAAGAACATCCTTAACAGCATCACGGATCCGGATCCATAATTCGCGCTTAGCCGGCTCTTCATCCTCAAGGACTTCGACCGGACTGATTGGTCCTTCCAGCACCCGGATAATGTCTCCTGACGTAATGTTTTCCGGTTCATCGCCCAGAACGTAGCCGCCATATGCCCCTCTGATGCTTTTTACAAGACCTGCATTTCTGAGCGGTGCGATTAGCTGCTCTAAATAATGTTCGGACAAATCATTTGTCTTGGCAATACTTTTTAATGAAGTTGGCCCATCTCCATGTTTTTTTGCCAGTTCAATCATAATGGTCAGACCGTAACGGCCTTTTGTCGATATTTTCAACCAAAACACCCCTAATCCGGTATCGTAAAACCTGCAGAAAGATAGAATCTGACTGCTCTATATCATTAAATTGTTCCGTTAAAATCTATAAAAGGAATTCTACAAGGAATCCATGTATCTGTTTCTCCGTAAATCCGTAAAAACCTATGCTATTATACCATATTTAGCAGGGGGTTCGCTTGAAAACCATAAGACTGATTGGAATATTATAATGAAATAGCAACCATTTTGCAAAAAATAGGTATCAGAAATCCGCTCTCTGCAAACAAATTCAAAACATATTATAATGAAGAGTACATATGTACGATTGGGAGAGATAGAATTGAAGCCTCTTGCTTACAGAATGAGACCAAGAACCTTAGATGAAATCATTGGACAAAAGCACTTAGTGGGTGAAGGCCAGATCATATCCAGAATGGTTCATGCCAGACATCTGAGCTCTATGATCCTGTACGGTCCTCCAGGGATTGGAAAGACCTCCATTGCCACAGCAATTGCAGGGAGTACTGAAACAGCTTTTCGAACTTTAAATGCGGTCATCCATAATAAAAAAGATATGGAAATTGTGGCCGAAGAGGCGAAAATGTCAGGAAAAGTCATTTTGATTCTTGATGAGGTTCACCGTCTGGATAAGGCGAAACAGGATTTCCTTCTGCCTCATCTCGAAAATGGCCGGATTGTCCTGATTGGAGCGACAACAAGCAATCCTTATCATGCCATCAATCCTGCTATTCGAAGCCGCTGCCAGATTTTTGAACTCAAGGCTCTTACAGATACTGAAATTAAAGAAGCGTTAACCCATGCGATTGCGGATCAGGAAAGAGGGTTTGGAAAGAAGCACATCTCAATTGCTTCTGAAGCACTTGATCATCTTGCTTCCGCCAGCGGAGGCGATGTGAGATCATCGTTAAATGCATTAGAGCTCGCCGTGCTTTCCACATCTGAGGATGAGGAGGGAGTCATCAGAATTGATGTAAATACAGCAGAACAGTGTCTGCAAAAAAAGGCCTTTGCCCACGATAAAGATGGGGATGCCCATTATGATGTTCTATCCGCTTTTCAAAAATCGATTAGAGGATCGGATGTTAATGCTGCCCTGCACTATCTCGGACGGCTGATTGAAGCAGGGGACCTTGTCAGTATTGCAAGAAGGCTTCTCGTGATTTCATATGAAGATATTGGACTGGCAAGCCCGCAAGCCGGTCCGCGCACCCTTGCAGCAATTGAATCGGCTGAGCGGCTGGGATTCCCGGAAGCCCGGATTCCTCTCGCTAACGCCGTTATTGAATTATGTCTTTCCCCGAAATCAAATTCTGCCTATAAAGCATTGGATGAAGCTCTCGCGGATATCCGGTCAGGCAAATCCGGGGATGTCCCTCCCCATTTGAAAGATGCCCATTATAAAGGCGCAGGAAAACTGGGAAGAGGAATCGGCTATCAGTACCCCCATGATTTTGAAGCCGGCTGGGTGAAACAGCAGTATCTGCCTGATTCTTTAAAAAATAAAGTCTATTATTCGCCGAAAACGACCGGCAAATTTGAGCAGGCACTCGCTCAAGTCTATAATAAACTGAACGGACGAACGGATCGAAACTAACGATTCTTTGAAGCGTTTAAACAGAATAAAACCCAGACAGGCGATTGTGTCAACAGCCTGTCTGGGTTTTTATTAAGAATACGCGTAACCCGGTTCATCAAAACACCGGTTCAGCTGTTTCATTACGCCTGATTGGTCGGACGCACGATCACTTCATTCACGTTTACATGCTCCGGCTGGGATACAGCATAAAATACAGCTTCTGCAATATCTTCAGCATTCAGCGGCTTCATATCTTCCGGAACCATTTTCTTGAACATTCCCTGCACTTCTTCATCCGTAATATGATTGGTCAGCTCAGTCTGTACAGCTCCAGGAGATATATTTGTGACTTTAATAGCCGTTTCCGCAAGTTCTTTCTCCATTCCCATGGATAAAGCGCGGACCGCGTATTTTGTCGCACTGTAAACCGCTGAAGTCGGGAATACTTCGTGTCCGGCAACAGACGATACGTTGACTACATGTCCGCTGCCCGCTTCCAGCATGCCTGGAAGGACAGCATGGACTCCGAATAAGACTCCTTTAATATTGACATCCACCATCTGCTCCCACTGATCGACAAGATCATTTTTGAGGAAGGACAGAAGCATCACTCCTGCATTGTTCACAAGGATGTCCACCTGGCCGAAAGCTTCTTTCGCCTGCTTGGCCAGCTGTTCCACATCTTCTTTTGATGTAACATCTGTTGCAACTGCAAGAACTTCTGCAGAATAGGATTCTTTCAGCTCGTTTGCCAGTGCTGTAATCCGGTCCTGGCGGCGGGCAGCCAGAACGATGTTGGCTCCTTCACCGGCTAATTTTCTCGCGATGGCTTCGCCGATTCCGCTGCTTGCTCCTGTAATGATGGCTGTTTTACCTTTAATTGAGTTCATGATTATCTCTCCTTTATTTTGCTTCACCTCCTACCAATACCCTTTTAAATAAAGAAATTAACCAGCAGAGAGCATTCAAAAAAGCGGCCCGGGGGCCGCTTTCAGTCGTTTACTCTGCTTATTTTGATATCTTTCAGCAGTTTCATGATCACATGTCCGCCCATAATCAGGCCTGCAACAGACGGTACCCATGCATTGGAGGACGGAGGCATTTTGGCTTTGCGGATTGGTGCATCGTCCTTCCCTACCACTTTGCGGACGTCTTCCCGGATGACAATCGGGCTTTCATCGGAAAATACAACTTCTATTCCTTTATGAATCCGGTCTTTCCTTAATCTTGTCCGGATGACTTTTGCGATGGGATCTGTGTGGGTTTTGGATATATCCGCCACTTTAAACCGCGTTGGATCTGTTTTGTTTGCCGCACCCATGCTCGAAATAATTGGTATATTTCGGTTTAAACATTCCTTCATAAGATGAATTTTGTACGAAATTGTGTCAGATGCATCAATCACGTAATCCAGGCCATAGCTGAAAAATTCTTCATATGTTTCTTCGGTATAAAACATTTTCAAAGAGATAACATCGCAGTCAGGATTGATTTCCTTAATCCGGTCTCTCATTAAATCCGCTTTCGGCTTGCCTACGGTTGAAACAAGGGCATGGATTTGCCGATTTACATTCGTAATATCCACATCATCTTTATCGACAAGCACTAAACGGCCGACACCGGAACGGGCGAGCGCCTCTGCAGAAAAGGAACCGACGCCTCCGATGCCGAGCACAGCAACCGTGCTGTTTTTTAATATCTCAATGCCTTCTTTTCCAATGGCTAATTCATTTCGCGAAAACTGGTGCAGCACATTTCTTCACTCCATTGCAGTTGGTTTTTAGCTTCATAAAAAACTGCATGAGCATCCTTGCCCATGCAGGTTAATGACTATGTTCAGATGGGCGTAAGTCCCAATCGTGCCGTCGTGTTCATCCTTTGTTTTGAACCCGCTCTCAGCAGGTGGGTGCCCTGTTCCGGAAAATTCGCAAGTCCTTTTGAAAGGCATTTACTCATTCCGGAAACTCGGGCTCCCGATCAAAAAAATGTTCGGTCAAACTCAAGGGATACAACGAACACATCAGGACTGTGCCCCGTCTTTTATCAGATTATACTACACGTTTTTTTCCTTTTCAAGGGAAACCGGGAGGGTCTATCCTACCATTTCCTGTTAGTTATTTCGTTTTTCTTGCGATGTGAAGATCATCAAGCTGAGCGTCGCTTGCCTGCCCCGGAGCATCTGTCAGCAGACAGCTTGCACTCGCTGTTTTTGGAAATGCAATGGTATCGCGCAGGTTGCTTCTGCCCGCGAGCAGCATCACCATACGGTCAAGTCCAAGAGCGATTCCGCCATGCGGAGGAACTCCATATTCAAATGCTTCAAGGAGGAACCCAAACTGGTCTTCAGTCTGTTCTTTGCTCATCCCAAGCAAGGCAAACATTTTTTCCTGAATGTCTTTTTCAAATATCCGGATCGACCCTCCGCCGAGCTCATACCCGTTCAGCACTAGATCGTAGGCTTGTGCTTTCATCCCCGCAGGATCGCTTTCAAATTTATGCAAATCCTCCCTGACAGGCATCGTAAACGGATGATGGGCAGCATAATAGCGGTTTTCTTTTTCATCAAATTCAAAGAGAGGCCAGTCCACTACCCAAAGGAAATGAAACTTGCTTTCATCGATGAGTCCCAGTTCTTTGCCGAGCTTAAGACGAAGTGCTCCCAGAGCATCTGCCACAACGGATTTCTTATCCGCTACAAACAGGAGAAGATCTCCGGTTTCTGATTGTGCTGTCTGGATCAATGCTGTCTGTTCTTCTTCGCCGAAAAATTTAGCAATCGGCCCTTTTAAGCCGTCTTCTTCATGTTTCAGCCAGGCCAATCCTTTTGCTCCATACGGCTTCACGAATTCAGTCAATGCATCGATGTCTTTTCTTGAATATTTCGATGCTCCGCCTTTTACTGTAATGGCCTTTACTTCTCCACCGGATTCAACTGCGCTGCTGAACACTTTAAATCCGCTTTCTGCAACCAGTTCAGATACATTGATCAGTTCCATGTCGAAGCGTGTGTCAGGCTTATCTGAGCCGTAGCGGGCCATAGCCTCATCGTAGCCCATTCTCGGAAGCGGAAGCTCAATATCCATGCCTTTCACTGTTTTCATCACATGCGCCATCATTTTCTCGGACATTTCGATAATTTGGTCCTGACTCATAAAGGAAGCCTCTATATCAATTTGGGTGAATTCAGGCTGGCGGTCAGCTCTTAAATCTTCATCACGGAAGCAGCGGGCAATTTGATAATACTTATCAAAGCCTGAAACCATCAGCAGCTGTTTGAACAGCTGAGGGGATTGAGGCAGGGCATAAAACTCGCCTTCATGCACACGGCTGGGCACTAAATAATCCCTTGCCCCTTCCGGCGTGCTTTTCGTAAGGACAGGCGTTTCAACATCAAGGAATCCATCTTGATCAAGGAATGACCGCAGTGCTTTTGTCACTTCATGGCGCATTTTAATGGTATTGAATAAAGCCGGTCTTCTTAAATCCAAATAGCGGTATTTGAGACGGACATCTTCGGATACCTCTTCTGATTTGTCCTCAATCATGAAAGGAGGAGTTTTAGATGTATTCAAAATCGAAACGGATGAAGCGTGCACTTCTACACTTCCGGTCTTTAAATTCGAATTGACTGTACCCTCTGCGCGCTGTGTAACCGTCCCTTCAATATCAAGAACAAATTCACTCCGCACACTGTTTGCTGTTTCCCACGCTTCTTTTGCTTCTTCAGGATTAACAACGATCTGCACAATACCTGTCCTGTCGCGCAAATCGATAAAAATCAGCCCTCCAAGATCACGGCGCTTTTGCACCCATCCTTTAAGCACAACTTTTTCACCAATAGCTTCCGGCAAAACTTCCCCGCAATAATAAGACCTTCCAAACATGGTTACATCTCCTTACTTTCAATTAAAATCGTGTTACTCCTTACGCCCTCCGTCAGCACGGTCTCCGATGGATGCTCCGTTTTAAAGATGCAGCATTTTCACACAGATCCGGCGCTTGCGAGAAGGGTCTGCAGGCCCTGTCTTTCGCCTGCCCGGCTTCGCTGTTCATGTCCCGCGTCCAGCGGTCACTTCGAGCGGGATAAAATAACAGGTGCAAGTTCAGAAATCGCAATTTCCTGCTGTTCACCTGATTCCATATCTTTAAGTGTAATGGCTTCACGTTCCAGTTCATCATCTCCAAGAACAGCGACAAATCTGGCCTTAAGCCGGTCTGCCGCTTTGAACTGGCCCTTCAGTTTTTTGTTCTCATAATCCCTCTCTGCTGAAAGACCGGCTTGTCTTAAATCATTTAAAATAGAAACGGACCGGTCCTTGGCTTTTTCGCCCATATAGGCGACGTAGCAATCGATGGATGAATCCACCGGAAGCTCTGCTTTTTCTGCATCGATTGCTGCGAGGAACCGTTCAAGACTCATGGCAAAACCAATGCCCGGGTTTTCCGGACCCCCCATTTCTTTAACGAGCCCGTTATATCTTCCGCCTCCCGCAAGAGTCGTAATCGCTCCGAACCCATCGGCATTGCTCATGATTTCAAATGCCGTATGATTGTAGTAATCAAGTCCGCGGACAAGGTTTTTGTCTACTGTGTAGTCAATGCCCAGTTCATCGAGATAAAATTTTACTTTATCAAAATAGGCGGTTGAATCTTCATTTAAAAATTCAAGAATCGAAGGTGCTGTTTGAACGAGTTCATGCTCCCTGTCTTTTTTGCAGTCAAGGATCCGGAGAGGATTTTGAGCAAGCCGCTTTTGGCAGTCTGAGCAAAACTCCCCAATTCTCGGCTGAAAATGCTGAATCAGCGCCTCTCTGTGAGCGGTTCGGCTATCTTTGTCTCCCAGACTGTTGATCACAAGCTTCAGATTTTTAAGACCGGCTTTTCTATAAACATTCATTGCCAGAGAGATAACCTCTGCATCGATAGCCGGATCTTCGCTTCCGATAGCCTCAATGCCAAATTGAACAAATTGGCGGTAGCGACCTGCCTGCGGGCGCTCATACCGGAACATGGGACCGATGTAATACAGTTTGACCGGGGATTGCGGATTTGCGAACATCTTGTTTTCTACATAAGAGCGTACAGCGGACGCGGTACCTTCAGGGCGCAGTGTTATGCTTCTCCCTTTCCTGTCTTCAAAGCTGTACATCTCTTTTTGGACAATATCGGTTGATTCCCCTACGCTTCTTAAAAACAATTCCGTATGTTCGAAGATCGGTGTGCGGATTTCCTTATATTGATATGCGCTGCATACTTCTCTTGCAATATTTTCGATAAATTGCCACCGTTCTGACTGTCCCGGCAAAATATCCTGTGTTCCTCTTGGAACTTGAAATGCCATTTCCATCACTCCTGCGTTCTTTAAAATTGGCTCTATTCCTAATAGCTGATTCATCGGCAAAGGGAGGTTCAACTTTTTCTCCGCTGTCCTGAAGAAGGCTCCGGCCTCCGCATCTTGGCTGTTCGACAGAGCTTAAAAATAAAAAAACTCCCATCCCTGCAAGATCGCAGGGACGAGAGTTAATACCCGTGGTTCCACCCTAGTTGAAGTCGATAAAGAAGACTTCCGCTCATAACCGTTAACGCCGGCTGCGTCCAATTCCTACTAAGCGAATGCTTTTCAGAAAGAAACCTAAGGAGTGTTCGTTCATTGGATCATCATGGAGAAATGCTTTCAGCCGTGGCATTTCCTCTCTTTCCATGTGTAGTTCCAGCTACTTTTCTCCCTCACTGGTTGTTCATATGTATAGCCATTCATTTTCGAATTTTATCTTATCATACGCATGCATACTTGTCATGTCAAGATTGATGTAAATTTTTTTTCAAATCTTTCAGTTCCCGAAGCGCTACACCAAATTCCATGGCAGCCTCTATAGAGACCGAATCTTTTTCCATCTTCGCCAGTGCCTTCAAGTCTGCTGAAAATAAATTTCCCGGAGACTGGTGGGCCATTTCTCCTTTTTCACTGTACCTCATGTATGCAACCCCCTTCGAAGTATTCATTTTAGGATGCCCAATTTGACGAAAAATTATTGCAAACGAATCAAGGATTAAACGGTATAATGAAAGAAGTTATGGTGTTAAAGGGGGTTCTTATGGCAAAAAAAACGGCAAGTATGGTTATAAGCTTCATTCTGCTCATTGCAGTTCTGCAGGGCCAGCCATTTCCTGTCCATGCAGCACCGAAGGAAACGGCTAAAATCTTGAATGATACCCTGAATATTCGCAAAGGACCTGGATTGAGCTACGGAATCGAAGCGATCGCACGGAAAAACGAAGCATACAGTGTCATTGAAAGAAAAGGGGATTGGGTTAAACTCGCCCTTCCGGGAAACAGAACAGGATGGGCTGCGAGCTGGCTTGTGCAGGTTCAGTCGTCCTCTCAGGAAGATGCAATCTATTCAAACGCTGAAGATGTCAGAATTCGCAAAGGACCTGGAAAGCAGTACCCCATCATCGGTACATTTCCAATGGGAAAGAAAGCAAAGCTTGTAAGCAGAAAAGGCGATTGGACAAGCATTGCTTACGAAGGAACGGCAGGCTGGATCTCATCACAGTATGCATCCTCTAATAAAAAAGAAGAAAAATCAGTTTCCCGTTCTGGACTTACAGGGTACATAACAGCTTCCTCTCTTTATGTCCGTTCTGCACCTGCGGGTGAAAGTACTCTGCTTGGTTCAGTAAAAAAAGGAACAGCGGTTACGATTTTAAACACACAAAGCAATTGGCTCCGCATCTCATATGGGGGAGAGACAGGCTGGGTTAACCGGGAATTCGTTCAGACCGAAAGAATCAACGAAGTGTCAGGAATTGTGTCAGCTGATTCCCTTAATGTCCGCCAGTCCGCTTCATTGAATGGAACCGTGTCGGGAAAAGTACGTAAAAACGAGAAAGTAATCATTTTGGAGAAGAAAAACGGGTGGGCTCATATTCGATTTGATCGTAACCAAACAGGCTGGGTATCTGCTCTATACATCCAGAAAGCAGATACTGAAAAATCCGCTCATAACCGCAGTGGAACGAATAAAACCATTAAACTGGTTTCAAACGGGACCAACATCCGCTCCTCTGCTTCAGTAAACAGTTCTGTCATAGCAAGAGGAACAGCCGATACGACGTATCCGGTTTTGTCGATTCAAAATGACTGGTATAAAATTTCTCTTCCGGATGGACGGACCGGTTATGTTGCAGGATGGCTTGCAGAGGATGCTGAATCCGGAAAAAGGATCAGCCGGCCGGGAGAATCGAAGTCGCTTAAAGGAAAAACCATTGTCATCGATCCCGGGCATGGGGGGATTGACGGTGGGACGGCCGGGAGTAACGGAACACTCGAAAAATCGTTAACAATGAAAACGGCCCGATATTTAGAGGCAGCATTGGAATCTGAAGGAGCGAATGTTATATCGACAAGAAGCTCTGATTTATACATCAGCCTTCAATCAAGAGTTCGCACTTCCCATCTCAGGGCAGCCGATGCCTTTATCAGCCTTCATTATGACAGCAGTTCCAGCCAGACAGTAAGAGGCATGACGGTTTACTATTACCATACACCCGGCCGCAGCTTAGCAGCGGAGGTCAATGACGGACTGATCCGCAGCACCGCCTCTAAAAACCGGGGTGTCCGATTCGGAGATTATCATGTGATCCGTGAGAACACGAGACCGGCTATTCTGATCGAGCTTGGTTATCTGAGCAGTGTGACAGATGAAATGACCGTAAACTCAA
Organism: Bacillus sp. FJAT-42376; assembly: GCF_003816055.1. NCBI lineage: Bacteria > Bacillati > Bacillota > Bacilli > Caryophanales > Bacillaceae > Bacillus > Bacillus sp. FJAT-42376. Next base: position 3,162,377 of record NZ_CP033906.1, read on the forward strand.
ATTCCTTTCAGCAGAGCGCAGTGAGAGGGATTACCGAAGGTCTTAATAAGTATTTCAGTCATGAATAGGCTTGGCTTTTTAACGGTCCGGGAGCTCTTTCCTGCAGAAAATCATAAAAAAGGAAGCCGTGTACGGCTTCCTTTTTTGCTATTTCCCCCGGTCAGCACTATCGATAATCAGGGTGACGGGACCTTCGTTAATGAGTGAGACATCCATCATTGAACCGAATACGCCTGTTTCAACCGTTAAACCGGACTTGCGGAGTTCCTGATTGAATTTCTCGTACAGGGGCTCTGCAGCATCTGGTTTAGCAGCACCCATAAAATTGGGCCTTCTACCCTTTCGGCATTCTCCGTAAAGGGTAAACTGCGAAACAGAAAGCACCTCCCCTTTTTCATCAAGAATCGAACGGTTCATTTTTCCGGATTCATCCTCAAAAATCCGGAGATTGGCAAGTTTTTCAGCCAAATACACAGCGTCCTGTTCCGCATCATCATGTGTTACTCCTACGAGAACCATGATTCCCCGGCCTATTTTTCCGGCCGTGCTCCCGCTTACTGTCACTTCCGCTTCTTTTACCCGCTGAAGAACAATTTTCATTGAAAAAGACCCTCACTTTAGTTCATCAATCTTCTCACAGAATAAATATCCGATATTTGTTTAATTCGTTCAACCACTTTATGCAAATGGTTTATATTCGCTATCGATAGGGCCATATGAATCGTGGCTACCTTATTCCTGTCCGACTTTCCGGAAACAGAAGAGATATTGGTTTTCGTTTCATTCACTGCCTGAAGGACCTCGTTCAGAAGGCCTCTCCGGTCGTAGCCCATGATTTCTATTTCTACATTGTATTCTTTTCTGCCGTCGAGCTGATGCTCCCATTCGACTGGGATGAGGCGATCTTTCGCATCATCCGCCTGGATGTTCGTGCAATCATCACGATGGACAGAAACGCCGCGTCCCTTCGTAATAAAGCCGACAATTTCATCCCCTGGCACCGGATTGCAGCATTTCGAAAGCCTGATTAAAAGATTGTCGATTCCTTTTACTCTTACACCCGCATCCCGTTTCTTCGGAGATGGATATTGTTTTGTTTCCGTCACAATTTCCTCAACCGCTTTTTCCTGTTCTTCCAGATCACGCTTTTTCCGCCATTTTTCAGTCAGCCGGTTGGCTACCTGCAAAGCGGTTATCCCGTTGTATCCCACGGCTGCGAACATGTCTTCATCGTTGGCAAAGTTGAACTTTTCGTATACTCTTTTTACGTTATCGGAAGCAAGGATCTCTTTTAGATCAAAATCCATGTTTTTGATCTCTTTTTCAACCCATTCCTTCCCCTTCTCAACATTCTCTTCCCGGCGCTGCTTTTTGAAAAACTGTCTGATTTTGTTTTTAGCCTGGGAGGTTTGGGCAAGTTTAAGCCAGTCCTGACTTGGCCCATATGAATGCTTAGATGTCAGAATTTCAATGATATCTCCTGTTTTCAGCTTATAATCCAGCGTCACCATTTTTCCGTTTACCTTCGCACCGATCGTCTTATTCCCGATCTCCGAATGAATGCGATAGGAAAAATCGATTGGGACAGATCCTGACGGCAATTCAATGACATCGCCTTTTGGTGTAAAAACAAACACCATATCGGAAAACAGATCAATTTTAAGAGATTCCATGAATTCTTCTGCATTCGTTGATTCATTTTGAAATTCAAGAATTTCTCTGAACCAAGTTAATTTCTTCTCAAGAGAAGCGTGGTCGTCCAGTTCTTTTCCTTCTTTATAAGCCCAGTGAGCAGCAATCCCGTATTCAGCAATGTGATGCATATCCATTGTGCGGATCTGCACTTCCAGCGGATCCCCTTTAGGACCGATTACCGTCGTGTGGAGGGACTGATACATATTTGGCTTAGGCATAGCAATATAATCTTTAAACCGTCCAGGCATCGGTTTCCAGCATGTGTGAATAATTCCAAGAACGGCGTAGCAGTCTTTAATGCTGTTTACAACAATTCTGACCGCAAGCAGATCATAAATTTCATTAAACTGCTTATTTTGAAGAACCATTTTTTTATAGATACTGTAAATGTGCTTCGGACGGCCTGAGAATTCCGCCTGGATTTGCACTTCCTCCACACTGTTCTTCACATCATGGATGACCTCATCCAGATACTCTTCACGCTCAGCACGCTTTTTCTTCATTAAATTAACAATTCTATAGTACTGCTGAGGGTTTAAGTATCGGAGAGCCGTGTCCTCAAGCTCCCATTTAATTTTTGAAATCCCGAGTCTGTGTGCAAGAGGCGCGAAAATCTCAAGCGTTTCATTCGAAATTCTCCGCTGCTTTTCTTGAGGAAGATGCTTGAGAGTCCTCATATTATGGAGCCTGTCGGCCAGTTTAATCAAAATGACCCGGATATCCTGAGCCATTGCGACAAACATTTTCCGATGATTCTCCGCCTGCTGCTCCTCATGGGATTTATATTTAATCTTTCCGAGCTTTGTCACCCCGTCCACAAGCATCGCGACTTCATCACTGAATGCCTTGCGGATATCATCCAGGGTAACATCTGTATCTTCCACTACGTCATGCAAAAAACCGCCGGCTATTGTAGATGGATCCATATCAAGATCTACTAGTATGCCCGCAACTTGAATAGGGTGGATAATATACGGTTCACCGGATTTGCGGTATTGCTCTCGATGAGCTTCTTCTGCAAAATCGTACGCTTTCCGGATAAAATCAAGATTGTCATCAGCCAGATACCGCTTTGCCCGTTCAATTACCTGTTCAGCGGTTAGGACTTGTTCATTCGCCATGAGATCACCTTTTTTGAAGAAAACTTTATTGTACCTATTATCATGAAAAAAAAGGGTTCTGTAAAGGGATAGGGAAATAATTCGAATTTAACAGAAAGCGCGGTCGGATAAAGAAAAAACATAAGCAAGCGATACGAAGGGGATGATGGCGCTTACATAAAAATCCGGTTACCCATCATTTCCCGTAAATTATTTTACCTCCTTTTCCGGGAAAGCAGGTTAGAACCGGAATAAAATGCAAGCAGGGAGGATTCGCGCAGCGTGCATCCTTCCTTTTTCTCATCTTATAAAAAAACCGGCCGAAGACGGCCAGTTTTTTATCAGCAATTAATATTGCATTAACGTCATTACATCGTAGCCATCCAGTTTTTTTCTTCCGTCAAGATACGAAAGCTCAATTAGGAAGGCCATTCCGGCAACAACGCCGCCAAGCTCTTCAACAAGCTTGATTGTCGCTTCAATCGTTCCGCCTGTAGCAAGCAAATCGTCTGTGATCAGAACCCTTTGCCCGGGAAGAATTGCGTCTTTGTGAATCGTCAGGACATCTTTGCCATATTCAAGACCGTAATCCACCTTTATGACTTCACGGGGAAGCTTGCCTTCTTTTCGCACAGGCGCGAAACCGACTTCAAGTGCATATGCAACCGGGCAGCCGATAATAAATCCGCGTGCCTCCGGACCCACAACGAGGTCAATTTGCTTTTCACGGGCAAATTCAACAATTTGATCCGTCGCATATTTATAGACTTCGCCTTTATCCATTAATGTTGTAATGTCTTTAAACCGGATTCCAGGCTTCGGATAATCCTCGACGATCGTGACATATTGTTTTAAATCCATCTTTCGTTTTTCCTCCTCAAACTTGAACAGGCTTAGACGCTTTATTGAGTTGCTCATCAAACCAATCCAGAAGCTCCCGGTATGACGAATACAGCAGCCTGTTTTCCAGCTCCATTTGATCTTTTTTCTGTTTATAAGCAAGTGATTCACTTAAATCGCGTTTGCCGCCATTTTTGTTAATTGAAATCAGACCATTGTTTATTGTAACAAAATCCAGCTCAAAAAACACCTTTGACATAAAATCAATTGTATCAGACGTCCATCCTTTATGTTTGGCAAGCTCTGCACCGTGGCGGTTTATATCAAATTGCTCTCTTTTCAGGAGAAATCCGTAAAACCACTTAAAGTGCTCTCTCGTCGGAATGGTAGAAAAGAAATGGTCTTCTGTCTGATGGAAGAAAACGTATATTCTTTCCGGCTCTGCCTGATTAAACAGGGAAGCAAAAATATCCATGTTATCCGGCACGTCCATAAAAACGGCGTAGCGTCCCTGAAGATTGGTCTGTGAAGCCTGTTCAGGCGATTCAATATAAAGACACTCACCGGAAATCCCCTGCTGCATAAGCTGTTCCGCCGTTTCTTTTTTAAAGGCAATCAGCCGTTTTTTCTCTGATGGGATCCGTTCAAGAATCTGCTTCACCTGGCGTGTTCCCCTGTGATCAAACAGCTGCCAACCTTTAACCGCCGCATCCTGAAGCATAAACTGGGGTTTGCGGAAGTTATTCCATTCGTTTACAGAGAGCTGGCCGACTACTGACACTTTAGAAACCGGCGAAATTTCATCATGCAAATGTCCAAACCCGAATCCTACACAGTCGAGCTGGGTTTCATCCTGCTCAAGAGTCAGTTTAAGATGATTTTGATTGGAACCGATTTTCCTCATTCCTGAGACAGACAGATCCTCGATCATCACAACCGGTTTTGGATTATGCATTCCGAAAGGAGCGAGGAGATTCATTTCCTCAATAGAGGAAAGTGTCACTTCGTCAAGCCTGCAGGACAAATCGACTTTCGTCAGCGGTACAAAATCCTCTTCCTTCAGCTGATTCTTTGCGAGAGCATTCATCCGTTCTCTCAGTTCATCGATATCATCCGCTGCCAGAGTCATTCCCGCAGCCATCGGATGTCCGCCAAAATGGGGCAGGAGCTCCCTGCATTCGGATAGGTTTTTGAATAAATCGAAACCCGGGATACTCCTGGCAGACCCTTTCGCTTTTACCCCTTCCTCGTCTAAACACAGGATGATGGTCGGACGGTAAAATTTTTCAACGATTTTTGATGCAACGATTCCCACTACACCTGGATTCCATCCGCTGTTCGCGAGAACAAGAACAGGGTATTCTTCAGGCGGGTAGAGCGATTCTGTCATTTCAATCGCTTCCCGTGCAATATCCTGCACAATTTTTTGTCTTTCACGGTTCAAGCTGTCTATGTCCGCAGCAAGTTCTGCTGCCCGAGCCGAATCAGCCGTTCTCAGGCACTCCACAGCCGGATCGGCTGACTGAAGTCTTCCGACTGCGTTAATTCTGGGCGCAATCGCAAAGCCGATCGTTTCTTCTGTAAGCTCGCCTTCTTTTGAGGAAGCCTGCTGGAGCAAAGCTTTTATCCCGGGCCTGCCTGTCCTTTTCAACCGTTCAATGCCTCTTGAAGCAATCAATCTGTTTTCACCGTGGAGAGATACTAAATCAGCAATTGTACCAATCGCAGCAAGTTCAAGAAGGGAGTCCTGAACAGTCCCGAGAAGAGCATGGGAAACCTTCAGTGCTACCCCCACACCCGCCAGTTCTTTAAATGGATACAAACTGCCGGGAAGTTTCGGATGAACAATAGAGATTGCATCGGGAAGCACAGGACCTGCTTCATGATGATCCGTTATAATTAAATCCAGACCGATTTCTTTCGCATAATCGGCTTCTTCTGCAGCTGAGATCCCGGTATCCACTGTTATAATCAGCGACACTCCCGTCTCCTTTAGCTTCAGAAAGGCCGCTTTATTCGGCCCATACCCTTCTGTAAAACGGTTCGGGATATAGAAATCAGCGTCTGCCCCAATCTGATGCAGCGTTTCAAGCATGACAACTGTCGACGTAACTCCATCTGCATCATAATCCCCATATACACAAATCTTTTCATGAGAATCCACTGCTTTTTTTATCCGGGCAACAGCCGAGTCCATTCCGTTCATTAAAAAAGGATCATGAAAATCCTGCTGATCCATATATAAAAATGCTTTAGCAGCTTCTGGCTCTTCAATGCCCCTGTTTACGAGCAAAGACGCAACCAGCAGCGTTATATTCAAGCTCTCCGCCAGTCTTTCTGCTTTAGCGGCATCTGCTCCTGTAACGGACCATCGGGCTTTAGGTTTTAACATTTCTTCACCCCTCAATCATTCTATTATACTTTAGCCGGCACCTTGTTTCAAACAGGTGATGGATCAGACCAAACCACCGAATGAATGCAGATTCAATAGAAAATAAGATGGCTTCAAGATAAAGAGGGTGACCAAAGTCACCCCCCATCCTTTATAAATCTCCTGTTAAAAATTGTGCCTTACCGTTTCCGAAGCTCCAGTCGGCATCGCTGTTGATTGTGATAGAAACCATTACGTCCTGCGGATCAATTCCGCAGCGGTCTTTTAAATGCTGAACAAGCAGCGCATAAAATTTTTTCTTTTGTTCCTCCGAACGCGGACGGCTGGTCATGGAAATCATCACTACATGGTTTGTCCGCTCAAATCCAAGCCCTGTGTCCTGGATGACCATTTCATGTTCTGCATGCTGATGGACAATTTGATAGCGGTCCCGTTCCGGCACTTCAAATGCGGCCACCATGGCTTCATGTGCCGCATCCAGCAAAGTCTGCAGCTCTTCTTTTGTTCTTCCTTTTATTACATCAAAACGAAGAAGGGGCATATGATAACCTCCTAAACGATTAGAATGATTCTACCATATCACCACACATCCCGACGGGCAATTGTAAAGTCTGCTGCGTGCCTTTATTTTCTTTCAGGCTTTCTCAAAAACCAGCTGCTCTCCGTTTTTTGCCCTCCCCGCTTTCCTGCCTTTGTAGCCCCTTTTTACTAGCTGTCCTGTTAACACACGGATATAGAAGCCGTGAGAGACTGCGAGTATATGCCGGAAACCCAGGACTTCCGCTTCCGAAATCCACTGATTTGCCCGCTCAGCCGTTTGTTTTCTAGTTTCACTTTGAGATGGAAGGGAGAATAGCCAGCTGAGTCTTCCCATCATCATCCAGACATGGAAAGGCAGTTTACCTTTTATATCGGTAAATGGTGCAATAGGAATTTCCCTAAGTAAAGGGGTTATAACAGGAACGCCATATAAATGCTCAGCTGTCTGACTGGCTCTCACTAAATCACTCGAATAGCAGGCATCCCAGTCAGAATCTTCAGCGGCCTGTAGAATTTTTGAAATGGAAGAGGTATCATACTGAACACACCAGCTGCGGAATTCCTCAGGGGTCATCATTTTTTTATACGGGCAGTCTACTCTATAGTGCCTGACAATGGTTATTTTCATTTCATCCTTCTCCTGAGTTTTCTCATTTTCTTTCATTTTACCAGAATTGGAAAAAAAGAACCTGTCACGCTGTCTGCAAACAAAAGAGGCTGACCTGGTTCAGTCAGCCTGAAGTGTATGAAGGAGCTTTAAACCGGCACCTTGTACTCCTGCCGCCTCTTTTAGCATACTTGAAGAGATTCGGTTAGACAGCGGCTCTTTTCTTAAGGAGCGGTATTCATCCACGCACTTGCATATTTCCTCAAGAAGACGGCGGTTGCGGTTGATTACCCCTCCTCCCATTACAATGCGGTGAGGATCGATGGTGCAAATGATCGAATAGACCGCTCTTGCCAGTCTTCTGATCATGTTTATCGTTTCGATGGATTTTGCGCCTGCCAATAAGGAGTCAAACAACTCCTGCTGCGCCTTGCTTTTCGTGAATTCAGCAACAGTTTGGCTGATGGCGGAACCTGAAGCCAGCTCTTCAAGCGTCCTGCGGACAATCGCACCGTCGACATGCTCTTCCTGCTCTATATTCATCCCAATTTCCCCGGCCATGCCCGCTCCCCGGAAAAAATCCCCCTGATGGATAATGCTGCAGGCGATGCCGGTGCTGACAGTCAAAAATACGAACGTCTCCTGTTCGTCAGCTCCACCGTGCACCCACTCTGCATAAGCTGCCATGCATACATCATTTTCGAGAATGATTCTTTTGCCAAAGTCAGACTTCAGTCTTTCTGCAAGAGGAAAATTCCGCCAGGGAAGATTGTTTGAAAAAACAGCGATTCCCTGCTCCCTGTCTACCATTCCAGGTGTCCCGGCTCCTATTCCTTCTATTTGATTTAGCGGGATCCCTGAGCTCCTGAGCACCTTGTGAATGCATTCCTTAACCCTGCCATACATTGACTCTTCACTTACAGAAGAAGAAGGCACCACTGATACGGATGCCGTTTTGCCGGAATCGTCGACCACGCCAGCCGCTATCTTGGTGCCTCCTATATCCAGCCCAATCGCATATGTCATTTATTTCCTCCTCACCTCATCGGGATATTGACAACCTGGGTTAAGTTCTTGGGAAGATCCGGATTTAATCCCAACCATTCTGCCCGGAAGAACGCTATTTTTTGGACATATGGCATAGCCAGAACGAGGTGATGTTCGGTCGTGCCATTTGGCAGCAGAAAAGCATCGGTTACTTTTTCCTGATTTTTTTCAGAAAGCTCTGGTCCGATATAGTAAACGGATGCCCCAAGTCTTCGGCAATCCTCAAGCAATGGCACATCATAGTCCACTGTGGCAGATGACCCGATGAGAACTATAGCAGTCCTGCTGTCTGCTATTGATATGGGTCCATGCCTGAATTCGAGGGAGCAGTAGCTCTCACAGTGTGTCTGGGTCATTTCCTTCAATTTCAGCGTTGCTTCTTTAGCCAGGCCATTATACATCCCGCTGCCTAAGTAGATGACCTTTTCCCGCGTTTGATCTTCAGATAATCCCTTCACTTTTTCCGATTGCAATAAAGCTTCTTCCATTTTATGCGGCACTGCGTCAAGTTCATTCCAAGCCTGTGCTGAGCCGGCCATTTTGGCACTGTACAGCTGAAGGGAGAAAAGCATGGCTGAGAAGCTTTGAGTCATTACGACGCTTTTTTCATTGATATGAGAGAGGACAATCGCTTCATTGCAAATCGTGCACAGGGGGGATTGCTCATTGCACGTAACGGCCAAAGAAGAAACATTGGCCCATTCCCCGACTCTTTTTATTGCTTCTACTGCTTCAGTCGTCGTTCCGGATCTCGAAATGATGATGATTTTGTAATTTGAACCTTTCGCTATGGCTTCATCCGGACAGAGAATCAATTCTGACGCAGGGACTGCAGCAGCAGGTTTTCCGGTTATTTTCTGATAGTATTTTGCTGCACTGCACGCCAGGTAATAGGACGTACCGCAGCCGGTAAAAAGGAGAATGGTATCCTTTTTAACAGGTTCAAAAACCTTCTCTTCTAACATTTGCAGCGTTTTTTGCATAACGGATGGCTGATCATTGATTTCATTCCATGTATAGCGCTCCATATTTCCCTCCATTAATCGATTTTATAAACCTTCACAACGCTTTGAAGAAAGGTATAATTTTCCACCTTTATTTTACCTGCTGTCCATTCCATTGCATTCGCCGCCCCTGCAGCTGTTCCGCTTTTCAGCGCCTCTTCCCAACCTGAACCTCTATAAAGGGCAGCTGTCATTCCTGCAAGAAATGCATCGCCGGACCCTGTCGGATTTACCGCCCGGACGACGGGTGCCTCTGCATATAAAGCAGTGCCATTTTGATAAAGGATGGAGCCTCTGCTGCCGAGGGTCACAGCAATGGCTTGCGGGCCCCGATTGCAAATAAGCTTTAGATCGCTTGCCAATTCAGACAGCCGGTTCAAGTCGAAACGCTTGCCCAGCAGCTCCTCGAGCTCATTCAGATTAGGTTTAATAAGAAACGGCTTCGCCTGAATCCCGAATTCAAGCGCTCTTCCTCCTGTATCCAATATAATTTTAGGCCCTTTTTCCGCTGCCGCTTGCGCCGCATCCGCGTACGCCTCCTCGGTCAAACCGGAAGGGAGACTGCCTGAAAATAGAACATAGTCACTTTTTGCAGCCAAATCGGGCAAATCCATCCGTAAAAACCGGCCCCATTCTTCCTGAGAAACGGATGGCCCTTTTTCAAGCAGTTCCGTGTGCAAGCCGGGGGTCTTGCATTCTGAGTCAGCTATAGCATGGCAGGCTCTGCTTTCTTCCCCAATTTCTGTGAAATGGGTCGGGATGGCCTGTTTTGTGAGGGAATCAATAATAAACCGGCCGTTTTCCCCGCCGGCAAATCCTGCAGCTGTCACTGGAATCCCGAGGGTATGCAAAACCTTTGCCGCATTTATTCCTTTTCCGCCGGGTTCTTTGAAAACCTTCTCAACCCGGTTGGTCTCATTTTTGCGGAAATCCGGGACGATATAGGTAAAATCCGCGGCAGCATTTAAAGTAACCGAGGTAATCATTACAAAACCTTCGGAGACTGGAGCAGAACGGCTATTTTTTCCTTCACCAGCTCTTCCGCACACTCTCTTGCTGTAATAAAGTATTTCCTTGGATCAGAGGCTTTCTGATGAACCGTTAAATATCTCCTCAGCTCGGAAGAAAAAGCCTGTTTTAATTCTGTTGAATAATTAATCTTTGAAATCCCGCATCCTATTGCTTTCCTTATATCCTCATCGCAAACTCCGGAAGCTCCGTGCATAACAAGAGGGATTCCGCATGCGCCTCTGATTTTTTCCAGCAAATGAAAATCGAGATCCGGCTCATCGGCATAGATGCCGTGTACCGTTCCAAAGGACGGAGCTAAAAAATCAATGCCTGTTCTAAGGACAAATTCCTCTGCCAGCGATGGATTGGTAAAATGACTCCGGTCTGCTTTTTCCCCATTCCCATTATTTCTTGCAATGGCGCCGAGCTCAGCTTCTACAGGCACGCCCATCGCCTGGGACGCCTCCGCCACTTTTTTTACAAGCACAATATTTTCTTCAAAATCAAGGGACGATCCATCGATCATGATCGATGTATATCCCGCTCTTAAGCATTGCATCGCAATTTTAAACGTATCTCCATGATCCAAATGAAGCGCAACAGGCACCTTTGATTGTCCTGCAAGCGATTTAACCGCATCTACTGTATATTCAAGCCCCATATAGCGGACGGTATCAGGAGTGGTCTGAAGGATAACCGGAGAATTGAAGGACTCGGCTCCGCTGATGACCGCCTTCATAAGCTCCAGGTTATGCACCGCAAACGCACCAACCGCATAACGGTTTTCAAAAGCGTCTAAGATGATTTCTTTAGACGACACAAATGACATGTGCATCCTTCCCTTGCCGGTTATTTTTGATAAAATAAGGCCACTTTTCGGATTGCTTTTGCTATTTCTTCTACATCCAGATCTGTATAAAATTCGCTCATCGGCAGTTTGACCGCCGTTTCCAGAATTCTTTCAGCTATCGGACAGCTGCCTGCTTCATAATTCGGCCGTCCTAAGCTGAACGGATAATGTGTACCGGGATACGCAGACCGTTCTGAAAACAGCGGCTGCCGGTACAGCACCTCGGGGATATAGCCGGGCTGATTCGGTATTCCTTCTTCAGCTAATGCATCTGAAAATTCTTTCCGTGAACATGTGAAGGCTTCGAGATCCAATCTGAACATATAAAACCAATAGGTGGATACGCTGTTTAATGGTATCTCCTGCGGGATCACACCTTTTATATCGTGAATCATGCCTGTAAGCCGGTCTCCAAGCTCGGTTCTCCTGCCGCAAATAGCGGGCAGCTTCTTAAGCTGTGCAATCCCGACCGCCCCCTGCAGCTCCGTCATCCTGTAATTTGGAGCGAGAGAGGCAATTTTCCTTGTGACGGTTTCCTCAAGGCGCGAATAGTTCTTGTCAGCAAATGCATGAGCTCTCCTGTATACTTCTTCATCCTCATCATTCACCGCCACCATTCCTCCGTCACCGGTTGAAATATGTTTAAAGTCATTCGTACTGAAACATCCAAAATGGCCAATCGTTCCGGTCAGCCGGCCGTTGTATTCTGCCAGATAGCTTTGTGCACAATCTTCAATTACGACCAGTCCGTGCTGCTCTGCAATCTTCATGATGGCATCCATCCGGCATGGCACTCCTGCAAGGTGGACAGCAATAATCGCCTTCGTTCGGGATGTAATAGACTTTTCAATGGATGCGGGGTCCAGATTGAAGCTATAAGGCTCTAAATCTGCGAAAACAGGAATCGCATTTTGATATAAAATTCCAATAACCGTACCCTGATCCGTGATCGGGCTTGTAATGACTTCGTCTCCTTCCGTCACTCCTGCTGCTCCCAGCGCAATGTGAATAGCGGCCGTTCCTGAAGAAGCTGCCACACTGTGTTTAAGGCTATAAAGATGATTAAAATTCCGTAAAAATGTTTTGACTTTACTTCCAAAATGGTAGAAAAGAGTATTCTGATCGAGCGCCTCAAGCAGCTCCTTTGCTTCTTCGAGTCCAAAGCGGTTTCCCGTCCCAAACGGGGCCGTTTTGGTTTTTCTGCCGCCATGGATGGCAAGGGGTTCGGTATGAATAGCCATTCCAGTCTCCTTTCACGATGTTTGTGCCTGCTTGAATACCGGTATTTTCTTGATGCATAGGTGGCCGAAGCGGATTTCCGCCTCCTCCCCAAGAACATTGGCATGTTTCGGAACAGGTACCCATATGACAGGGGAGGCAGTCGGTGCCTCACCTGACAGCTCCGGTTCCCCGGATGGAGCTAACCGGTCAATTTTTATTCTTCTTCTCGCCCTTTCCCACCGGCTGATCTGTTCGGAAGTCCAAAACTCAAACTTCCTGGCCCTCGCTTCCCTCACAACCTTCCGGAAGGCTTCACCTACTTTTGGCTGCTCGAGAAGATGAAGCTGGTGAAAAAGGAAATGAGCCACACCGCCAATCCGCTGAACTTCTTCCAAAAAGGGTTCAATAACCGTTGTATCTGCCAGTGCATGGTGATTAAGATCCTGGGTTAAAAATCCAAGTTCGATGACATCATATTTTCGGTTTTTTTCTGTGTGCCAAGCGATCGGAAAGTAGGGGAGGCACGTTCCGAATAAAAAGCCGATATTCCCCTTTTTACTTGGGCCTCTGGATTGATCGAGCTGAATTCCTTCCTTTTCACACCACTCAAACAGCTCCCCCCACCCCTTAAAGAGCGTGTAGTGGTTTTTGTTTGTGCAGAAGTGCTTTAAACCGGTCTTTGTTTTTAAATCCTGAAGCTGCCTTTTGAATTCCATCTCGCTCCATACACCATTCTCAACCTCCAATGCATTGTAATGATAGGCGAGCTCATGGCCCTCCTGTTTGATTTTTTTATACATGCCAGATTCATATCCGGGTTCAATCATGCACCATGTAGAATGAATTCCGCACTCTTTCAATAAAGAAAGCGTCACCTCGGCCGATTCTTCCAGATTAAAATCACTGTCATGGGAAATGGTGGCGATTTGGTCAATTCCGGCAGGCCACCTTCCGATAAACGGAACCGTCAGCCCCTTCTCAAGCGCCATTTCTGCAAGCTTATGATAAAAAACTTCACGCCAGCGGTCAGCATAGGCTTCCGAAAAGTAGTTCATTCCCGTATCCGTCGTTTCCCGATCGCAGCTCCAGTCCATAGTGAAACTGTCATCTGCTTTCAGGAGCCCATCATCAATTCCCGCCGTTCCGTCCGGGGCGGGCACCCCGTCCCGATGAATCGGCTCCAGTCCCTGCTGCAGCCCGACAATGGAATAAGGAAGATCAGCCTGACAGTGGACCATTTTCCCGCTCCCTGCCATTATGGTCATCCAGAGTTCTCCAATGACCGGGCCTTCCGGTGAGCCGTCTGTTAAAAATCCCTCTTTTGCATTCCAATCTGCTGGGGCGGCACGATACCAATGATTCGTTTTTAAAAAACGGACCGGCTTTTGATAGCCAAGCTCTTTTGCGGGATATCCGTACCCCGGACCTCCGCAGTCCACTTGACAGCCCGCCCATCTTGCAAGCTTGGGAGAATCCGATAAATGGAGGACCGCCCCTCCATTTTTTATATATGAAATCAATTGCTGGACGGCCTGGTCAGACTCGTTCAGCAGGCCTGCAATTAACAAATCCATTTCTTCCATGGGATCCGTATTTTCGGATATGACTTGATACGGAATGCCAAAATGATCCAATACTTCTTTCATATAAAAAGCAAACACATTTTCCCGTTCTGCCCATTTTTTGTTTGCCGTCTGTTCATCCAGCAGCAAACCAATTTTCGCCATCTTCATCTGTCCCAACACCCGCCCATACAAATTCTCTCTAATCATCGGAGTGCAATTTCACTTTTTCACCGCCGCGTTCCCGGCTTTTATTTACTGCTTCAATGAAATGAATGATTTCAAGCGTTTCCTCATTCTCCGGAACCGGAATCCCGGTTTTAGAGAATTCAACGGTTTTCTCAAGGAGGGATGCGTAATAAGGCTTCTTCGTTTTGCTCAAGTTCAGTCGCACTTCCCTGTCTTTGGCGGCAGCAACTACTTCAAAATCTGCCGGTTTATTCTTTATCCCGCATAGGAGTCCTTTTCTTCCCCCGCTCCACTCGCACAGAATCATTTCCATATCGCTTCTTACGGCTGTCTGTACACTTTTACACCCTTGGCCCAATAGGGAATAGAGCATTTCGGCAAGATGTATGCCATACCAGAAATACCCTGGCTGTGTCTCTTCAAAAGAAAGGGGTCCTATACATTCTGCATAGGAAATTTTCTCTTTCCCGGATGACAGGAAAGCTTGAAGCGGCTCACCGAATCGGAGAGAAGAGCTGCTCATCAAAGGGACGTTCCGCTTTTTGGCCAGATCCACTATTCTTTTTGCAGAGTCTGAAGAAACAGAAAAAGGTTTATCTATAAAAACCGGGACGCCGAAGGAACAAACTTTCCGAAAAAGCTCTTCATGTTTCCTTCCGTCTACTGATGTAATCCAAATCGCATCACTCTTGGCTGCTGCTGCTTCCGCTGTTTCTGCCAACTCGACCTGAAACTGATCTCTCAAAACAGAGGTATAGTAATCCACCCTGTTTTTACTTAATGCAAAGTCATCTGACTCCCCACGGTAAGCGCTTATAATGGAAACTCCTTCTATATAAAAAGGGTTCTTCGGATTCATGATGAGATCGGCAAAAATTTCTGCATGGGACGTATCAAGTCCGATCATCGATATCTTCAGCATCTCCTCTCATCCTTTCAGCCGGAAATCAAAATGCCAAGTAAGCCTTTCAACCTTATTCACCCGGTAAACAGCATAGAACATCCAGCAGGTTTTTTCGGATCCATCATGTTCCTGATAAGAAATGGTTTCGACTCTTATCCTTTCAGGCTGCTGATCCGGTGTCCCTATAGCGATACCCCGTTTTGTTTCCCAAACAGCTGACCTGCCGTCCCATTCGGGCTGAACAGAAGCCATCCACCTTTCCGTGACGTGAATCATGCCTTTTGTCTGGAATGTATCTTCAATCGACAGGTCGGCACCGTATTTTCCGATCTTCCACAGGAAGCTTCTGCTAAAAAACCTCAGATCTTCCACATCGTAGGCTTTCGTTAGATCCATTGAAAGAAAGGCGCTTTTACGGCCGGTTTCTTGCTTGATCAGAACAGCTGCGGATTCGCTCCCTGGCTTTTGTTCTTTCCCCTGAATAGCAGGAACCGAGTGGCTTTTGGAAGAGGGTTGGAGGTGTTCGTATCGTTCCCTGCCAAAATAGCCTGCTGTATAAACTCCCGCACCTAAATCCACAAATAGATTCTCTCCGAATGCATGCACCATAAATGAGCCGAGATCATTGTGATTATGAGGTTCCCCGTTCTTTCCGCCTTTAGCATAAAAAGCAAACTCTCCCGAATGATGGATCACGGTCATAGCGGATGGATAATAGGTCGTTATTCTCTCTGCATGTTTAGTCCATTCCGAATCAGGATGATGCCACCATAGATTCCGTGTCATATGACCGAACCGGAAGCACGGGTCGTCCTGCAACTCAGGCTTCGATGGAGGCGAACCTGAACGATCAGGAAATTCCCGGTTCAGGAAGGTCTGTATACCTGGATGGATTTTCATCTTAGAGGAATCCGAATACGTGAAGGCATGGTTTGGCTGTATGAGCACTGCATCAGAATAGGCGCCGATGTTGGAGATTTTCCGTTCCTGAAACAAATCCACCCCTGCAGAGGCTCTCAGCATCTGGGCAAAGTAGATGAAATAGCCAAAACCGTACTCCCAGTAAGCTAAGCCTTCGAGGCAGTATCCATCATCACCGTAGCCTTTCAAAAAATAATCGAGTGACCGGGCAATCCTTGGCAGAATGATTTGTTTTTCCTTGTCTGAGCCGATCATTAAAACCGTCATACCTATACACGAACCGCACACCCCGGACCAATTATCCGTCCTCTTCTCCCAATTGTATGCACACGCAGGATCACACATCGGCGAGATAATCCGCCTGTCTATTTCACTTTTTATCCTTTCTGCCACCAGCGCATCCAGCTTATCTCCAAGGATCAGAAGGATTTCAGAAAGAGAATGGGCGGTTTCCGCAGAAAATAAGTCAATCTCTGGACACAGCTGCTCTTTAGCGAGTCTTACCGGCTCTTTCATATGCGCAGGCACACACCACGACCATTCACTGCAAATCTCCCAAACGATATCCTCAAGTGCTTTTACATGCTCCTCCTTCCCCTCCATAACAGCCATGATATAAGCAGTCCCAAGCATGAGCCGTCTATGAAAATATCGTTTCTCAAAACCGGTTCTATTTCCCGTTTCGAAAAATTCTTTCCACTGTCTAAATGCCGCAGACGGAACCGGCTGATCCTGAGCAGCATCAGTTAATTGAGAATAGTAGGTTTTAAGGTTCTGATGGATAAACACTCTTCTTTTTGTTTCGCGAATAGGAAATCCATAGAGATCCTGAAAATCAACAGGCCTGTAATCGGTAAACACTTGCAGCAGATCTAATCCTTTCACGATTTCCACCTTCACATGTTAAATACATGTATTTTTAAAATAAAAGGGGCTCAGGATCAATCCAACCCAGCCCCCGTTTTCCTACTTCCAGTAATCCTTATCTTTAATCTGCTTGTTGTATTCTTCAATCATCTTTTGACCGCCCATGTTTAAAAATTCGTCCACCATCTTATCCCAATCGGAAATTGGACGCTGGCCGGCAATCATTTTTGCCTGTTCATCAAAAAGGAACTGATCAAATTCTTCTTTTTTCTGCTGGGCCGTCTCGGAAACCAGTCCGTTTACCGGATTCATATAATGCTTCGTGCTTTTATGCATTTCTTCCAGCTCTTTTGCCAGATTGGATACTTTTTCAACTTTGTAATCTTTATAAAACTCATTTACCTCTTCATTTGGCGGCCACATGGCATTGTCTACATAATAAGTAGATGGCGTTTTCCCTTCTGTTGCGAAGTTGGGGTCGAGTACCGCAGCTCCATCCTGCATGCTGTAGCCGGATCCTTCATGTCCCCACCACCAGTCAAAATTTTTATTATCCGGTGTCCGCTCTTCACGCGGATAGAAGGTACGGCCGAACTCCATCATATCCAGGATTTTCTCGATTTTCCCCGGGTCTTTTGCCAGATCGGCTGAGAGCGCTGTAATGCCGCCATAGCCAGATGTTGCCGTATAGCCTGTGTTGCCGTCCGGATCCGCAAAAGGATACAGCGGGGCGAATTCAGCATTCGGCTGAAGCTCAAGCAGACCCTGAAAATAGGCTTCAGACATTCCTCTCGGTGCTCCTACAAATATCCCTGCTTTGCCGGAGAAAAATTCTTTATTGGTATCCGGCCATGTAAGGACCGCATAATCCTGGGTAATCGCTTTTTCTTTGTAAAGGTCAGCAAACATCTGAATCATTTCTTTGCGCGCATCAGAGATGATTCCCGGAATATAGCTGCCGTCTTTATCTTTATGGAGCCATGACTCTGCATTCCAGTAAGCCCCCATATCAAAATCGGGATTGATTTTTTCACCCATTGCGAATCCGTACGTATCATTTTTTCCATTTCCGTCCGGATCATTTTTGGTGAAAGCCAAGGCCACTTTTTTTAGTTCATCATAATTTTTCGGCATGTCAAGGCCGAGCTTATCGAGCCAGTCTTTGCGGATCATCGGAGTCAGGTCAGCCTCTGGATAATAGGTCGGAATTCCATAGATTTTTCCGTTTACCTTCATCGACTCCCAGATGTGATCGGGTACATTTTTTAACGTTTCATACTTATCAATGTAGGAATCAAGCGGTAAAAAGGCTCCTTGACCGGCCCACTTTCCATATCTCGTGTCCACCGCTTCAAATCCAACCATATCAGGAACATCCCCTGATGCGACAACAGCCGAAAGCTTTTCCTGATAATCTGCCTGAGGAACAAATTGCACTTGATAATCTACGTTAAATTTTTCATTGATCATTTTCAGTCCCTCTCCGTCCTTTGGAGGCGGATCACCAAAACGATAATCAATCGCAGTCACTGTATATTTCTTATTTGGATCTTTCTCTTCCGATTTTGATGCCGGATCATTGGATGTACATCCCCCTGCGAGCAGAATACCTGCCATTAAAAGACTGAAGCCTTTCGCTCTCTTCATCCCTATCCCTCCGTTTGCCGTAATTGACCCCAATAAATTTACTGTCATCAGCCATCTTCATCCTTTAACAGATCCAAGCATCACCCCTTTAGCAAAATGCTTTTGCAGAAATGGATACACAAGCAAGATCGGCAGTGTGGCAAGCAAGATGGCTGCCATCTGAATGGTTTCAGGAGGCGGCGGGCTTTCAAGCATCGCTGCCGTACTTCCCAGTGCTGAATTCGGTTCATTGATGACGACAATCTGCCTCAGAACAACTTGGATCGGCCACATGGACGGATCATTTAAGTAGAGGATTCCGGTAAAGTAGTTGTTCCAGTGCATAACCGCATAAAACAGTCCAAAAGCGGCCAGGGCAGGCTTCGAGAGGGGCAGGACAATTTTCCAGAACACCTGTCCTTCATTGGCTCCGTCAATCAATGCAGCATCATGAAGCTCTTCCGGTATATTCATAAAAAACTGTCTCATCACGATTAAATAGAATGGACTGATGGCCACCGGGATAATTAACGACCAAATCGAATTCAGCAGTCCCGTCGCTTTAACCACTAGATAGGTCGGAATCATTCCGGCACTGAAAAGAATGGTAAATAGAACAAACATGATAAAAAATTTCTGACCTGCAATGGGCCTCGCTAAGGCATAAGCCATCGTAGAAGTGAAAAACAAGTTAACGATCGTTCCTGCTACCGTAATGAAAATGGTGACTCCAAGCGATCGTACAAAATTATTAGAACTGAGAATGTATTCATACGCATCCGTTACCCAAGCCTTTGGCCAAAGCAAAAAGTCATTGTTCAGAAAATCCGATAAAGAGGAGAAGGATACCGTGAATATATAGAGAAAGGGGAAAACCATGACGATTGCGATCAGAACAAGCGCCAGCATATTGAACCCTTCCAGAATCCGGTCAGACAGTGATCGGTGATGCATTTTCATCACATCCTTTCATTCGTTAGTAAAGACCTTCCTGTCCGAATCGCTTGGCAAGCCGGTTAGCTGTGACTACAAGAATCAGTCCGACTGCTCCTTTAAAGAGTCCGACCGCTGTTGCAAATCCATAGTCTGCCTGCTGAATGCCTTTAAAGTACACGAAGGTATCCAATACATTCCCGACATCCATATTGAATGGATTCAGCATCAGGAAAATCTGCTCAAACCCGCTGTCTAAAACGTTGCCGAGTCTTAAAATCAGCAAAATCAAGATGGTGCTTTTCAGAGCCGGAAGCGTGATGTACCATATTTGCTTCAGGCGGCCGGCTCCATCCATAATGGCGGCTTCATACAGCTGCGGATTAATTCCGGATAAGGCAGCCAGAAAAATGATCGTCCCCCACCCTGCTTCTTTCCATATGACCTGAAGAACAATCAGCGGCTGGAAAAAGGCAGGGTTTGTCAGAAACGGGATCGAATCCAGACCGCCGGCTGTCAGCATACTGTTGATCAGGCCTTCGCTGCGCAGGAAAATAACCGTAATCCCGACCACGACCACCCACGATAAAAAATGGGGAAGATAGATAATAGACTGCACGACCCGTTTAAACGCCTTGCTTCTCACCTCGTTCAGCATAATGGCGAGAATGATTGGAACAGGGAAAGCAAAAACAATCTGCAGGAATGAAAGACTGAGCGTATTCCAGATCACTTGAATGACGTCACTGTTTGAAAAAATCTTTTGAAAATGAGCGAAGCCGACCCACGGACTGTCCACAATCCCCTGAAACGGATTGTAATCCTTAAAGGCAAGAACAAGGCCGAGCATGGGGATGTATTTATAGATTAGGAAATAAAGCAATCCCGGAAGCAGCAGCAAATACAAATATCGCTGTTTTGCAAATGCCCGCTTTGCTTTTGCTGCCATTGTGATTTTACGAACGGGAAGCTTTTCATTCAGTTTAGGGACGGCCTCAGTATGAGCGGGCTGATTGTCCATGAAATCTCTCCTTTGTATACCTGTATAGAACTTGTATTCAATACATCAGAACAGGTTCTAGCCCGCTCTTGAAGCCTGCAGTCTGTGAAATCTTCTTCCGCACGCCCACTCGATAAAACAAACCGGCACTGATACGGCATAGAATGGAAGAAGGCCCGGAATAAAGAAGAAAACCGCTCCGATCAGGATCAAACCGGCCGTCAGCAGAAAAAAGGTTGCCGGATAGCCAAGAAGAAGATAGAGCGCATTTTTCAAATATCCTGCTAAGCTCTTCATCTCGAAATTCACATACAGCGAGAACACAGTAACCCATCCAAAGAGCCATAGAACGAAGATAATAAAACATAAATAAGAGGCTAAAAGTGCATAAATCGATGAGAACATCCGGAAAAAACTATAATCAATATAAAGAACCGCTCCAATGGAAAAAGTAACGTAACCCAGTTTATTTGCGTTTTTCCATTCCTTCCGATAGTACGAACGGAATACGCTGCCGATTTTCTGCTCCTCGCCTTTAAACATGGAACGAATTGTATGATGGGCTGCGGCTGTTGCGGGAAAAACACCGAGGAAAATTCCGCCGGCGAATGTATGCATCAGCCAAAGGATATTCAGCCAGGCGAGCCTGGCCCCCCAATCACACAGTTCCAGCAGCTTTCCGCTTATGCCGCCCATGAAACCCCCCCTCTCTTTTATAAATTGATCGTTCTTATAAGCTTTGAATCTGCTAAATATTGAATTTGGGCTTTTTCTTCCTCTCCGGGGAGTTTAAGAAGCCATTCCTCCCTGGCTTCATCCATAAAGATCTTCAGCTTTTGATCTTCCTGGAGCCATTTAATCCTGCAGGGGCTTTTTTGTTTTGAAATTCCGGGAAGGATGATCGTCAGTAGGCTGTTCTCCTCACTTTCCACTTCCATATAGGTTCCGTATTTTTCCGCTCCCTTAAACACTTTATGAACGGCATGGACCGCCTCTTTTGGCCAATGTACTTCCGCTGAATGGCGATCTCCTTCGATCAAAAAAGATTTCCCAGGCAATGATTCATGGATGTGAAGTTCGGCTCCTTTTGACGTCAGGCGGGATTTCGTATGGAATAAATACGACACTTTGTCCGTGTCATTCCTTTTCTTAACTTGATCCCAGATAATATAGATTCCAAGACGGTCAGAAAAAATAATGGTACGGCTGAACAATTTAAGGCGCCCTTCATAGCTTTCGGCTGCTTCCCCTTTCATTCGAAGCCAGCCTTCCTTATCTTCCAATACGAAAATTGAGCCTCCTCCCCTTTTACTCTGTCCTTCTCCGTTAACCAGGACGGTATTATGACCGATTGTCTGATTTGTAAATTCATTTCCTGGTCCGGGAACATAATCCTGATAGCCTGGATCTGTGAGCAGCCATTCCCCTCCTGCATTCAGGATAAAGCTATTTTGATCAAAGTGGTTATGCCCCCTTGCAGAGGGACCTGAGGTGAAAGAGAGGACACTGTCATTTGCCCCCCACCCGGTTCTTACCGCACCAAGACCAATAGACTGAAAGACTTTTCCATATGTCCCTTTATAAAAATCATCAGGGCTCAGCGGCTTGATGGAAAGCTCAGGATACAAGAGCTGTTCTGAAGAGTCGGGGCAAAACCGTTCAATGTACCATTTCGCCACCGGATGCTTATTGCTGCTTGCCAGAAAATACATCAGTGCCGCAAGCTCCAGTCTGTTAAACGAATCGGAGAAATTACTAAACTCCGGCACACCGCCTGCTCCCATCAGCCAGAAAAACTGGTCCGGCAGAACTCTTTTGAAGTAAAGATGGCTGCTTAAACGGTCATCACCCGTTTTTTTCCGAAGAGCATCAGCAGCCAGTAAGATATGCTGAACGGCTACAGCCGTATAAAGCAGGCCTTCGGTTTCTCTAGCAGAGGATTTTCCATCAAGGTAGATTTGCAGATAACGGGAAGCGGTTTCTATAAATTTAGCAACGTGAGGAAAATCTTCGTACACAACAAGACATCCAATCAGCAGGGCGCATTGTTTTGAACAGACAATATTGTGCTGGTCAAAATTACTGTGATCTGCAGCAAGGGGACGGATTCCATGGGTAAGAATGGCCTCTTTTACTACTCTTGCTTCCTCTTCGGCGAGCAGGTGTCGGATGGAATCAAACCCAATAGCCACTCCGAGCAGGAAATGGGCGTTGCTCAAGTTCCCTTCCGAACCCCGGCGGGGAAATTCATACCATCGGGTAAAATCCGCAAGACCCAATAAGTACTCTTTTATTTTTTCAGCAAATTTTTGCCGTCCCGTTAATTGGAATGCGATGCTCAATCCTTTAATCCTCTCTTCTACTCTTCTTGAAAACATCGTCCAATAAGGGTATTCCGTATATCCAGGCGGATCGTTCAGCTGTTCCGGCTGAAGAATGGGGATTGAGACTGTCATCGTATGGGATGCCTTTCCGTATGTAATAAGGAGCTCTTCCTCTTTCAGATATTCTTCTGCCAGGCTAATTGCCTTTTCACCTATTTGAAGAAAAGACGCTGCATTCTCTGATTGGGGGGCGACATGAATCAGTTTTTTATTTAAAGCGCTTACATTTATTTTTTTTCCAGCAGCTAAAATTTTTATTTTTTTCCTCACTGTCGCATCGCTGCTTTTGACATCCATGTGTGTTTCTCCTTCTTTTAATGCAATCAGATGCCCGTCGGAGATTTTAAGAAGTTCAGGCGCTGCCACGCTGATATGAGGGCTGAATCCAGCGGGGCTGTGAAACCACTTAACCTGAGCTTTTTCTCCAACGACGAGTGTGCTGATATCAAGCACTTCAAATGCTCCCGCTGACATATTCGTTCCTCCCTTTGCATACATGTATTTCACTTGTATGTAATGTTATGCGAGATGGCTGTTTAGTATGTATCTACCCATAAATTATCACAATTTACTGACAAATTCAATGTCTTTTTCATTTTTCTGGAAAAGAGAAAGAGCTTTCCAATAAGTCCGATTTTAAGCTTCTCTCTATTTTTATCTTCCGTCTGTTTTGCTGATTGCCTCTTCAGGCTGCTTGCTATCCTAGGCGGGCGGTGCTCTCAGCCAAAATCAAGCACCTTCCGAATAGCACTGCTGGGATTGGTCTGAAATACATGTTAAAACAAGCCCCCTGGATGCTCATTCACGAAGCACTCAGGGGGTTTTAGTTTTGTTTATCTTTTCTCTACAGGACTGTTCAGACAGCCCTGTCCCCTTTTAAGTTCCAACCTGAATCGTGACCGCATCGCTCTTGGTTCCATTTTTTAAAACAGCGGTAATAACAGCCTCTCCCGATGAAAGGGCCTTTACTGTCCCATCCTGTTCCACACTGGCCACCCCGCTGTTGCTGGAATACCACTGGATCTCTTTGTTTGTAGCAAAGTCAGGAATGACGGAAGCTTCAAGTTTAACGGCCTCACCCTCTGACAGGGACATTCTTTCCGCTTTCAACTCTACCGCTTCTGCCCGAATAACAGGATCTTCAATCGTATAGCGCCAAATATTATTTCCAGTAGACAGCTCGTCTCCTTGTGCAAAATAAAAATTCCCCATTGAATCTTCCGCTAACTTTTTGGCGTTCTGCTTAAGAGGCGTCACTTCTTTCGTCGTTTTGCTGATTTTATAGAAGGTCTGATCCACGGTTACGTATAAGTCGCCGTCTGGCCCTTCTTCCATATTTCCGCCCACCCGGTAACTGCGGACTCCGGGAAATTTTACTTCCTGATAAATCGTCTTGTTCTGAACAGGATCATAGATAAACAATGTATCCTGGGCAATTCCCCATATCTTTCCGTCCTGATCCGCATGCAGGTAGCTTACAGATACTTTTCCTGGAACCGGAGCGATTTCATTTGTTACTCTTGATGATGCAGGGTCCCATGTAATGAGCCTTGCTTCTTTTTCTGTGGGATCCGCGCCTGTTCCTCCGAAAATACTGGATCCTGCATAGACCTTTCCTTTAGATGCTTTCACAGATACGATGCTCTGGTTTGGAACGATATTCCGGTTGATCATCAGATTCCCGGTCGAACGGTTATAAATAGAAAGGGTTCCGCCGTTCTTCCCGTAATCCGGAACAGTACCCATATAGACTTCATCACGTTCAGGAATCGAGTCCATTGCTACAGGACGGTTTTGTTCATTTGGCCCATGGAGGTCAAACAGAAATTTCATATTTGTTCTGCGGTTCCAAGGGAGCGAAGAATCGTATTCATAAATTCTGGCCATTGGATAAACCCCAAAATACATCTTGCTTCCAATGGAGGCCATGCCCTCTACCTGACCGAGACCTGTCTCCTGCCTGGTTAATCCGGTCAGGGGATTATAAATTCCAACGTCACCGCCTATGAATCCGCTGCTGTAAATTTTCCCGTCCGGGCCTCCGAGAACATTATAAATATTAGTAGGCTGGGGCGGAAGCGGCAGAACCGTTTTTTTCAGCGCACCCGACTCCAGATTATACTTGAAAAACCGGCCTTCATAATTTCCTGTAAAGCCGACAAGCGCTATACCGCTGAATGGAGGCTCTGAGAGCGGCTGAAATCCGAATCCAATGACCGGCTGCTCCAAATTCACCGGTGCTCCGCCGGATGTCACGGGGGATGCTGTTTTTGAATCTACGTTATATTGATAGAGAATGCCAGATGATGTGTAAAATACCGATTTCCCATCAGGTGACAATGGAGAGACACCTCTGGACTGGGCTGTCGTTTCATAGTCAACTGCGAGCGTTTTTTTATCGGCTACGACGAGCTTGAATTCGGGTTCCAGCTTAATAAACAGCTTTCCTCCCTGAATCTGAAGGTCATAAACGGAAATATAGGATTTGTACTTTTCAGGCAAAACGTTCCGTTTCTCCCCGGTTTTAATGTTGTATTTGATCAAATGAGCATGTGCACCCACTCCTGCAT
Organism: Bacillus sp. FJAT-42376; assembly: GCF_003816055.1. NCBI lineage: Bacteria > Bacillati > Bacillota > Bacilli > Caryophanales > Bacillaceae > Bacillus > Bacillus sp. FJAT-42376. Next base: position 3,187,640 of record NZ_CP033906.1, read on the forward strand.
AGACCGCGTTTTCTTCCGGATCATAGGCAACACTTCTTACGTATTCTTCCCCGGGCACCATTTCCCCGAAATCCGTAAACCCCTTTGCCGGATCGTATTCGAAGATGTGTCCGTCAAAATAGGTTCCTCCGTATACCTTCCCGTTTTCTCCCGCTGTCAAATCCCAAATAACGGTTTGTTTCGGCACAGGTTTGCCCAGCACTTCTGCCTCGCTGCTCCCCGGCACATATTTATACAGTGTCCCATTTGGGGTAGAACCGGCATAGACCGTCCCGTCTGACGCCACCGTTACAGCCCATGCAGCTTCCGCTTCAGGAAGCGGGATAATCCTTTTGATTTGTTCCGTTTCTACATCCGTTACAACAAGCAGTGCCGGCCGTCCGGCCAAGACCGTATAGGCGGATGGGCGGCCGTTCTCATCTTTTCCAAAGGCCCCTCTCATCGCCAGCAGTTTTTCAATTTGAGTACCCAGATCTTGAAAGGAAGGGAGAACTTCGGCAGTTTTTACGGTCTCTGCAATGACATCCCCATGCGGATTTGTGAGCTCAACTTTGAATGTGTAGGTTCCTGCCTTGGAAAATCTCCATTCCGTTTTCAGTGTTTCACTATGGTCTTTTTTTAAATCGATATCCGTCAGCAAATCTCCTGTATTCTTTACCGCCTTAACCCTTTCGCTTCGGTGAACCGCGATCAGATCACCAGGTCCGGACAATTTGGATAGATGCACATCGATGTTTTCCGCTCCTCTTTTTTTCACACTGGAAGCAGATATTGAAATCGGGGCCGGTGTATAAGCTCCCGTTAAAATTTGTTCAGGCAAATCAATAACCGTCTGATAAACCGACTGGGTATTATCTTGTATCACTTCAACCACCGCCTCAGTCTTTATGCCTTTGTACTCGGCAGTCAGCACTGTTTTTCCAGGGCTTAATCCTTTTACTGCCTGTCCATCCAGTATAGCAATTTCAGGATCTTTTATCTTGAGAGAACTCCCGCTCACAATGATAGCGCTTCCATTTTCCTTTTTTGCTAAAACGGTGATCCTTTTCCTTTCACCTGTCTTCACTTTCACTTTCTCCGGAACAATCTGGATTGATTCCACATCGTCCGCTGCAGCTCTCGCATGAAATGGGCTCCATATTATGAAAAAAGCAAGAATCATGAGCGTTAAACTTCTGACTGCGTATCTCTTTCTGTCTGTTGGCATCCTTATCCTCCCCATCTGGATGTATTTTCCTTGTTCACTCTTACAAATGTAATGAACTGGAATGGCTTCGTCAATTCATTTGACGAAATTTTCAGAAATAAGCAGAAAATAAGAAAACCGGATTATGAATCACATCCGGCTAATTGACTATTCAGCAGCTTTTCAATTCGTTCACATGCATCTTTCGGACTCTCCATCGAGGCCCAGACAAGATTCAATTCATTTTGAAGAATTTCCATTTCCTGCGTATGCAAGTTCAATTCGCTTACAGGAATGGCATATGGCAGCACTTCTTTAAACGCATTATAATTCTTCGGATGAATGTCCGGATTCAAAAGGGTGTCATCTTCCGCAACTTTTTTTAAAGCTGGAATTGTGCATCCATTTTCTTTAAGAATCGTTTGAGCTTTCTCCCCCGCCATAAAATCCGCGAGGGCCTGAGAAGCCCCTTTCGCCTCGGAATTTGCATTAACCGCAATTCCGCCTCCAAGCAAAAGCGTTGCTTTTCTCTCTTTTTTCGGAAGCGGGAGAATGTCCCATTGTATATCCTGATTCCGGAATTCATTTAAGTAATAATACGTAGTTAAGATCATCGCAACTTTCTCTTTATTAAAGATATCTTCAGCCAGCTGATTGCTTCCATGTGTAAAAATCGGTGAAACGCGGTGCTTATACATCAAGTCCACACAGTACTGCAGTGCTTCGATATTCGCTTCATCTGCAAGTGTGAAACGGCTGCGGTTGGAGGTCATGAGCTTTCCTCCATTTTGAAGAACAAACACCGGCCAGCGGTGAAAGGAGGAAGAAAAACAAAATCCATAATGCTCTACAAGTGTCTTGTCTGCCCCTGTTTTCGTCGTTTTTAATGCGGCCTGAAGCAAGTCTTCCCAGCTTTCCATCTTTTGGAGTCCCGGCATTCCTGCATCTTTAAAAAGTGTTTGGTTGTAGCATATGACAACCGGCGAAAACAGAAACGGTGTAGCATAAACGCTGCCGTTATGGGAAAACATCTCGAAAATCTGGCGGTAGCTGTTCTTTTCGGTCATGCGCGGCGACTGGTAGGGATCCATTAAATGCACGCGGCCGCGCTCTGCGAATTCCCGGAATTGGGAATCGGAAACGATAAAGGCATCGGGTCCAGCACCCATTTCAATCAAATCAATAAGCTGCGGGACATACTCTGTTTCCGGCATAATTTTCAAATGCACTTTTATGTGGGGATGCGTCCGTTCAAATTCATTCAGAATCTTTTCCACGCTTTCCACTTCATAAGAAGTGGAATACCAGGCAAGTGTAACAGTTGTTATATTGGCTGCTGAATCAAGCGTAACCCGATTCCCTTTTCCCGGTATTTTTTCAATAAAGCCTTCTTCGACAAGCTGGGCAAGCCCTTTTCGAATCGAGACGCGGCTGATCTCATATTTGTGGCTGAGCTGATGCTCAGGAAGCAAATATTCTCCCTTGCGAATCCTTGTGCTGACAATCTCGTCCTTCAATTCATTCATAAACTGATTATATTTTCTTTCAAAATCATTTTCTCTGCGTAATTGCATGAGCACCTCTCCTAGCGGGTAGTGAACTTTAAATAACGGTCTAAAAATTGATAGGAATGCTCCCGGATCGCGGATGGGAACTCATGCCCGCTGCTGCCGATCATCCAGTCAAATGAATCCTTTTCTGCCAATCCATCATATACCTTCTGCACTTCAAGAATCCCGTTTAACGCTTCTTTCCAGTGAGGAAAAACCGGATCGTTCCGGCACATCCACAAAAACAGCGGCACCGGAGCACATAAACTTAAGATTTCATGAAAATCAAACGGAATTTCCCCGTTGTCAATCCAATCGCTTATAACCGGAAAATGACTGAACCAATCCCGCTTTCCCCATCGGTGGCGCTCTGGGTCTCCTGCCATCATACTGAATCCGCAGCTGCAAACGATCGCTTTAATCCTCTTCTCGACTGTTGCCAAAAAATAAGCATTATACCCGCCCAGAGAGTGACCGATTACCCCAATCCGATTCTGATCTGTCTCCTGCATGGACGCAAGCACTTCAATCCCCTGGAGATGATCAGCCATCATCTTTCCCGCTGCCGTGCGGCTTGGATACCGTTCGTAAAACCCTTTTGTTTCAAACGGGCGCTCACCCTTTCCAACCCGGTCGCCCGCTGTAATGGTGTCCGGCGCCAGCACAGCATACCCCCGTTTAGCAAGCTCGATGCCATAAGACCGCTCTTTCCTGCCTGAACGATGGGCGATATCCATTTTGCCTTTTTCATCAGTCGGATGCAAAGCTAAGATTCCCGGGAGCTTTTCGCCTTCATAATGGGGCAGGAGCAAGAGGGCCGGGACAGTATCGCCATCTGGCGCGGTATATTCAATCCGCTTGCATACGTACCCTTCTTCCTCGGTCTTGCTGAGAACGGAATAATCCGGAGAACAAATGCTCCACTTTTCATTGACGATATTCAGCCACCGATCCATAATGATTTGTTTTTTGGTTCCCCACTCATGTGCTGAATTTCCAGTTAAAATGGATGTTACCTTTACAGCCTTAAAACTTCCCTCCACTTTGCATCGCCTCCGCTGATCTGCATCGATAAAAGACTGGTTCCCGAGCAAAAATACAGTTCTGATCCGATGATGGCTCCGCCGCTTGTGATGTTTTCCTTTACCGGTAAACAGGAGACATAATGGCTATGGAAATCCACTTTCCATATCGCACTTTCAAGTAAAAAAAATGCAAAATCAGCCGTTTGAATACAACCTCCTCTAACGGGCTTGCCGAATGCCGAACAGTTTTCAAGCTTATCAGCAGCCAGTGTACGGCTGTCAAACCGAAAGAAAAGAGAGGATTGTGTCATGCCGTATCCGGTGTTTCCGCTTACACAAATATGCGAGATTTCTTTTTCAAGCGGAAAAGGTACCGATACGTTTTCTATTTTTTTATTTTTCCAGTTTAATTTATATAAAACGGCTTCTTCCGCCATTTGCCGGGCCCCGCCCGGTGTAAGAATGCTGGTCGCTCCGATCATGTCTCCTTTAGAATCAAAAGCAAGGCTGACCGTACTCTGATCGGGTATGACCTGTCCGGGGGGCAAAAGATCAATTTTCCCCTTTTCAGGAAAATAGATTCCGAGGGAGCCTCCTCTTTCTCCATAACCGGGAAAACCCGAAAACACTATACATCTCTCATTTGGATGGACAGCACAATCACGGGGTCTGTGAATAGCCTCAGTCTTTCCGATCAGTTTTGGATTTCGGTTTGGAGCAAACGGCTTCTTCAAGGAGAATTCATACATTTTTCCGCCTGCATAGGCAAAACCAATCATCGTGCTGTCATCTAAAGAAGCATACGTGCAAATGTTTCCGCCCCCGCCTTCTTCAAGCGACCCTAAAAGTTTGGTGCCTCTCTTATCAGCCGTGAATAGCTTCATTGGATGCATGCTCGTTCCATACAATTTCCCATCCGGAGCAGCTGCAACAGCGCTAAGCTCTGCACCTCGTGTTTTGTAAAACAGCGAGATCGATTTGCCAGTAAGTTTTAGTTTTTTTTCTGCTAAATCAGAAGCCTCTAATTGATCCGCTCCTGTCAGTTGCCCGTGACATGTATGAAATCCTTCTCCCCAATATTCCGGATCATCTTCAGGAGGCGGAATTTCCCTCACAGCTTTTCCACCGGCCAGTTCAGCCCAGTCTTGATCACGGTCACTCATTCTCAAAGCCCGGGTTTTATATTGGCCATATACTCTTCCGCCATTTCCCTTGCGTACATAGCCTGTTCCAGGGACAGCCGAGTCCCGGGCAATGATCGAATGTTCTCCGGTTGCCGGATGGAAAGCCGCAATACTGGGATTTTCTGTACCCAATCCGATATAAATCCACCCATCCCCGCCTGCAGCCATTGTCCCGGCATACCGGGATTCGCTTTTTAATGAAGGAAGACGCCTCAGCCTTAATCGAACAGGATCAAATTCTGAAACGCATAAATTGGGATAGGAAACGAAATAGACCAGTCCCCCGGGCCCTTCTGTCAAAGTAAAAACGGCCGCCTCGTCTGCCGCATTTTCTTTAAAAACACACTTTCCTGCAAAAGGATCTATACAATAGAAAACCGAACCTGCTCCGGAACAGTACAGACCGCCAGAAGTGGCATACGAAACATATGGATACTCGCTGCTGTTCATACTAAGCTGAATGGTTTCTTCTGTTTCAGGATTTATAATAAGAAAAAAACCCTTTGCCGCAATCACGATTCTCTCCCTGCCAAACGCATCCCGGCAAACCGCTGCTGTTCTTGTTTCGCTGAGCTGCACAGGCGCTCCCCAGTTTTTCACCATCATCACCCTATCGTTAGACGTAAACAGGTTGTATACATGTATAGATTTATATTCTAAAAATTCAAAACTTTTGTCAATGTTTTTTTCAGTGCACAAGAAAAACAGCCGGTATGAACCGGCTGTTTTTCTGCTATTCTGTCATATGATTCCGTTCTGTCCGGCTTGGAAGTGTATCGTCATGGACCGGCTCTTTCGCCTGAAGCTCCTCATGGGAATGTACCGGTTTTTGTCTCTCTTCTTCCAGTTCCTTTTTCAGCATTTTGTTTTCTTTCCGCAAAGAGCGGATTCTGCTCATTCCGGAGAATCCTGCCATTAAGGCACCTATGAGAACTGAACCTAATACAATCAATATTAACGGCCATTGAGATTGGCCGAATAAGTAATCAACTTCTACTGGTTCCACATTCAACACAGCGAAAACCGCTACGATAAGTGCAAAAAAGATAACCAGCAATAAACTCCATTGTTTTTTCAAGTTTAATTCCTCTCTCTCTGCATGATGAATGGATTGACGTGAACGAATACCCGCTGTACCTCATCAAATTCACTAAGTGCAGCACTCACATTCTTTGCGATCCGATGCCCCTCCAGGACCGTGATAGACCCATGCACTGAAATTTTTACGTCTACAATGACATAATGTCCGTGCTCTCTTGCAAACAGTTCATCAATCCGCTCCACACCCGCAATATTTAAAATGGCGGCCCTCATTTCTGCCGTGTCCTCTTCATGCATCACATGATCAAGGGAAGCATGGATCGCCTCGCTTCCTACTTTCCATGCGGTAAACAGGACGAGGATGGAAACGGCCACACCAGCAAACGGATCTGCATAAAGGAGCCAGTCAATGTGCAGCCAGGAACCGGTTATGGCTCCCAAGATCCCGATCATGGCTGCAAGTGAAGCAAATACATCGGATCGATGATCATGGGCATTCGCAATTAGAGCTGCGCTCTTCAATCTTTTACCCAGTCTATAGTTATATTGAAACATTATTTCTTTTATAACAATCGCAGCAGCTACTGCGGCAATGGCAATGGGAGCAGGTGCTTTGGCAGGCTTAAAAAATGCTTCAAACGAGCTTTTGCCTATTTCAAAGCCGACAAGTGTCAATAGAACTGCAACGACGACTGCGGCGATGGTTTCTGCTTTTCCATGACCGTATGGATGGTCTTCATCCGGGGGCTTTTTCGCAAGGCGGATTCCGAATAAAACAACAAGTGATCCGGCTACATCCGAAACTGACATGGCAGCATCGGCGATGAGTGCTTTACTGCCCGATAGAAAACCGATTACACCTTTTAAAACAGCCAAGACCAAATTTGCACCAATACCTGCTGCTGCTGCCATTTGCACCTGTTTAAACCGGTCATCCTTTTTCATAACTGTCCCTCCCTGACTGAGGTCTCTTCTTATCTTATCCTGCGCATGAAGAATAATGAGCATTTGCTTTGTAAATTTCTCCGGATAGGACATATTATCAAGGACTAAACGAAGGGAGATGGAAAGATGGAAAAGTCCGATCAATTCGTAAAAGACCTGCACGAACGGCAGGAAAAGGATGAAGCAAACCGTGCACACCAGGGCAAAGGGAATCCGGGGAAAAAGTCACCGAGCAAAACACATAAGGGATAAAAAGAGGACCGCTTTGGCGGTCCTCCATCTGTTTACACCTCAGGGTGCTGGTTCGTATGCATTTCTTTCGTTTGATCATCTTTCTTTTTCAGAAATTCTTTTTTCTTTAAAATCAGCCAAAGCTGAGCAGCGATGAAAATTGAAGAATAAGCGCCGGAAATTAATCCGACTAGCAAGGCAATCGAGAAGTTCCGGATCGATTCGCTTCCGAAAATTAATAAGGCTACCGTCGTGATGACAACGGTTAACACCGTATTTACAGACCGGGTGAACGTTTGCTGCAAGCTTTTATTCACAATAATGCTCAAATCTTCAATGGATTTTACTTTTCGTTTCTTTTGAAGCTCGCGGATTCGGTCGAACGTTACGATGGTATCGTTAATAGAGTAGCCGACAATCGTAAGAATCGCGGCAATAAACGTCAAATCTACTTCCAGCCTTGTCAAACTGAAGAATGCGACAATAAAGAAGGCATCATACAGCAAGGCTACAATAGCAGACAGTCCCATTCTCCATTCATAGCGGATGGCAACATAGATGACAATTCCCAGGGAAGCCAGTAAAATTCCGTACAGCGCATTCTGGGCCAGCTCTTTCCCAACCTCAGAAGATACAGTGCTTACACTAGGCTCGCTGCCGTATTTTTCGCTGAACTTCGTTTTAAGTTTCGCAATATCTTCCTTACTCAGAACACCTACATATCTTGCAACCGCTGCTTCATTGTTAGTGCCTGCAAGAACAATTTCATCCGGTTCCATGTCAATGGATTTGAGGTCTGAATCGATTTGTTCAGCGGTTACAGGTTTCCCTGCATCGATTTGTACTCGCGTTCCGCTTGTAAAGTCGATTCCAAGATTCAATTTAAAAATCAATAAAATGATGATCCCTGCCGCAACCGTGATTCCTGAAAATGCAAAAAACTTATTGCGGTGTTTCAGGAAATCGACTTTGTCAAAGCGGGTCGGCGGATCTGTATGTTTATCGGTCTGGTGAATTTCAAGCATATGGCTCTTCTTCACACCAAACCATGATTTCTTCTTATCGAGCCAGCGGCTTTCCACTAGAAGTGACAGAAGAATTCTTGAAAGGAAAACAGCGGTTATAAAGCTTGCGACGATACTGACAAGAAGCATCGTAGCAAATCCTTTTACGGCACTCGTTCCGAAGAAAAACAGAACAGCACCTGCAAGCATGGTCGTCAGATTCGCATCAAAAATCGTCATAAATGAGCGGCGGTTTCCTGATTTAAAGGCCGAACGGACAGACTTGCCCAGCTTCAATTCCTCTTTTATCCGCTCATACGTGATGATGTTTGCATCAACCGCCATTCCGACACCAAGAATCAGGGCTGCAATACCAGGCAGTGTCAGCACCCCGTTCATCCAGTCAAACAGCTGAAGAATCAGATAAATGTAGGCACTTAATGTAATAACAGCGACTGCCCCTGGAAGACGGTAGTAGAACAGCATGAACAGGAAGATAATCGCAACACCGATGATTCCTGCCAACACAGTGGAGTGCAGTGCTTCTTCCCCAAACTTAGCTCCTACAGATGTCGAGTAGGTCTCATCCAGCTTCACCGGAAGGGATCCTGCGTTAAGCAGATTTGCCAGCTCTTGAGCTTCTTTAACAGAGAATTGACCGGTGATGACCACATCGGTTGTATCAAATACTTCATTTACATTCGGATCAGAAAGGAATTTCGGCTTCGCTTTGCCTCTTTCCTCTTTGTATTTGTCACCCGGCTGATAATCAAGCCAGATCACAAGCTGATTCTCAGGCTGCATGGCAACGATCTTGCTTGTAGCCTGCTTAAACTTTTCTTTATCCTTCAGCTTTACGGATACGACCGGCTGATTGGACTGCGGATCAAAGGTCTGCTTTGCCGCCCCCTGCACCAAATCCGATCCGTTTAGATATTCTTTATCATTCACATCGCGGAATGTTAATTGTGCCTCTGTAGACAAAATTTCACGTGCTTTGTTCTGATCTTTTACTCCTGCAAGCTGAACGCGGATGCGCTTGCCTTCAATCTGGATGTTCGGCTCGCTTACACCAAGAACGTTCGCACGGTTTTCGAGCGCACGTACCGTACTGACAAGGGCATCCCTGTCAATAACGTCCCCTTTATTAGCTGGCTTCACATCATACAGAACTTCGAATCCGCCCTGCAGATCAAGTCCTCTTGGAATATTTCCAGTTACATCGTTTGTTCTGAATCCAATAAGAGTCCCAATTAAAATTGTAATGAGAAAAAACGCAAGGATGCGCCCCCGCTTAATCATTATGTATCCTCCTTAGCTACCTGAACCCGCTGCTAAAGCAGTTCTTCAAGCATTTTGCTGCCTTCTTCGCTCCCAAACCAGTTTGGCATTTTATGAGATTCGACCGCTGCAAAATTCATGAATTCCCCTGCCCGAACAGACATGATGTCACTCACCATTTTATAAATCATTAATTCTTCCTTCTTTTTCCATTTCTTTTTCAATAAGTATGTCCACAATTCCTGCTCTGAGACGTGATCATAGCCTAATACGATAAACTCTTCCAGCTTGCTTTTCATAAAAGGCCTGACATGATGCCTGTACAGTTCCGCAGGATGCTTCTCCATTCGCGCACGCTCCTTTAACCATCTAGATAAGCAGTATACCGTACGATCGGCCTATGATCATGAAACTTGTCATGCTTGGCCATCTAACAGTCATATAGTAATTGTATATGAAAAGAAGCCATTTGAGAAGGCAGGGAAGGGAATGTCCAAGCAAACATTTTTGAAAGGAACGATTATATTAATCGCTGCAGGACTCATTACCCGAGTTCTCGGATTCATCAACCGGATTGTATTAGCAAGATTCGTCGGCCAGGAAGGGGTCGGCCTATACATGATGGCCGTTCCGACGCTCGTTTTAATCATTACGATCACCCAGTTTGGTCTTCCTGTCGCGATATCCAAACTTGTTGCAGAGGCAGATGCACAGGGCGATCAGAAGAGAATTAAAAAAATACTTGTTGTTTCCCTGGCTGTGACGGGCGGGCTGAGCATTGTTTTCACACCGGTCATTCTGCTTGCGGCGCCATTTCTGTCCCAGCATCTTTTTACCGATCCGCGCACCTATTATCCGCTCATTGCCGTTGCACCCGTTGTTCCGATTGTGGCCGTATCCTCAGTATTAAGAGGATACTTTCAGGGGAAGCAAAACATGAAGCCGGCAGCTTATTCGCAAGTGCTTGAACAAATCATCCGGATTTCGCTCATTGCCGTGTTCACCACTGCCCTTCTTCCTTACGGCATCGAATATGCTGCCGCAGGTGCCATGTTTTCTTCCGTTGCAGGCGAACTTGTTTCGCTCATTTATTTGTTTTTCATGTTTAAGCTGAAAAAGAAACTAAAAGTTCGAAAAGACTTTTTTCAATCCGTTAAAGCCGGCAAGGACACACTGAATGACTTATTGGCAATCGCCATTCCGACAACCGGAAGCCGGCTGATTGGATCTGTTTCATGGTTCTTTGAACCAATCGTAGTCGCCCAGAGTTTAGCGATTGCCGGAATCGGAACCGCATTGGCTACGAGGCAATATGGAGAGCTGGCGGGCTATGCCCTGCCGCTGCTCATGCTCCCATCCTTCGTGACCTTTTCTCTTTCGACCTCTCTCGTGCCAGCCATTAGTGAAGCAATGGCTCAGAAAAAAAAGAAGCTTGTTGAACACAGGCTCAGGCAGGCATTAAGGCTTTCGCTAGTAACAGGCGGCCTTTCAGCCGTTGTGCTTTATGTATTCGCTGAACCCCTAATGAAGGGGATGTACGGAAACGCAGATGCAGCCATTTTTGTTAAATTGATGGCCCCGTTCTTTATTTTTTACTACATTCAAGGGCCTCTGCAGGCTGTGCTGCAAGCGTTGAATCTTGCCCGCGCTGCGATGATTAACAGTCTGATTGGCGCTCTCGCCAAAACCGCTCTTATTTTTGCCTTGTCCACCAGACCCGAGATGGGAATAAAAGGAGCCGCACTTGCCATTGTCATTGGCATGATGGCTGTGACACTGCTTCATCTGGCAACTGTCATAAAGGTTGTGGCCCTGACCATTTATATTAAAGAATACGTATACAGTTTTCTGGCCATGGCTATAACCGGGATAGCAGGATACTACTCTTATTATCACTGGCTGCACAAGCTTGGAAATCTTCCGGGTCTAGTAACCGGCGTCTGCCTGTGTACCGGAATCTATTTAATTCTGCTGATTCAGCTTAAGCTCGTTCTGAAAGAAGAATTGAAGCGAGTGCCGCTTTTCGGCCCCGCCCTTGCAAAACTGATTCCCAATCCGCGCAGCTAATTCTGCAGATTCGATAAATCCACATAAAATACGCCATTTGTATAGCTGCAGTAAGAAATGTTCTGTATATCCTGATAGCCAAGTTTTCGGAGCTCCTGTCTAAGCCAGAGCTCCGATTTCCCGATTTTCTGCAGGTGCTGGGGCTGGATGGTGCCATCTACAATCAGGGGCAGTTCAAGCGTTTCCATCGGCTCTTGCTGTTTTTTTTGAAAAACATTCAATTTGCCTGAAGTCTCTAAAATCGCAAACTCCACATCAGCCAGACTTCGCACATCTTTCTCTCTCAGCTGCGTCATCAGATCATCAAAATTGTAGCGCTGGGATTTCATCGCTTTTTCATCAATCTTTCCGTTGCTGATTATGATGGTTGGCTTTCCATCAATCAGGGTCCTCACCCTTTCGCTTTTTAAAGACAGCATCGCCAGACCGAACTGAATGGCCAAAAGCAAAAGCATCGAAACAATGGAATGCATCAGCGGGTCCTCTGGAGACTCGATGGCCATGACTGCAAGCTCTGCAATCATAATAAATACAACTAAATCCAAAATACTTAATTCTCCGATTTCCCTTTTCCCCATCAAACGGAAAATAATAATAATCAGAAAGTACAATAACACCGTCCGGGCTATGATGATCAAATAAACCTCCATCCGAGCCCCTCCCTTCTCACATCGCTTTTTCTAGTTTGTACACCCGTAATCAATCCATGCGGAAAAGTTTCTGGATGGATTGATTCTAAAAGGAAAAGCTCCCGAATACCCTTACATTAGACGAGCATTAACAAGCATGCGCCAAAAGGGAGAGATGCTTAGATGGAAACAAAAAAATGGGGAAAAGCAATACTGAGCGGTCTTATTGCCATTTTTTCAGCAGCTGTAGCCATTAGCCTGATTTTTTCACTGCTTCTTAAATTCACAGGGATGACGGAACGATCCATTCAATGGATGCTCCTGGCCTTGTCCTTTATTACCTTGTTCATTGGGGGATTCATAGCGGGAGGAAAAGGAAAAGAAAAGGGATGGCTGCTCGGAGGAATGACGGCTCTCTGTTATACACTCATTATTTTATTGTTTCAGTTCCTTGGATTTGGATCTGCCCTCAAGCCGATGCAATTTCTTTATCACGCCGGATTCTTAGCCATAGCCATGCTCGGCGGGATGATTGGAGTGAATATGTCTTCTGATCGGTAAATAAGGAAGAAGGCGAAAGCCCGGGTGAAGCCCGGGCTTTTTATGATGGTTAAACTTGCTGGCCGATGCCTGGCAATGCTCTTTTTCATGATGATGCCTGGCATTCTTGCCTGGCATGACTCCTTTTCATTATGATGCCTGGCATTCTTGCCTGGCATGACTCTTTTTCCTGATGATGCCTGGCATTCTTGCCTGGCATTCCTATCGTTATGCATGACATTCCTTATAATGATTTAAATCCACGGCCTCCCTTCTTCTTCTCCCCGCTTCCATAAAAAAACAGAGAAAGCATTATGCTTCCTCTGTTTTTGCCAATACGGATTTCTCTTTTACTTCGCGGATTGCCCGGCGTTCAAACGTTAAACGGGAACCATCTCCGGCTTTTAGAACGGCCTTCTCTTCATCGATCGATTCAATCGTGGCGTGAAGCCCTCCAATTGTCACAACTTTGTCACCTTTTTGCAAACTGCTTTGCATTTGGCGGAAGGTTTTTTGCTGTTTTTGCTGCGGACGGATCAGCAGGAAATAAAAAATCGCAAACATTAGCACTAACGATAAAATCGTTGTCATGGAATTGCCACCCATATTCTTTCACCCCTTTCAAAGATTAGAAGTTGCGAGCGTTCGGCTTGTTGAAACCATATTGTTCAAAGAATTCGTCTCTGAAATCGCCAAGACGGTCTTCACGAATCGCTTGTCTAACTTGCTCCATTAATTTTAACAGAAAATGAAGATTATGATAAGACGTAAGTCTGATACCAAAAGTCTCTTCGCACTTAATTAAATGTCGAATATAGGCGCGGGAGTAATTTTTGCAAGTATAGCAGTCACAATTTTCATCAATCGGTCCAAAGTCTTTTGCATATTTTGCGTTTTTCACAACTAATCGTCCGGTACTTGTCATTAATGTACCGTTTCTGGCAATCCGGGTCGGCAGTACGCAGTCGAACATATCAATTCCTCTTATCGCCCCGTCAATCAGTGAGTCGGGAGACCCTACCCCCATTAAATAGCGGGGTTTATTATCCGGCATCCATGGTGTAGTGAACTCCAGCACCCGGTTCATCACATCTTTCGGTTCTCCTACAGATAAGCCTCCTACAGCATAGCCGGGGAAATCAAGTGATACAAGATCTTTTGCACTCTGTTTGCGCAGTTCTTCGTATTCTCCACCCTGAATAATGCCGAACAGCCCTTGATCGTTTGGACGCTGATGCGCATTCAGGCAGCGCTCCGCCCACCGGCTTGTCCTTTCCACTGATCTCTTCATATAATCATATTCAGCTGGATATGGAGGACATTCATCGAACGCCATCATAATATCGGAGCCGAGATCATTTTGAATTTGCATCGCTTTTTCCGGAGACAGGAAGAGCTTATCGCCATTCAAATGGTTCCGGAAGTGCACGCCTTCTTCCTCGATCTTTCGGAATTCGCTCAGCGAGAATACTTGGAACCCGCCGGAATCGGTCAAGATCGCCCGATCCCAGTTCATAAATTTGTGCAGTCCCCCAGCTTCCTTTACGATCTCATTTCCCGGACGAAGCCAAAGATGATACGTGTTGCTGAGAATAATATTGGATCCCATTCCTTTTAAATCTTCCGGGGACATTGTTTTTACTGTCGCCAATGTTCCGACCGGCATAAATGCAGGTGTATCAAAAGATCCGTGCGGCGTATGAACTTTTCCAAGCCTCGCACCCGTCTGTTTGCATGTTTTAATAAATTCGTACCGTATCGGTGATGATGAAGCTGTCACCGTCTCTCCTCCTCTATATGAAGCCTGTTATTCATTGTATCCAAATCTGATCTGTTTATAAAATAAGCATCGCATCGCCGAAGCTGAAGAAACGGTATCGTTCTTTTACAGCTGATTCATAGGCGTTCATGACATGTTCCCGGCCGGCTAAAGAACTAACCAGCATAATAAGAGATGACTTGGGAAGATGGAAGTTTGTAAGCATCCCGTCGATTCCTTTAAATTCGTAGCCTGGGTAGATGAAAATACTTGTCCATCCGCTCTCTTCACGGAACTTCCCGTCTGACGAAGCAATCGTTTCAAGTGTCCGCGTTGAAGTTGTCCCGACGGAAATAATCCGGCCGCCATTTGCTCTCGTTTCATTCAGCAGGCGTGCGGTGCCTTCCGTCATCTGGTAAAACTCTGCATGCATCTCGTGTTCTTCCACCGTTTCTGCACTGACTGGGCGGAACGTTCCAAGCCCGACATGGAGGGTAATATACGCGATTGACACTCCTTTTTCCTGAAGCTCATTTAGAATTTCCTCCGTAAAATGGAGTCCGGCAGTAGGTGCAGCCGCAGAGCCGGCTTCTTTGGAGAACACAGTCTGATATCGTTCCCTGTCATCGAGCTGTTCTTTTATATAAGGAGGCAAAGGCATTTCCCCAAGCGACTCCAGGACTTCATAAAAAATACCATCATAGGAAAAGTGAAGCGTTCTGCCGCCATGCTCCTGTTCTTCTACACAGGTTGCTGTTAATTTCCCGTCTCCAAACGTGATCACAGTCCCTGCTTTTACTCTTTTAGCCGGTTTAATCAGTGTTTCCCATGTGTCTCCTTCGGTTTGTTTCAGGAGAAGAACCTCGATTTTGGCCCCCGTATCCTCCTTCATCCCGAATAATCTTGCCGGCAGCACGCGTGTGTCATTCAAGACAAGACAGTCACCCGGCTGAAGATACTGGGTGATATCAGGAAAATGACCATGCACGATCTCTCCGCTTTTTTTATCCAGCTTCATTAAGCGTGAAGCATCTCTTTTTTCAAGCGGAACCTGGGCAATCAGTTCCTCCGGCAATTCAAAATCAAATAATTCTACTTTCATATTATCACCTGTTTTTCATATCATTTAAATCGTCCAAATACTGAAAAGAGAACAGTCAGCAAAATACTGATCACAATCGATGTAACGATTGGAAAAAAGAAGGTTGTATTCCCCTTTTTAAATACAAGATCTCCAGGCAGCCTGCCGATGAACTGCATCAATAATCCGGCAGCCAAGAGAACTGTACCTATCATTATCAGCATTTTAGGCCATTCATTCATGTCCGGGAACCTCCAGGCTAAAATGTTTGTAAACGGCATCCGTTACCATTCTGCCCCTGGATGTTCTTTGCAAAAACCCGATTTGCAAAAGATAAGGTTCATATACGTCTTCAATCGTATGAGACTCTTCGCCAATGGTTGCGGAAATCGTGTCCAGCCCCACTGGTCCGCCTCTGTACTTCTCAATAATTCCCATTAATAATTTATGATCGATGTGGTCAAGGCCAAGGCGGTCAACTTGAAGCCTTTCAAGGGCTTCAGAAGCCAGATCCTCTGAAATAGCCTCTTTGCCCAATACTTGAGCAAAATCGCGGACCCTCCTTAATAACCGGTTTGCAATCCTCGGTGTCCCCCTCGATCTCCGGGAGATCTCGGCAGAAGCCTGCGGGTCTATTCCAATTTGCAGAATATCCGCTGTTCTTTCCACAATTTCAGAGAGTTCTGATTCCTTGTAGTATTCCAATCTGCTTAAGACTCCAAAACGGTCCCTCAGCGGAGCTGTGAGAAGACCGACCCTTGTCGTAGCACCGACTAACGTAAAGGGCGGGAGATCCAGCCTGACGGATCTTGCCTCAGGCCCCTTGCCAATGACAATATCGAGGCAAAAATCTTCCATTGCGGGATAGAGGACCTCTTCAATTGAACGCTGCAGCCGGTGAATTTCATCAATAAACAATACATCTCCAGGCTCAAGAGCGGTAAGGATGGCGGCCAGGTCTCCCGGACGTTCAATGGCAGGTCCGGATGTTGTGCGCAGATTCACGCCCATCTCGTTTGAAATGATGGAGGCAAGCGTGGTCTTCCCGAGACCCGGCGGACCATATAAAAGGACATGGTCCAATGTCTCCCCCCGCATTTTCGCTGCCTGAATAAAGATATCCAGGTTTTCCTTTACCTTGTTCTGCCCGATATATTGACTGAGCCTCTGCGGACGAAGGCTGAGCTCTAAATATTGTTCTTCATTTTCCGCATTGCCGGAAACAAGCCGGTCATTCATTGTCATCACCTTACTTTAAAAGCTTTTGCAATGCTTTTTTCACCAGCTGGTCAGTCGATAGCGCCTCTTCTTTCAGAGCTGGGATCACCTTATTGATTTCTCTCTCCGCATATCCAAGAACTTTTAAGGCTTCGACCGCTTCTGATACAGCTTTTGAAGACGAATCTTTCTCTTCAAATACTTCATGATTGAAAAGGGAGAATGCAAATTCAGGAGCTACATCACCAAGCTTGCCTTTTAAATCCAGAATGATTTGTCTCGCTGTTTTCTTTCCAACTCCGGGAAACTTAACAAGAAACGCTTCATCCTCACCTTCAATAGCCTGCACGACCTGGGAAGGATCTCCTGAAGCAAGGATGGCAAGCGCTCCTTTTGGACCGATTCCGGTTACGTTCAGCAGTTTGGTAAAAAGAGCTTTTTCTTCTCTTGATCTAAAGCCGTAAAGAGCAAGAATATCCTCTCTCACGTGCTGGTATGTAAAAATCGTTGTTTCCGTTCCTTTTGCATATATAAACGGGTTTGGGGCAAATATTTTGTAGCCAATGCCGGAATGGTCTATTACGATAAATTCGGGAGAGATATAGTCGATCTTCCCTCGGACAAATTCAATCACCTTTTTCACCTCTTCACAACTGTACCTCATTGTATCATAAAAAAGGGTGTCCAAGAACCAGAAACGTTAACATACGTTCGGATTTCAAAATAAAAAACCTGCTGCAGGCAGGCTGAGTCTGATGGACATCTATTTTCTGGAAGCGGGAGTGCCGTAGGCTTTGAAGGTTTCAATAACGCGCAGATATTGTTTCCTGCTCTCTACTCTTATTCCCTTTTCCAGTTCGGTGTGTCTCTTTGATTCAAGCTTGCCGACATCAAGTTGAAAAAATGACTGGATCACTTTCGCTTCTTCCCCTGGCTTTCCTTCAAATACAGTTAAGATCCCCTCTTTATTGATACCGAAATATCCGGTTGCCTTCATAAGAGGAGAAATATCGTTTATCTGTTTTTTCAGGACAATCCGGTTATTCTCTCGGTCAATCACGAGCCACTCCTGATAATACTCAGAGAGGTCAGCGAGAGAGTGAAAGGATTCTTCTCTAACCTCGACACTTGTTTCCCCGTCGAGATACATTCTTTCCAGCGAGATTGTGAATGACTGAAAGGAAGGATCTTTATTTTCAGCTGCTTCTGCTTGTATGGTGCATATGATGGTGATCAAGGTGATGAGCGACAGTTGAAGGAATATGGCAGGCCGGTGTTTCAGCAACTGGGCCACCTCACTTTTCATTTAAATTTAAGCTCTTGGCTTGCTCCCGAATATCAGGAGGCACACCGTTTCGTCTAATCTGCCACTGTTCAGCATAGGAATAATAGCTTGAGCTCGTAAGCCTGTGCCGGACTTGTGAATCCCCAAACCGGATTTTCATGCCCTTCTCCCCGCAGTACGTGTATATCAAACCTTTTAGAGAAAACTTCCATGATTGCTGCATTTATATTTTGGCCAAACTTTATGGTTTTAGTCACCAAAACGATGAAATTCAGACTGTCTGTTTCATCCTGTTCATTTTTTGTGCCGGAATGGAGCCTTCCATCCTTATTCAAATAAACAAAAAAAACCAGGGAACCCCTGGTTTTTATCGATTAGGATTAAGTGTACGCTGAATCGTTTTCCCTGTATTTTTCATAAAATCTTTAATATCCGCATCAATCGTTTTGCGCGGTTTATTATTTTTAATATTCGTATCAATTTGCTTTACTCTGTTAAAAGACCCTTCGTCCGTAAACACATCAACGTTTTTACCGTTGGCCAGCTTCTCTGTCTCTTTGAGGATGGCATTTTTTACATTCACGTTGTTTTTATCATTTGTGTCTACAGCTACAATAACGTTGTCTTTTGTCACGAGCGTTCTGGCGTTATCCACATTTTTCATTTTAGAAACGTGTTTTGTTACTCTGTCGGCTATTTTTTGATCGCTTTCCGTGTAATAGCCGTTTTTATTTTGATTATAAGCAATCGGCATGCTTTGATTATTCATATTGCGGTTATCTACCCGGGTCGGCCGGTCATTTCGGTCCCCATCCATCATCTCTGTAATGGGGCCATCATTATCCGAGTGATCTTTATTTTTTCCAGCGTGTTCGTTTGAATACATACCAATCGGCTGGGTGTTGTCATTGTAATCCATTGCATTGTCTTTCCCGTTGTTGCAAGCCGTCAGCAGACCCGTCAGCAAAGCAAGTGAACCGTATTGAATGGTCTTTTTTATCAAGATGACTACCCCCTGTTTTGCCATTTGAGCTTTTTATACTTGCTCTTAGTTAGCTTGCTCGAAACAGCCGGGTTTAATCTTGACAGTTCCCACCAAAAAAGCGGAAGCCGTTATTTATAAAAAAGGCAAATGCTATCGCAGCCTTACGATTCAGACAAAAACAAAAAAAGAGACGATAAATCGTCTCACTCAGCGGAATTAATCTTCTTCTCCATTATAAAACTCCGGACGTCCAAACATTTGACCATAGCCCGGCTGCATTCCGTATCCAGGCTGCTGCATGCCATAGCCCGGCTGCATCCCGTATCCGTGCTGCATGCCATACCCTGGCTGCATGCCATACCCCGGAGATCCGCATCCGCAATCCGGCTCATATGCTCCCGCTGCCATTGGCGGCTGTTTCTTTCCTTCCTGTGCCCCCATTACGTTCGGCATGTTTTCGGATGCTCCCATTACATTTGGCATGTTCGGAGACATCGCGCCCATCACGTTCGGCATGTTCGGAGACATCGCACCCATCACGTTCGGCATATTTTCATCCATTGCACCCATCACGTTCGGCATATGATGGTCATATGCACCCATCACACCGGGTCCAAACCCTGATCCAGGCATAATCGGTGAAGCTGGTGTGCAGCCTGGAGGATATGGCGAATACCCCTGCGGTGCCATTTGCGGCATGCTTTGAGCGCCCATCACATTCGGCATATTCGGAGACATCGCGCCCATTACGTTCGGCATGTTTTCATCCATGGCGCCCATCACGTTTGGCATATTTGGAGACATCGCGCCCATCACGTTCGGCATATTTTCAGATGCTCCCATTACATTCGGCATGTTCGGAGACATCGCACCCATCACATTCGGCATATTTTCATCCATCGCCCCTGCTACTCCGTATGGCATTGGCTGCGGTGATGGCACGCACCAATACGGCATCGGATGGCAATGGTGCATATGATGATGATGCCCGTATCCATAATGATGTCCATATCCATATGGCGCACCATACATAGGATCCATTCCATATCCCGGGCCTCCATACATAGGCTGCTGCATGGAAGGCTGCATAGCTCCCGCTACTCCGGTTGGAGCAGAATAAGGCATATTTGGCATGTTCGGCATTTTCTCCATTTTCTTGGTTGCCTCCTCTTTCATGGCTGGTGAAACTGCCTTTTGTGCCCCTTGCTTCGCTGCCGTCTTCTCTTTAGGCTTTTCAGCCGGTTTTTTCATTTCCGGCATGACATTGGCCGGTTTTTTCATCTCCGGCATCACATTAACCGGTTTTTGAGGAAGCTGCGGCTGCTTAGGCGGCATTTGCATGTTCACCATATAATAGTTATTAATATCCATTTCAGGGTAAACAGGCTGAGGGATGTTCGGCATCTTAGGCATAAAAGGAGTAATTGGTTTTTCCTTTTTAGGCTCTTCTGCCGCCTGAACTTCTTTCGGCTTTTCCTTGACAGGCTGCTGAACCGGCTGTTCCTTGGCAGGAATCTGCATTTCTTTTTTTGAATTAAAGTTGATCTGTGCTTCTTTTTTCACCGGAACGCTTCCTGTCGGCACTTTGATTTTCATTCCGGGCATTATGGAATCGGGATTGCTTAATTGGGAGTTCATTTTTTTCAGTTCTTCAAAATCTGCTCCGTATTTTTTGGCTATGTTCCACAATGTATCCCCTTTTTGTACGATATGGATTTTCAAAAGTTCCCCCTCCTATGCGTTAACTGTATAGTAAAAGCATACAGGCTAATTGCCGTTATTCTTCACCACAAGTTATGCGCAAAAAGAAGCGAATATGCCTTCTTTGAAAAATGCTAAAGGTTTGAGCGCTGTTTTTCCCTCCTGAAACTTCCCTATTATAGAACGCAAAAACCGTGATATTTGTGCCACCTTTTTTGAATAAATTCCACTTTTGCCCTTAGAAAAATAAATCACCCCTTCACGTGCAGTTAGCCAAGCCCGCCGGGGAGCCGGAAGGCAAGAAGTTCAGATTCACTTTCATCAATACTTAATCACATTCCCCCCTGCTGTATGCTGTTTCCAGCAGAACTCGCGTAATCTCGTGACATCCTTGTATGTATCTAATCCAGAGGCTCTGTTAAAGTCTGATGTTGATTTTTAACACCAGTTGATTGAAGTGGAAGGCGCGAGACTCCTGCCGGAGCTGCGGGACAGGTGAGACCCCGCAGGCGGAAAGCGAGCGCCTGTAACGGAAATCAACAGCCAAGTTTAACAGAGCTAATCCAAAAAAAAGACCCATGCTGCGCATGGGCTCATCCGATGGGAAGGTTAAATCGAAAGCATTCTGTTCAATGCAAGCACTGCCTGTGCTGCCTCCTCTTTCTCTACAATGATCCTGTTTACCCCTTTGCCTTCTGCAATCGACTCCAAAGACCACAATAAATGGGGAAGGTCAATTCTGTTCATTGTTAAACAAGGACACATATAGGGGTTCAGCGAAACAATTTCCTTTTCCGGATTCATAGAGATCAGTCTGTTGACGAGGTTCATTTCTGTACCGACCGCCCACTTCGAACCAGCAGGCGCCGCAGAAATCTGTTCGATGATATATTTTGTCGATCCGGCCAGATCGGCAAGCTGAACGACTTCGTGTGTGCATTCAGGATGAACAATAATCGTCATATCGGGTTTTGTCTTCCTGATGTGGGCAATATTTTTTTCTGTAAACTTCTCATGAACAGAGCAATGCCCTTTCCAAAGAAGAATGGAAGCCTGCTCGGAAGGACCCTCCAGCGTTTCTGAAACCGGGTCCCAGACGGCCATCTGATCCAAAGGAATTCCAAGATCAAATGCGGTATTTCTTCCCAAATGCTGATCAGGCAAAAATAGGATGCGCTTTTTTTGCTGCAAGGCCCATCTTACAATTTCTTTTGCATTGGAGGAGGTTACCGAAGCTCCGCCATTTCTCCCTACAAAAGCCTTAATCGCTGCAGTAGAGTTAACATAAGTAAGCGGAATAATGGTATCACCGAAGAGGGCCTGTAATTTTTCCCATGCACGCTCTGTCTGGCTGATATTCGCCATGTCCGCCATGGAACAGCCGGCTCTCATGTCAGGCAAATAAACATACTGATCGCTGCTCGTCAGCATATCTGCCGTTTCGGCCATAAAATGGACTCCGCAAAAAACAATATGCTCTGCTTCTTGGTTGGCTGCCGCTGCCTGGGCAAGCTGAAGCGAATCCCCCGTGCAGTCAGCAAATTGAATGACTTCGTCTTTCTGATAATGATGCCCCGGAATAAACAGTTTGCTGCCATATTCCTTTTTGATTTCCCTGATTCTCCGCTCCATCTCCTCTGTTGTTAGAGATCTGTATTTCTCGGGAATCAGCGAAACGGATTCTTCCATCAGCACATCCATTAAATTCATGATTCTTTCCCCCTATTTCATCAATAAGCTGTAATCGAGTGCTTTGACCGAGTGAGTCAGGTAACCGAGAGATATGTAGTCGACACCTGTATCCCGGTACAAATGGAGATTCCCGGCATTTATTCCGCCGGAAGCCTCTGTAATAATGAAGTCCGGTGTGATTTCAATGAATGTTTTTACTTCCTCCGGTGTCCGGTTATCAAACATGATAATGTCCGCTCTCGCTTCAATTGCTTCCAAAAGCTGCTTCTCATCTTCTATTTCCACTTCAATCTTGACGGTATGGCCAACCGCTTTTCTTGCTTTTTCAACCGCTTCACTGATGCTGCCCGCAAAGGAAATATGATTATCCTTAATCATGACTGCATCATATAGACCGGAACGGTGACTGCGTCCGCCGCCGCATCGAACAGCATGTTTATCAAACATCCTTAATCCGGGCGCTGTTTTTCTCGTGTCGCAAATACGTGTATGACCGGAATCCAGCCGGGTAACGGCGTGATGCGTCATCGTAGCGATCCCGCTCATGCGCTGCAGCAGATTTAACGCAACACGCTCTGCACTGAGAATCGATATAATTTTTCCTTTTACAACGGCAGCGGGTTCACCTATCTGGACCGCTTCTCCGTCTTTTTTCAGTACTTCAATTTCTGTCTCCCGATCAAGCAGGCTGAAAACAGCCCGCAACACAGACTCTCCTGAAAAAATTCCTTTTTCTTTTGCATAAATGACTGCCTCTCCGCGGTCTTCCTCCCTAAAGATTCCGCTTGCCGACAAATCCCGGTCCCCAAGATCCTCTATTAAAAATTGCTTTATGCTCTCTTTTACTTTCAGCGGATTCATGCCATCACCTCTAAAGCTTTTTTAGAATGATTCCAAACGATCTCTTTTCGTTCCCAGGACACTTCTTTAACGGGATAATCGGCCCGAAAATGACACCCTCTGCTTTCTGTCCTCTGTAGTGCTGCACGTGCAATCAGCTCTCCGACCGTCAGCATGTTGGCTATTTCAAGGGATTCTGCAGTTAGGTTAACGGCTGGCTGAATCTCTTTTTTCTTGCGTATGAACCATTCAGCAAGCTTATTCAGCCCATCCTCATCTCTTTCAATCCCTGCAAACCGGTCCATCCTGTCTGCGATGTCCTGTTTTGCAAGGCGATAAGTCCACCCTGTTATTTCGCGCATGACTGGCGGTCGCATTGTATAATCAGCATGATTCAGATCTTCCGCGATTTTTTTTCCAAAAACAAGACCTTCCAGAAGGGAATTGCTCGCAAGCCGATTCGCCCCGTGAACACCTGTGCAGGCTGCTTCGCCTGCCGCATACAGCCGCTCAATATTCGTTCGTCCATTCAAATCGGTTTTAATTCCGCCCATAAAAAAATGCATACCTGGCATAACCGGAATAAGCCCCTGCTCCAAATTTATCCCCTGATCCGTACACATTTTCGTAATACTTGGAAATCGTTTTTCAAATTCGGGAACGTCTTGAATATTTAAAAATATTGATTCACCGTTCTGAATCCTTTTGAACATCTCTCTTGAGACTACATCTCTTGGAGCAAGATCCTTCATTGGATGAGCGGTTTCCATGATTCTCTGTCCAGCGGCGTTTTCCAGAAAAGCCCCTTCTCCCCTCACAGCTTCCGAGATCAGCCCGGTGACTTTGCCTTCCTTATGCAGCATAGTCGGATGAAACTGAACGAATTCCATATCCGTAAGCCTTGCTCCAGCCCTATAGGCGAGGGCAATGCCGTCCCCTGTACAATGACTGTGATTGGATGTGGTTTTGTAAAGCGCCCCGCAGCCACCTGCTGCAAGAACGACGGCTCCAGCCTGGATCCATTCCGTGTTCCCGTCCTCGCGGAGAATACAGGCTCCGCAGCATTTTCCATTTTCCACGAGAAGCTCTGCGACCATCGTATTTTCCAGGATTCTGACTTTATTTTTGACTTTCTTTACAAGAAATTGAATCAGTGCTTTCCCGGTTTCATCGCCGCCTGAATGAATGATGCGGTTCTGTCTGTGCGCACCTTCCCTCCCGAGCTTCAATGTGCCGTCCTCTGTACGGTCCGCCGGCATTCCATCTTTGATCAGGTGCTGAATCAGTAAGCTGCCTTCTGATGTGAGCTGCTTAACCGCTTCCGGTTGAGTATGTCCGTCTCCCGCGAAAACGGTGTCTTCAAAATGTTTTTCCCAGGAATCCTGTTCAGAAAGAGCGGCAGCTACACCGCCCTGAGCCATATAGGAATTCCCTTCACCTGTCCGGCCTTTTGTGACCAGCGTTACGTTCAATTCTTCACAAATATGATAAGCAGCTGCTAAAGCTGCAATTCCGCTTCCGACAATCAGTACATCTGTTTGCCGCATCTTCTCACCTTACTTCACATGTGTCTTGACACTTATCTTTACATAATTTTAAAATAAGCACAAGAGTTTTTTGACTGGGGGAGCCTCATTGATTTATTTAGATTATGCTGCATCCGCTCCTATGAGCGAACAGGCCATTGATGCTTATGCGAAAGCGGCAAGAAATGTATACGGAAACAGCCAGAGTCTGCATGATGAGGGAGGGCGTGCTTCGGAATGGCTGGCTGCATCGAGGAAAAAAATCGCTTCTCTTTTAGGAGGATTTGAGGAAGGTCTTTATTTTACAGGCAGCGGAAGCGAAGCCAATGTGCTCGCCCTGCAGTCCTTATTGAATGGTGCGGATCCCGCTAAAAAGGAAATCGTGTATGGAGGAACGGAGCATACCTCCATCAGAACCTATATCAAGCAGTTATCAGCCAGGGGGTATACGGTAAAAAAAGCACTTCCCGGAAAAAATGGAGTGATTGGCTGGAACGAAATTCAGCCATTCGTAACGGCTCAAACCGCTCTCATCAGTGTCCAGCATGCCAATTCAGAGACCGGTATACTCCATAACATAAAAGAAATCAGCGGGCATGCTTATGAAAAACAGATTTTATTTCATTCTGATTGTGTACAAACGTTTGGAAAAATACCGATTCTTGCAGAAAAATGGAAATTGAGCGCTCTTTCTTTGTCAGCGCATAAGGTTCAGGGGCCAAAAGGGATGGGAGCTGCCTACATTTCCCCGGGAGTCAGCTGGAGGCCAGCCATTGAAGGTACAGCTCATGAGCACGGTTTCCGTCCGGGTACAGTTGATGTTCCGGGAGCAGTCTCCTTTGCAGTAGCGGCCATGGAGTCGTTTAAAGACATGGACAAAGAACAGGACAAAATGAGAGAATACAGAAAGCATCTTGTATCCTTTATTGAGGAGAAGAAGATCGGAGAAATTATTGAAGCTCCAAATGAAAAGAACCAGCTTCCGGGCATTATCGGATGTCTGCTATCCCATAACGAAGGACAATTTGCGATGCTCGCATGCAGCCAGAACGGAATTGCTATTTCCACAGGAAGTGCGTGTCATTCCGGAATGACCATGCCCTCGCCAGCTCTCCTTTCCCTTGGAGTACCCGAAGATAAAGCTCATTGCTTTATAAGAGTTTCCACCGGAAAAGGAACCGTCCTTTCTCATATTGAACAGCTGGAAGTCATGTTAGAGCGCTGTGCAGAATCAGCAGGAAGGGTGAAACACAATTGACCTCTAAAGTATACGGGGAAGATCGAAGACAGCAGATTTTACAGCTGCTGAAAACAAGCAAGGTCCCGCTGACAGGAAGCGGCTTAGCCAGCAAAATGAATGTCAGCCGGCAAGTTATTGTGCAGGACATATCCTTATTGAAAGCTAAATCAGAGCCGATTATGGCAACGAGTCAAGGATATCTTTATATGCAGCAGCCTGCTCCTCCGGCTGCCGCCGAGCGCCTTATTGCCTGTTCGCATACACCGGGTGAAGCACTGGAAGAATTGAGGCTGATCGTTGATTATGGGGCAGCCGTAAAGGATGTAACGGTTGAACATCCGGTTTACGGGGATTTAACCGCTTCAATCATGGTTCATAACCGGAAGGAAGCAGAAGACTTTATCGAAAAAATTTCTTCCAGCCAGGCCTTTTACCTTTCGCAGCTGACAGATGGCGTGCACATGCATACCATCGCTGCAGAATCAGAATCGATTCTGGATGATGTGTGCAGAGCTTTAGATGAAAAAGGCTTTCTTATTCGGGAAGAATAAAAAAAGAGGCGGATCAAAACGGGCGCAGTTTCCCTTTTGATCCACCTTTTTTTTCAGGTTAAGGGTGTGGAGCCCTAACCATCCTTATTTGGTTCATGCATAAAAAGCCTGATAGCTGCCAAGGATCTTGACTCCGCACCCAAGCGCTTCCAGTTCATTAACGGCACCGGGAATCAGCACACTGTCCATCGCATGCTCTAAATCAATAATGAAAAAATAGTTTCCGAGGCCGGTTTTCATCGGTCTTGATTCAATTTTTGACAGGTTCAGTTTTCTCCAGGAAAACGCAGAAAGCACCTGATGGAGCGTCCCCGATTTATTCGATGGAAGAGTCACCATGACGGTCGTTTTATCTCTGCCTTCGTATTCGGGCAAAATAGGGGGCTTTTCTGTCATGGATGGGTGTAAAACAGCGAAAAGAGTGTGATTATAATGGTAGTCGTGGATATCCCTTTTCACTATGGATAATCCATAAACCTCTGCTGCCATTTCGTTTGCAATCACCCCTGCATTTTCTTCCGGGTGCTCACTGACATACTGGGCTGCCGCGCCTGTTGAAGCGGCATAAGAATGCCCGGCGAGTGGAAACTCCTGATGCAGATACCGGTGACACTGGGCTATGGCATGTGAGTGGGAGATGATCTTATCCACTTGCTTCCAGGATTCAGCCCGCTCAGGATGAACCATAAAGTGCTGATTGATCGGCACGACAAGCTCACCGACAATATGCAGCGGCTGTTCATGCACAAGGTAGTCGACCGTCAAATTGACTGAGCCTTCAATCGCATTCTCGAGAGGAACAATGGAAAAATCCACATCGCCTGCAGCTACGGCATCCATGCATGCGGGGATCGTCGAATAAGGAATCTGCTCCGTCTGCTCATTGACAAATTTTGAAACAGCGAGATGGGTAAACGTTGCTTTAGGTCCTAAAAATCCAATACGATAACTCAAGTGTACCTACTCTCCTTAAGCCCCTGATCCAAGTATTTCTACTTTATCGATGAATTCCATTTTCTTAAACCGGGAGATTAGATGATTAATGTCTTCGTTCATTCCATTAATGTTCAAGGACAGCGTTACATTCGCACGCCCCTGAAGAGGAATGGTTTGATGAATGGTCAGGATATTGCATCCTGCACCAGCAGCAATACCAAGAAGCTCAGATAACGTGCCTGACCGGTCTTCTAGCTGAAAGAAGAGGGTAATAATTTTCTCCTTTACCACTGTGTGAAATGGAAAAACGGCATCTCTGTATTTATAAAAGGCACTGCGGCTGAGATCCGCGCGCTGAACAGCCTCCGCTACGGAAGCCGCTTTGCCTCTTTCCATCATTTTTTTCACGTCCAGTGTTTTTTTCATCGCTTCAGGAAGGACATCTTCCCGGACAAGAAAAAACGTTTCGTCTTTCAATTCCATCAGCCCTCCATAGCCATGCTGGCGAAGATAAGGATCGCGCAGGATCCTAAACTAAACGGACTTTCCCATATGTATAGTGTCCAGGCAATAAGCCTGGACACTTTGACGTTAATCTACGAAATCAAATTCATATTCAAGAAGTCTGACTGTATCCCCATCTTTAGCTCCCCGTTTGCGGAGAGCTTCATCCACACCCATTGTGCGGAGCTGGCGGGCAAAGCGGCGGACAGATTCTTCTCTGGAGAAATCCGTCATCTTGAAGAGACGTTCAATCTTTTCACCGGTAACATCAAAGATACCTGCACTGTCTCTCGTAATGATAAATGGAGTTTCCTCTTCCTCGAGTCTGTAAACGACACGGTGAACACTCGGATCTTCTTCCTCTTCATGAAGCGGGAATTCCGGTGTGCTTTCAATCGTATCCGCAATTTTGAACAGAAGATCGCGAATCCCTTCTCTTGTCGCAGCTGAAACGGCAAATACCGGATGATCTTCCTGAAGTTTTTCTTTAAATGTCTTCAGATTTTCTTCCGAGTCCGGCATATCCATTTTGTTTGCCACAATAATTTGAGGGCGTTCTGTCAATCGAAGGTTGTATTGTTTAAGCTCTTCATTTATTGTCAGGTAATCCTCATAAGGGTCCCGGCCTTCAAGACCAGACATATCAATCACATGAACGATGACCCTTGTCCGTTCGATGTGTCTTAGAAATTGATGTCCAAGACCTATCCCTTCATGTGCTCCTTCAATAAGCCCCGGAAGATCCGCCATGACAAAGCTGCGGCCATCCTGCGTCTCTACCATCCCAAGGTTTGGTGCCAGAGTGGTGAAATGGTAATCCGCTATTTTAGGCTTCGCTGCCGAGACGACTGATAGCAGGGTTGATTTCCCAACACTCGGGAAACCGACTAAGCCAACATCTGCAAGCAGCTTCAGTTCCATTACAATATAGCGTTCCTGGCCCGGCTCCCCGTTCTCGGCAATTTCAGGCGCCGGATTCGCAGGTGTTGCAAACCGGGTGTTTCCGCGTCCGCCGCGTCCTCCCCGGGCTATGACAGCACGCTGTCCATGCTCTGTCAGGTCTGCAATAACCTGTTTTGTATCATCGTCCATAACCACTGTACCAGGAGGAACTTTAACGATCATTTCCTCGGCATTCCGGCCATGCATGTTTTTGGACATTCCATGCTCTCCGCGGTCTGCTTTAAAGTGGCGCTGATAGCGGAAATCCATTAACGTGCGCAGTCCTTCGTCCACTTCAAATACGACGTTCGCGCCTTTGCCTCCGTCACCGCCGGCCGGTCCTCCGTCCGGTACATATTTTTCACGGCGATAAGCAACCATTCCATTGCCTCCGTCGCCGCCTTTTACATAAATCTTGACCTGATCGACAAACATTATGTCTTTCCTCCGTTCTGTGATGCCTCGCTACTTTGTATAATAAATGACAGCTGCCGTCAATTCTTCAGCTGTGATGGCAAGTTCCGACACTTGGTTATCCGGCAGTTTTTGAAAGTATGTATGCAGGATTTCCGTTTCTTTTAGAATGCCATGAAAATCAAAAAAGAATCGGACCTGTCCAACTTTTTCTGCCATTTCAATCGTGATGACGAGTTGATTTTCACTCGTTTCTCCGGCGCATTGATCGAGTAATTCAAAAAATTCGCCGAACCATAGGGCAAGCATTTGGTCATATTTGTTTAATGAAAAGGTTTCTCCGACAATTTCATACTCCAATGTGTACAGATGACGGTTCCACCCAAAGCTTATAAGCTTTCCAGCCAGTTCCGGAGCTTTAAGATTGCAAAGCCTTGACTCTTGCTGGGCTTCAATAATAATCTCTTCCATAATCTCATTTACTCGCTCATATTTTCCAAGAGACAGGTTGCCCTTAATCAGCTGCAGCCGGTTCATCCAATCATGACGATAGTGGCTAATTGCGTCAACCATATTCCAGTTTTTACTCTCTTTAGTCATCTGGACTCCACTCTTTCTATTTCTTTTAGGAGCATGTTCGAAACGATTTGGTTTGTAAACTGAGTGAACAAGTCAGAGGTACCATTCCTAATTCAGAAAAGCTTACTTGATGAAATTATAGCAAACCTAAGCATGGAATAAAAACGGTTAATATAGAAAATAAGGATTTAGGGGATTTCGTGAGGTGTTCCTGCAAGAACAAAAGCGCGAGTGTCTACTGAAAGAATAATCCAAAGAACCTGAATCACTGCGTCTGACATCATCTGCCGGACAGTCAATGAAGCCTGGCAGATACCGGACGCCCTCTAAACCGGCAGCCTCCTGGAAAACACCGTAAAAAAAAGAAACTCTAGCCTTATTCAGCTAGAGTTTCGGTTGAATTAAGCTTCTTGAGCTGCAGGATATACGCTCACTTTTTTGCGGTCGCGGCCAAGACGTTCGAAACGAACAACGCCGTCAACTTTTGCAAATAGAGTGTCATCACCACCGCGGCCTACGTTTTCACCCGGATAGATCTTTGTACCGCGCTGGCGGTAAAGGATTGATCCGCCGCTTACGAATTGTCCGTCAGCACGTTTAGCGCCAAGACGTTTCGACATAGAATCACGGCCGTTTTTTGTGGATCCTACTCCCTTTTTGGAAGCGAAAAATTGAATGTCCAATTTTAACAACATGAGGTTCACCTCCTACTTTTTTAAAATGGTCATACGGATATACTCCCCGTATTGTTCTTCAATTGTCTGAATTGAGACAACCATGCCCTCAAGAAGCAGCTGGCCCTTTTGTAGAGCTTCCTCTGAAACAGCATCAGGCCAGTCAAATGTGACAAGACCCTGCTTCTGGTCCATTTCAAGTACCGGTTCAATTCCTGTGAGTGCATGAATCGCGTTAATCGCTCCAAATACCACACAGGATGCTCCTGCACATACGAGATCTTTCCCAGTTTCATCGAAATCAGCATGCCCGGACATGGAGAAGGACTGGATCATACCTTCCGCAGAACGGTTTACCTGAACGTTTATCATAGGATCAAGCCTTACGCGTTGATTTTTTCAATAACAACTTTTGTGTATGGCTGACGATGACCTTGCTTTTTCTTCTGGTTTTTCTTCGCTTTGTATTTGAAAACAACCAATTTCTTCGCACGGCCTTGTTTTTCAACTTTAGCCGTAACGGTTGCTCCAGATACTAGAGGGCTTCCAACTTTAACGTCGTCGCCGCCTACGAATAGAACTTTGTCAAATGTAACAGTTTCACCTAGCTCGCCTGCCACCTTTTCGATGTAGACTGCTTGGCCTTCTGCTACTTTAATTTGCTTTCCGCCAGTTTCAATAATTGCGTACATTCCACTGCACCTCCTATTTGATACTCAGACTCGCCAGTGTACAGGTGAATAATGATGAAGTTCATCACAATTGCTTACTACCTGCATCCGAGCGGTTGTAGCCACGGGTGCTACAAACAGTAACATAAGAATATTATCAGAAGTTGCTTCTATTTGTCAATCTTCTTTTCCTTTTCGGCTATTCTTTGCAAGATTTCTTTTTCAGTTCCAAATTGACGCAGTTCATAGCCGGGCTTGTCCATTTCTGCAGATGTAATAAAAATACGGAAATGCAGTTCTTTTTCAAGTTCCTGAAGGCGGTCATCAAACCACCCTTTTACTTCTCGTTCTGCCTGAACCCACACCGCTTCTGCATCCATATACCGGTATTTGCGCAGTTCCCTCTCAAGATCAAAAGCCTGTGTCTGGGCAGAGTCCACTCTCCCTTTTCCTCCGCAGACCCGGCAGGAATCGGTTAAAAGGGTATCAATATCCTCACTCGTCTTTTTTCTCGTAATCTGAAGAAGATTCAGCTCTGTAAAACCAATAATTCTTGTTTGAATACGGTCTCTTCCTGCCTGATTGTGCATGATCTGCAAAATCCTCTGCCGGTCAGCCGGATCCTTCATATCAATAAAATCAATCAGAATGATTCCATTCAGATTCCTCAGTCTGATTTGCCGCGCCGCTTCGAGTGCCGCCTCTTTATTTGTTTCGTAAATGGTCTGGCGCTGCGAATCCTTTCCGGTAAACTTGCCTGAATTCACATCAATGACATGGAGCGCCTCCGTTTTTTCAATAAGCAGGTAGGATCCGTTTTTCAGCCAGACGGTCTTTTTTTGGAGCTTATGTATTTCTGCATCCACTGTGCTGAATATTTCAGAGCCTTCTTTCGCGTGAAAGATTTTTGTCTCGGCCCCATGGGGCATTCTCCCCCTCAGCCTGTCTGCAAAAGCAGCATTGTCACAGTGAATTTCGCTATAGAAAGAAAGAGGCCGTTCCGCCGAAATGACCTCGAGCAAGTCGCCGGATTCCTTCAGCATAGCGGGTGCTTTTCCTGATTCAGGTGGAAGGAGGCTCAAAAATTCCCTTCTGAGCCTCAGCAGCTCTTCTTCCAGCTCATAAGGGTCCATGGAAGCAGCCGCAGTTCGGATAAGCACACCTTCCCCGTTATCAAGTATTCCGCTGCTCCAGTCTCTCAGTCTTTCAGCATCACTGCTTCCCAGCTTTCTGGAGACTGTCACTTTTCCTCCATAAGGCATATAGACAAGCGAACTGCCTGCAAATTCAATATTGGCTGTCAGCGCCGGTCCTTTCCATTCATCCCCTTCTTTCTTAATCTGGACCATGATTTTTTGCCCTTCATGCAGAAAAGAAGAAATCGGCTTTTTCTGATCGGAATGCCTGAACGCAGGCAGATCATCCAGCCGGAGGAAGCCGTTTTTCTCAAGGCCGAGATCAACAAATGCCGCCTCCATGCCCTTTACAACCTTTTCGACTTTACCCCAATACAGGCTTCCGGACTTGCCTTTTTGGCTGGATCTGAGTAGTTTTATATCTGCAAGTTTTCCGCTTTCCAATAAAGCAATCCGTTTCTCCTGGAGATTGGCTTGAACAATTAGCGTTTTCAACGTATTCCCTCTTTTGCTATCAGCTTTTCCCCCATTTACTCACTTTTTTTTCAGGAAGTCAATACGCATAAACGAGCTCCTCTATCTTGGAATTCGTTCTTTTTTCAGAAAAAAAAGCGTGCAGCAGCTCATTTTCATCGAGTTCCGACCATTTCGCCCCTTCGCGGCAAACAATGATGGGATGCTTGCATCCTCGTTTAAACTTGGATAAAACAGACAGAATTTCTTCTCCTGACTCGACCTCCAGAGGAACAAGCCGTTGTATGGATTCGGTACTTCCATAATACCGGTCCATTAAAAATCTCAAGTGAACAAAACGCCGCTGCCGGAATTCTGAATAAAGGCTGAAACACAAAAAAACTGTAATCATCCATAAATTAAGCTGATATGGGAAAAAAAGCAGAACGGCAGCTTTGTATAAGACGAGTGCGCATAGTGAAAACGCAAGCGTGGATTTGTGCGCATCCGGGAACGCTTTAAACAGGGAAAAAAGAATGAACAACAGCTTCCCTCCGTCCAGCGGCCAGATCGGCAGCAGGTTAAACAGCAAAATGGAAAGATTGTAAAACGTAAAGAGGGAGAAATCTTCATGGGAGACGAATCCTGAAACAAAGCTCAGCCACACGGCGCCCTGCATCAGGAAATGCTGCACGGGTCCGGCGAGAATCACAAAAAGCTCCTCTTTGATTGACCGGTTCCCATGCTCTTCCATTTCAGCCACACCTCCAAAGGGAAGGAGAATAATCGCCTTCACTCTCCAGGAAAAATAAAGAGCGCACACAGCATGACCCAGCTCATGAATCATGACAATCGCAAGCAGAATAGCCAGTGTTTTAAACTGGGATGTTGCTGCACTTATGGCCATAACAACCCACAATAATGGATGAATGTGAATTTTCCGCAGCAAAGATCCATATTTAATCAAAGGAAATCACCTGAATCGGATCAATGAAATTATCGCCCTTTTTAATCGCGAAATAGTACGTTCCTTTTTTGTTCTCATTTACTTTGATGGTTCCGAGCTCTTTGCCTGTGACAACCGTATCGTACAAAGCGACATCTGCACTTTCCAGATTTCCATACCACGATTCACTTCCATCTGCGTGCTGAACGACGATCGTCAAACCTGTATCCGGCTTTTCACCCGCTTCTAATACAACTCCCTCATCGATCGCTTCTACAGTCGGACGATCGGTTTCCACAAGAACTCCCTGGCCGTTTGCCTTAAAATTCTCCGTCACCTTTCCTGATGCCGGGACTGCGTACTCTCCTTTCAAGGGAGCTTTGCCAGCAGACAGCATATCGGTTTGAAAAAGCGCCAGCGGATGTCCAAATTGCTTTTGATACCAGGAGGAAACCGCTGCAAACTGAAATTCATGTTCAAGAGATGCTTTTGCCGCTGTTCGGATCGCATCGAGCTTTGGGGATTGTTCCTTAAAGACAACAGCCATCCCGAGTACAAGGGTTGCAGAAAGAAAGAGTTTAAGCAGAAAGACGTCCGGCCTGATCAGCGGATGACCCGTATCTTTTAAGGTCTCGGGACCGCCTTCATAAGAGCGAATGATGCCCGTATACTTTTCCTCTTCTTCCATAACTGCTTCCTTTTCCCAGACAACAGGAAGGTCCGCTTTCCCTGAAAGGGGTCTGGACTTCTTTTTCTTCGCCATCCGTTTTCTGATTTCATCCGCCCTTCTGGACATTCTCATCCACCCTTTTAATGTCAGTTTGTACAAGTCTATGACTTGTCCGTTGGATTTATGTTTTTGCGGAAAGAAAAGTGCGGAAAAATTACAGAATAGAACAAAAGCAAAAAAACTGACCCAGAAAAGGATAGAATCCCAGTCAGGTCAGTTTTTTTTTAGATCTGTTAAACTTGGCTGTTGATTTCCGATGCAGGTGCTCGCTTTCCGCGGGGCGGGAGTCTCACACCTTCCGCTCCAATCAACAAGTGTTAAAAATCAACATAAGACTTTAACAGAGCCTCTTTATTAAGAAAGGACACCCGTCTAGACACGAGCACCAAAAAATTTCTTGATTTTGTCCATAAATCCAAGGCTCTGCTGATCGAGTGTCTGCAATGGAACAGATTCTCCAAGGATCCTTCTTGCAATATTCCTGTAAGCAATCGATGCCCGGTTGTTCGGATCCATCGCAATTGGCTCTCCGCTGTTGGACGCTTTAATTACCTGATCATCATCCGCGACAATCCCAAGGAGATCGATGGACAGATGTGCAACAATTTCATCCACATCCAGCATGTCGCCATTTTGAACAAGATGATTGCGGATTCGGTTGATGACAAGCTTTGGAGGCTCTATATCTTCCCGTTCAAGAAGACCGATGATCCGGTCGGCATCCCTAACAGCCGAGACTTCCGGTGTCGTGACTACAATGGCTTTGTCGGCACCTGCCACTGCGTTTTTGAATCCTTGTTCGATCCCCGCAGGGCAGTCAATGACGATATAATCATAATCCTGTTTCAGTTCATCAATCAGTTTTTTCATCTGATCCGGTGAAACGGCGGATTTATCGCTCGTCTGCGCAGCAGGAAGCAAATACAAGAGTTCATCAAACCGCTTATCCTTCACCAGAGCCTGATGAATTTTGCATCGGCCTTCCACAACATCCACCAGATCATAGATAATGCGGTTTTCAAGTCCCATTACAACATCCAGATTCCGCAAACCGATATCTGTATCAACAAGACAAACCTTTTTGCCTAAAATGGCCAGGGACGTTCCTAAATTCGCGGAGGTAGTGGTTTTACCAACCCCTCCTTTACCAGAGGTAATAACAATCGCCTCTCCCACGGCTACATTCCCCCCTCAAGCGTAGTTACATCAGGTCTTACATGCATGACATTCTGCAATCTGTCTCTCTTCATTTGCCCTTCATCATCTATGTACGCGCACTCCATCCCGTGTTCTTCAGCATGAATCCGTTCGGGAGCCTGATTAAGAGAATCATAAATTTTCAGCTGGGCCGGAGCCATGACGGAAGCGGCGATAATTGCTCTTTTGTTCCCGTTATACCCGGCATGGGCTGTCCCACGGAGTGCACCTAAAATAAAGATGCTTCCATTTGCTATAACGGTACCGCCCGGATTCACATCGCCGATTAGCAGAAGGTCTCCCTCTACTTGCAGCACCTGGCCGGACCGGACAATTCTCGCCGCTTTTACGACTTCGGCCTCTTTTTTCAGTCTGTTCGCTTCTTCCTTTGTCACTACATCCGATTCTATATTTTCAACAACCAGATTTTTCTTTTTGCGTATCGTTGTTTTAACAACCTGCTGCTGCTCTTCTGTCAGAAGCCGTTTTCCCGATTTCACGCTAACTCCGATCAATGGTCCGTTTTCCTGTACGTACTGCTTTGAGGAAAGCATCTCTTCCAGTTCAAGAATTAGTGTTTCATAGGTGCACCCATCATCCAGATAAAGAGTGAGGCCATTCTTTGTTCCTTTTATTGTCACATACTGCTGTTTTTGGGCTTTCACGATGTTCACCTCAATAACATTACAAATTCGACAAACCGGTCCAAATCTCCTTTTTTGCCAAACCGTTTAATCCTCTGTCTGCCTTTTGAGGCGGGTAAGGAACAATTTTAAAGGAAAAATGATGACAAGACCCGCAATCGAATTCACAGCCAGTGTCGGCAGCAGTCTTCGATTGGTAAATTCATAAAAGTTCAGCGGATTCGGGCTTATGACAAGCTGAATTCCATACACATAAAATTCCAGAATGCTTATCGCAAGCATTCCGACAAACAGGACGACAAATGCATTATTCTGAAGGACCTTAAGCGCTCTTCCTGAAAGATAAGTCAGAAAAGGATAGGCAAAGAGATAGACTCCGAGAATTTCAGTATAAACAATATCATGCAGCAGACCGAAAATTAATGCATAAACAATGGCCAGCCGATCCTTCACATAGACAGAAATGAAAAGCAAGATGAGCAGCACGAACCTCGGCACATAAAACATATTATCGGTAAAAGAAGGGATCAGAATTAAATCAACAACCGTGCTTTCCATGATGAAAAAAAATAAAACAACGACCGGGAGGAGAAACCGTCTCAATTAGCTTCCCCCTCCGCCGCTCCATCACTGACATCTCCTTCTGGAGGGACAGGGGCTTCACGTTTGATTATGATTACATTCTCCACATCATAGAAATCTGCGGCCGGTTTCACATAGGCCATTTTCGTCAATCCATAGGAATCAGGCTGAACGTCCTCAACGGTCCCTATAGCCAGGCCAAGCGGAAACACTCCGCCATTTCCTGCTGTGACAACCTTATCTCCCTTTTTAATTTTCATGCTGGTGTTGATGTTTCTGAAAAGAAGCATTTCCCGCTTTTCATCATAGCCGGCAATCAAACCAAAAATATTCTTATCCGATTCCACCACGGCCGGAACCTGATTGACCCGGTCTTGGGCACTGAGGAGCTGGACGGTGGACGTATAGGCATCAGCACTCTTAATTTTTCCAATCAGCCCTTTGGACGTCATGACGGCCATATCTTCCGTAACGCCATTCTTCGTTCCACGGTCGAGTGTAATATACTCATACCACCGGTCTGGATTTCTGGCGATCATCGTTCCGATAATGGGCTTAAACGCGCTTAAATTCGTTTTTGCCCCAAGATCCTCACGAAGTTTGCCATTTTCTTTCCGCAGCCGCTGAACCTCTGCATCAAGAGTTGCATACTTTTCAATTCTTGATTTTAAATATTGATTTTCATTATATGTATCCTTTAAAGCAGCAATTTCTTCAAAAGTCCCCCCAATGAATTGGGCAGGCTTATGGAAAACAGATTGAAATAAACCAGTTGAATCTTTTACAAACTTCTCCGGCCACGTTAATTCACGGTTGCCTTTGACGGAGAAGCCAATCAGTGCCACGAGCAAAATGACGCTTGCCAGAAGCAGAATAAGCCGTTTGTTCATAAAAAAAGGCGGCATCATTTACACCTCTTAACGTTTGATATTCCTTATGATGAAATGCTTCTTTAAAACGATTCGGCACCTCTCTGCTGAGGCACCGAATCCATAAGACATTAACGCAGATTTTTTGTTTTCCCTTTAAATAAGTGGATATGCTCAAGAGCCTTCCCTGTGCCGATTGCCACACAATCCAGAGGATTTTCAGCAATCAATACCGGCATATTCGTTTCTTCGCTGATGACTTTATCCAGATTGCGAAGAAGGGCTCCGCCGCCTGTCAGTACAATACCCCGGTCCATAATATCCGCGGCAAGTTCCGGAGGCGTTTTTTCAAGTGTATTCTTAACTGTATCCACAATCGTATAGACGGTGTCGCGAAGAGCCTCAGCAATTTCTTTCGCTGTAATTTCAATCGTTTTCGGCAATCCTGTCAGGAGATCGCGGCCGCGGATTTCCATGTTTTCCACATCTTCCGGTGAACCTGCTGATCCAACCTCCATCTTAATCGCTTCTGCCGTCCTGTCGCCAATCATGAGATTATAGGTCTTGCGGATATAATTGATAATCGCTTCATCCATTTCATCCCCGGCTACCCGGATGGACTGACTGGTTACAATCCCGCCAAGAGAAATAATCGCGACTTCCGTCGTTCCGCCGCCGATGTCGACAACCATGCTTCCGGTCGGTTCCCATACAGGGAGGTTAGCGCCGATGGCTGCTGCAAATGGCTCTTCAATCGTATAGGCATCACGGGCCCCTGCTTGTCTTGTTGCATCAATAACGGCACGCTCTTCAACAGCAGTTATGCCGGACGGCACACAAACCATGACATAGGGCTTTCTTGAGAAAAGACTTTTATTTTTCGTCGCTTGTTTTATGTAATATTTCATCATCGTTGCAGTAGTCTCGTAATCTGCTATTACGCCATCCTTCATTGGACGAAGCGCCACTACATTTCCAGGTGTACGGCCAATCATATTTTTTGCGTCATTTCCGACTGCGACAATGGACTTGGTATCAGTTTGTAATGCAACAACAGAAGGCTCCCGCAAAACGATTCCTCTGCCTTTCACGAACACGAGGGTATTTGCCGTACCCAAATCTATCCCAAGGTCTCTAGTACCAATTCCAAACATTCATGTATCTCCCTTTCTGAAACGAATCACTTTTTGTAAAATAAGGATGAACCTTAACGAAAAAACTCATAAACCTTATTATAACGTAAATCGTCAAAAAAAAAAGTGGATTTCAGGTTACAAATATCCTTTTTCCTTCAGGCTGATATATTTTCTGTCTCCGATGATCAAATGATCAAGCAATTCAATCCCAATCATTTTCCCGCATTCGGAAAGCCTCTTTGTAACCTCTATGTCCTCGCGGCTTGGAGAAGGATCTCCTGAGGGGTGGAAATGTGTATGTTTAACAAAGGAATATTCATAACATACCTATGCAACGGAAATGAAAGTCAAAATATGGATGGTATGTAATGTTTTATCTAAAGTATGTTGTATCTCATTTAAAGTATTGTATCAAATGCATTTTTATTATCCACGAATTAAATAGGTTCTCCGTCAAATGTGGGGTGGCAGTGAAAACTGCCACCCTTATCCAATATGCAGACCCAATCCTTTAAACTGATTTTGCAATAAGATTTTCGCACGGAAGCGAGTAAAATTTTCGAAATCCATAGGCATTCCGTTTTAACACTTTTGTGGAATTGTTGATCCCTACTTGTTTCTCGACAATTCAAATATAAAGGAATGGATATCTGCGTGTATTTTATTTATGTAATTATTTGGGTACCCCAACAAATAGTATAGAGCCTTAAATAAAGTATATTAAATAAACCCCGTTCTTAAGTTCGAACGGGGTTTTGGTTATTGTGATTTATTTCATTATTTACTAGACTTCCTTTGCCAATTTTAATACTTCAGAAATTGGTATTATTTCATTAGGAGATACACCATTAGATGTAGTTCCCTTAGTTGCAACTCCAATTACCTCATTTGAAGCATTAAAAACCGGACCACCACTATTGCCTTCGTAAATTGTAGCCGAAATTTCATACCTTACATTTATTTTCTCGTGCATTCTAATCCCTTCCACATAACCACTTTGAGATTTAATATCATTGCCTTCTCTATATGAGGGAAATCCAACCAAATTAATTTGCATATCTTTTTTAATACTTTCGTTTGCACTATACCCAATACTTTCAATATCGAGATTTTCAACTTCTAATATAGCAAGATCCTTTTCAATACTGTAACAAATAATTCTTGCTTTATAAATTATGTCGTATGGTGAAGCTCTATGAATAGCTACATAATATTTGTTAATAAACTTAACTTCATTTTTCATTAAATCTATAACTTCTTTAACAACATGTGCATTAGTGATTAATCCTATTCCTTTTAATAGAAAGCCAGATCCTTGCCCATAAATGAATTCTCCTGTTTCATCGTTTTTATCAATATATAATTCAAATTCATTACATTCCATCACAAATGTATTTTCTTGATAAAATTGTATGTCATTCGGTGGTATTATGATGAGAGGCTCTTCATTTAGATGAGCAATTTGATTATACCTTTTCGCAAGATTGAGAAATACAGGATCAATTTTCCCTTTCACATTACCAATGTGTGCGATTTTTCCTCTTAAAATCGAAAACATGTCCGGGTATGTATTATTGTTTTTCTGACGAAAATTATATTTGGAATTAAAAAGTTCTACTGCAACATCTAAATTGTCTATATTTTTCTCAGCAGAATGCAGAATAGATCGTACTTTTCTTACATATTTTCTACTTACATTGAGTTTACTATTAACTACAATCCCTGTTACCGACTGATGCTGCTTCCAGTCACTCATCCTGGTTTTACTTTCTTTTATTGAAAATCCATATTTATTTATTATTTTAATAACTTCTTCACTTATCTCTATATTTCCATCGCTGTGCTGAATAGCGATCTGTGTTGGGAATATTCGTTTATTGCTTGAGAAAGTAATATCATCCGCATAGCGGGTATAGTTACAACCTCTTACATTAATCGCTATTCTCGTCAATTCTTTGTCCATGCTCTTTGAAAGTATATTAGATATTATGGGGGAAGTTGCTGCACCTTGTGGTAAAAAACCATCTGGGTGACAACAAAGATTTGCCAAAGTAGAAGCAACTGTTTCGTTTAATTTAAAGTAAGAAATAAACATATGACGAACTCTACGGAAATTTATACTCTCAAAAAAGTTTTCCAAATCAAAGTTCAATACAAATCTCTTATTGATGTGTTCATTTGCATTCGTAATAATATCCCGATTTTTCACAAATCCATGGGCTCTTTGATGTGAGTTAAAGTTCAATTCAAGTACGTACAAGAATTTTTTTTGTAAAATTGAGAGATTAGTATTAGGCGAGTATATAATGCGGGGATCACCATTTTTTTTTCTTAATTCAAATCTTCTATAGCTGTGTGCTCTATCTCTTATTAGAATCTTCCACAAGAACTCAACAGGAATTTCCAAAAGATTAGCAATATCATTAAAAGTGTTTAAGTTTTGAAAATTTCTTTTTATTTTATCTTCATTGGCTAATAATTCTGTTCTTATATATCTTCTAATTTTAGACTCCCCTTTTTATTCTTAGGCAAGCATGGATAAATTCTACCTTTCTAAATTAAATAGAAAATTATACGCGATTAGCTAAAAGTAGAAAATACGTAAAAGTGACGCAGATAAATAATACATTAAATATTCGGGTTGCGATTTCACAACCTAAAATTAAAATTACCTCATGCTTGCCAAAGGCAATTATACAACATTTATTAAAATTGGAAAATAATTAATTTATTACAAAAAAAAGTTGGCTGCTACTAAACCAACTTTCCTTCCAAATATAAACATATTATTATATCAACCTACTTAATAAATCGTTTGCTAAAGTTTTAGACCCTGATATCCCTTTTATATACTTCAATTCACCATCTATAGACCAATCTACATCTTTAATTTGTTCTAAACTATCTTTTAATCCTTCAATATCAATAGTTTTATTTGTATTTTTAATATATTTGGGAATAATATGTGATCCAAGAATTGAGAGTGCATGGATACTGACAATATGGGTTAACTTATAATCTTTATAATCATCCCATTCGTCAGAAAACAAATCCTTTATTATGTTGAAATACGCCTCAGTAATTAAAAGGATTTTTTCTTTAGTAAACCCCTTGAAAGTTCCATTTTTAGCCAATAAAGCAATACTTTTATGAAGGTTTTGCAGAGTGATGTGTTTTCCTTTACTTCTTTTACCAACTATTGTTCCCATTTTGTTAAATGGACTTTTTTCGTTAGTTATTAGATTTGTAGCTACCCAGCTAAAATCATCTTTATCTCTTTTTAAATATGTGCTTAAGGACGTACCGATTCCCTTAGCTTTAGTATTTATTGTATCGAATAATTTAATCTCCTCCTCATCATCTAAATAATGGAATGCTAGAAATGGTATATTTATATTTGATTGTGTTTCTTGAAAATATAATTCAATTCCTCCTAATCTATGTTGTCCATCCATAAGTGAAGCTTTATTTTTACAAATTAATCTTCCATATCCTGGTCTACCACTATCATAGAGAGAAAATTCCCATCCACCCATTGCATTTAACAAAATAGGTGTGAATAGAGCATCAGTTCCACAAGAAAGGTATTTTGAAAAGTCTTTACATCTTTGTTTACTAACAGGTCTTTGATAGCCCACACCTGAAGGGTCATTGTAAGGCTTAACATAAGTCAATTTTAGCGCATCACTTGCTAATAAATTACTTTGATAAATTATCCTACCTCTCATTTTTGATTGAATTACGTTTTCAATAACTAAATTATTATTTAATTTATTCATTGTTTATCCTCCTAAATAGCACTTATAAGTATATATTTAATCATTATTTTATATATATATATATCTGTAATATATGGAAACACACCTCTAATCTGTACATAAGAGGTGAAAATAATTGGAAAATATAGTTAAGTTAACTGGAGAAAGAATACGTATTTTACGAAAAAATAGGGGATGGACACAAGAGGAATATGCTGAAAAAGCTGACTTCCAAACATCATATATTGCAAGTGTTGAAAGAGGAGAAAGAAACATTACACTTGAAACACTCGAGAAACTTTTAGTCCCATTTAATATTAATGCAAGTATATTTTTTACTGGTTTTAATTTAAATTCAAAGAACAT
Source organism: Bacillus sp. FJAT-42376 (assembly GCF_003816055.1). Classification (NCBI taxonomy): domain Bacteria; kingdom Bacillati; phylum Bacillota; class Bacilli; order Caryophanales; family Bacillaceae; genus Bacillus; species Bacillus sp. FJAT-42376. The sequence continues at coordinate 3,230,738 of NZ_CP033906.1, forward strand.
TGAACGACTTATTACACAACTTATTACATTAGAGGAAAAAGAAATTGATTTAATTAATGATATTGCTGCGAGAATCATTAAAACATATAAACCTTAATAGATTACTGGTAAAAATAAATTGCATTATAAGTAAATATTTAATTTTTTTAATAAAAAATAGAAATACCTCTAGCCAAACTTGCAAAAATACCTATTTTAATAGTTAAAAACACAAATTGGGCTATTTTATTATTTTTATTAAAACCAATATGCTTGTATTAACAATTTAACAAGAGAGGTTGGTTTTAGTGGCTATTCGAAAATTGAAAATTATAGAAACGGAAACAGGAAATGGTATCAATAACAAAATTTTTTCTATTCGATATTTTGATGATTTATTTTTCAATGAGATAAAAGTAAGTTTTCAAGTTGTTAGAACATCTGAAGGTAGAATGTGGACATTTATAGTAGAAAATGAGGATTTCTTTCAAAGGAAATTACAGTATATACAATCACTAAAATCAATTTTTCAAATGATCCTACCTACGCTTATTGATAAATACAATTTTTCTCCGCAGATAGTAACTATCCATCACAAAAGTAACATTTTAATTATATAAATTCCTAAGTAAAGGACTTTATATTTATGAAATCTAGTATAAAATGGAATCCTAAAAATTCTCATTTTTCTAGGGGAGGATCAAGAAAATGGATATAAACTTAAAAAAGTTATTGGCTGCTGAAATAGATGATATGCTACAAAATGAACTAAATGATACTATATATGAGCTTAATCAAAAAATTAAAGAAATGATACCAAAAATACATATACCTAACTTAGAACCTGAAATTCTCAAAGAAATTCAAAACTTCAGTAAAACTAACATAGAAATAATGAATACTATTAGCTCTACTTATATAAAGGCATTCCAAACAAATTTCTTTATTCCAGTCACAAACTTGTTTTTGGATGTTGCTTTAAAACCTATTGACATAGACAAATTGACAAAAGGATTAAAAATACAATTAGATTGCTATGAAAAGGCCATGACAAGGTATGATGATCAATTATGGGCTATAGACGAAGCTATCTTCAATAAAATAGAATCTGTAAACCTACTACCCTCTTTTCAACAAATAGAACATCACGTTGAAGACAACTTAAATCAATACATGGAGTATTTTAGTAAAGATGCTTTTTATATAAAGTATGCTTCACTTTTAGAACAATCTTATTCTGCTTATAAGGATGAACAATATATCTTAGCTTCATTTCCACTTTTCGCAGTAATAGAAGGACTTATAACGACTTCATTTCATGATTATGAGATTAATTTGGAGTTAAAGCCCTTTTTAAAAGGAAATAAAAACAAACTATATACCAAGTTAACAGACTACGTTAAAACTACAGAGGATGAAATAGCTATTAACGTCCTCTTTTTTAGAAGAGTATCTTATGTATTTAATAACCTCTTTAAACCATCCTGGAATAAACATCCCACTCAAATCAACAGAAATTGGATAATGCATGGTTCTTATAATTACGACCAAATAAAAAAAAGTGATATATTAAAACTTTTTCAACTAATTAAGGCAGCAGAAGTATTAAAAAATATTACTTTTGAAAATATAGCCTCCCAATCGAGGTAGCTTTTATATCCGATCTTTATTTATCTAATACTAGATTAAGTGCCATTCTTATTTATACTAATTTATTAATTTGAAATTTGCGTTATTCATCTAACTTTAAGAATTTTTTTGTGCTTTGGGGCTTACGTGCATACTTTAATTGTTGTTCAGCTAAGTATTGAGCAATATACGGTGACTCAGTTCTATTAATTCCTCCCATGTGAATAGGAATACTTAAGCTATTCGCATAATCAGATATCTTAATCCAAGAGAAATTTATATTTTTTGCCACTCTATTCTGACTGTAAGAAATTAATACTCCATCGGAATCAGCTGATTTAAAAGAAGCAAGTTCTCTATCCAATTCTTTTATTAAAGGGGTTTTCTGATTACTTTTATGAATGCCTTCAATATATCCTCGTTTTATTTTTTGATTAAAAAATACGTTATTATAAGCATTCAAAAAGAACAATTCATTTAAGCGGTCAACATCTTTGGCTTTTTTTAGAATTAACGTTCCATTTTTTTCATTAGGAACATCGTATGCTAATGAATCATAAAGAAGTATGCATTTTTTTGGTGAAATAGGAAAAAAAATCAGCATCCCTCTAGTCATGTATCCAAAGCCACCCGGATAACCCTTTTTTAAATAAAACGAATTGTAACGAACTATAGGGTTATCCGAAGTTATAAAACCTCTTGCCCCGGTTTGTTCAACAATCAATATGGGTTTTAGATCGAGAACTAACGTAGTGGTCTCTATTGCATGTTGGATACTATGGTTAACTGGGTTTTTAATTTCGACTTTAAAAGAATTAAGATTTACCTTTTTAAATCCTGGATGTTCTTTCATTAATGCTTTTATTATATGATCTGACATTTTAATTATTGAATCTCCATTTTTTAAGTTCCTTGCTTCAGTAATTAATAAAAACATTATAAGATGTATATAATCCTCTTTATCTATGTCAGGCAATTGGTGATTATTAAGTATATATTTTATTATTACTGAAGCTTTAGCTTCTATTTCTCTATCCAAAAATATTTCCAAGTTATTGTCTGACCCATAAAAATTATGTTTCTGACACATGTTCCTAATTGAAGAATTAGATATATATTTAGAATATTCCAAGTTATATGTATCTATGGCCCTTTCTGTTTCAGAGAAATTCCTCAAGTAAAACTTAGGAACATAATGTTGTCTATTTTTCTCGGCCATCATTTAACCCCCTACTTGTAAAAAAATTTTTTAAGCAAAATAAATTAATCCAATTCTTCCGTTGCCGTATTAACTTTGCTTGGTGTTGAGTATGTATGTATATAAATATTTGTTTAGTGTTCTAATTTCCAAAATTCCTGTGTGTTATTTTTTGAAAATTCACAAAGAAGACCCTGGGAATCCGGTACTTCTCTGTGTCAACGTATATGAGAAGGGAGTTATTGTCTAATTTTAAAAGGATCAAGCGAATAAGACTCTTGAAAATCTATACTTTTCACAGATCGCGAATATTAGTTTGTTTTTTTATTATTGTTTATTTCGTCATTGATAATGTCATCCATCAATACTTCTCCAATATTTGCGTATCTACTTGCTTGTGTTATAGATAAACCAAAACAATCATGTAAATACTCTGCTCCAAAATTACTTGCACAAAACTGTAAAGCAGCAATTCTTAAACTTTTAGGGGGCAGTCCTAGTATAGATTTTACATATTGATTTATTGTACCTTTTTTTATGGAAACATCCTTTATTGATTTGTGTGAACAAAATAAATAAATAGAATTTTTTCCATTTAACCGTCTCAAACGTTCATCTAATGTAAGATGGAGTAGTAACATCTCCACTGTAGATAAAAACACTGGAGGTCTTCCATTTAAATAGATAGATTTACTAGCTAATTTTATATCTTCAATTTTTATTTCCATAATGTTTTTAGTCTGTAAAGCATGGAAGTATATTAGTGAGGAAATTAGTTTTTCTACAAATAATTGGTCACTCTCTGTTGTTAATTTTCGATATATTTCTGAATGATCCTGCTTTGTTAAAGGTCTCACCTCTATCATTCTATCTCTAGCAATAAAATTCTCTATAGGATTCGCAAAAATGAAACGCTGTTTTTTAGCAAATTGAAAGAAATTATATAATGCTCTTTTTTTTATGTCTCTAGACCTCTGTGGTGTTTGCAACAAATAAGTGTTCACCATTCGTTCTGAAACTTCAGCCCAGTTATGAGCAGTTTCATTGTTAGCTAACCAGTTATAAAAAGAGATCATCATATCTATCTTGTCAATAATAGTACTCATTTTTTTCCTAATTACTGCGTTTTTTTTCTCTAGTAGCTCTTTAGAAGCTAACTCTTTTTCGAGCATTTTAATAAGTGGTTTTTGAAAATTCTGATTTACTGTATAAATCTTTTTAAGAATTTTCTCTTTCGGGTTACTTTGTAAAGGTGAAAGTAGACCTATTCTTTCAAGAAAAGCTAAAAAAACTGTAATCCCTTCCCCTTTAAATTCATTTAAGAAAATGTTTCTCCACTCTTCAGAAAATTTAAATTCAATTAATAGCGTATAGTCAGGGGACTCTAAAATGGCCTCTAAATCTAAATTATTATCATTAAATTTAAATGGCCATGTATTAATGTTATCCGGAATATATTTTGTCAAAAATTTTATAAAACGTGTACCGCTCTCTAGGAGGTTAACTAATGTTTGAGGAGTTCTACCGAGGGTAGCAATAAATTTAGTGTAATTGAAATACAAACCTTTTAATGAGTTATTTGGAAACTCTTTATTAACATATTCTAATGTAGTTTTATTAAATATACTACGGTATGCTATACATGTATAACAAAAAGATTGTGCACTATTAATAGATTCTGCTCCACAATCACGACATCTAGTAGGTGAATAAAAGTAATCTAGTATATCTTTTTTAAACCTATATATTTCTCTTGTTTCTATTGGAAAAAAGGAATCCGAAACCATATCAAAAGCTATTAAATCTTCAGAGTATAGGAATACTTTAATGATATTCAATGCATTTCTAGATTTAATAGCACTTACTTTAAAGTACGAATTATGAACCCACAGTTCACTTAATCTAGCATTATGATCTTTAACCAAGTTCATTATTTTCACAAAATCCACGACTATCCTATTTTGTTGAGAAGGTACCAATGCACTTTTGTTTAAAAAATTTATTAATAGGATTGTATAATTCCCAGTTTCTTTGCTTTTTGTTTTTTTAAAAAGAAATTCTTCATCAGATAAATACTTTGCTAATATTCTTTTGGCATTACAATTATTACATTCTCTAGCTGAAGCAACGGTTTTTCTAGATAAGAGTTCATTACACTTTGGGCAATTGGCTGAGTTCAAACTTAACACCCCTTAAACTGGTGGTAATTGGCGATTGCTACTATTAACCACTTTTTTTTCATGCTGCTGACTATTAACATTTGGATTCTTAACCTCGATTCTTGTGGGCGTATGATCCAATAAATCATGCGGTTTGCAATTCAAAGCTGAACAAAGTGCGTCTAAAGTTGTTATTTTCATTTGTTTAGGTACATCATTTAATAATGCAGATATAGAGGGTGGAGACATTCTATACCCCGTCTTTTCCTCCATGACTCTTGCTAATTCAGAACCAGACCAAATATCATTCTTGGCCATTACTTGCCTTAATCTCCATTTAATACTCATGTATTTACCTCCTTTGCCATTTCCTCCATCTGAGATTTCCATTTTTCCTGTGCAATCCGCACCCTACGTTCAATGAAATCATTACTTGGTTCTAGGTAACCCGCAGTAGTTGAAATATTTGAGTGGCCTAGTAGATGACTCATTGTTAAAATATCTACCCCAAGTTCTACATAATTAGTTGCAAATGCATGTCTTAGCTGATGGGCACTAAATCTTTCTGATTCTGATATGCCTATATCATCTTGCCTTCGAGTTAAATTAGCTCTCATCGTGTCTCTACTAACCCTTGTTCCTGACTCTGATAAAAAAAGGGGCCCTGATTTATCAGTATTAATTTGAAAGTTAGGTAATATCTCATCAATATACCATTTTAGAAGCTCATCTACTCTAGTTAACATAGGAACCCATCTTAGTTTATGCCCAGTCCCCCTACTCCCCTTCCCAAATCTAACATGAATTTTACCTTTGTTTCCTAAGTCAAATCTTACATCTTTAACATCAAGCATAACTAGTTCATTAATTCTTAATCCAGTCATCATTAATGTTTTAAAGAAAACATAGTCTCTTGCGACTGTATAGTATTTTCTCCCCTTAATCATATGTTCCTTTAACCCATCAAAAAAAATTTCTAAGGTCTCTTTATTGGGAGGAACTACTCTAACATCATTATCATCTTTTCTATGGAAAAATTTATTGAATTCATCTAAAACATCAGGAACTCTTACCCCAATTTTATTAAGTATATCTGCACTCTTTCTCGCACGTAAATACTCATAAAAAGTAGATATGTTAGATTGATATTTCCGTCTAGTACTATGTGCTAAACCTTTACCTAACAAGCTCAAATAAAAGTTCTCTACATCATCTGGGTTTATTTCCCAGCAGAATTTATTAGAAAGCATCATAAACTCTCGTATGTTCCTTAAATTTAAAGCAACAGTAGCAGTAGTAAATCCTTTTACCAATTGTTGCTTTTCCCAATCACTAATGAGCTGCTCTTGAAATTCCAACTTCCTCTCATATGTAAGATTACTTATATTAAATTCCTTATTCGCTAACAACTCATATTTCCTCATCTAGCACCTCATTATTTTAGGTGTCGCCTAATATTTTTAGTTAAAGGAATGATATCATATGAATTATTACTTGTCTAACTTAAACATAATCCGATGGTTGTGGATGCAGATAAATGATGCTGCGGACCGCCGGAAAGCTTCTTTAAAAACCTCTCTCGGGTGAACGATGGAGGCATTCAGGCTCCCAATAAACACAGTATGTTTATGGATCACGTGATTTTTTGTATTCAAATACAGGCAGACGAAATGCTCCTGGGTCAGAAATCTCATTTCTTCCATAACAAAATTTGCGCCGTCCTGCGGAGAGCGAATTACACAGCGCTCTTCGGAGGAGAGCTGGAGTATTCTTCTCCCAAGTTCCATGGAAGCCATAATTTGAACCGCTTTGGCCTGGCCAATTCCGGAAATGGACGTCATTTCTTCCACTGTCGCCTCTTTAAGCAGACGCAGTCCTTCGAAATGGGAAAGAAGCTTTGAGGCAAGCTGAAGAACAGACTCTCCCGCCGAGCCTGTTCTTAACAAAATTGCAAGGAGTTCCTGATTGGATAAACTCCCCGGTCCATCATTTAAAAGCCTTTCTCTCGGTCTTTCTTCAGCAGGGAAATCACGGATACTAAGTATTGAACTCATAAGTTCCTCCTTGGTCTCCCATGCGCTCATCTCATTAAACGGAAAATCCTATCTCTCTTAATTCGCGGATCAGCCTGGAAGCCGGCAAGCCTACGACTGAAAAGTAATCCCCTTTAATTTCTTTCACAAAAAGTCCGCCCAGTCCCTGAATCCCATAGGATCCTGCTTTGTCCAGCGGTTCTCCGGTTTCTGCATAGCTTTGAATTTCCTCGCTCGAAAGGTCCCAGAAGACTACTTCCGTCGAAACATAAAACGTTTTTTCCTTGGTTCCTTTTAAAATCGACACCCCTGTTAATACGTGGTGGGTTCTCCCGGATAATAACCCCAGCGTCCGGATCGCGTCCTGCTCATCTTCAGGTTTGCCCAGGATTCTGCCATCGAGTACGACGACCGTATCCGCTGCCACTACAAATGAGTCCGGGAAAGCGGCGGCTGCATGTCTTGCTTTCTTTGCTGCCAGATACTGCACAGCATCCTCAGGTGATAATCCGGGATCAATTGATTCGTCTGCATCTGTAATCATCACATTAAACGGGATGCGCAAATTTTCAAGAATTTCCTTTCTTCTTGGGGAGCCTGAAGCTAATATAAGATGCTGCTCAAGATGTGCGTGCATAAACGTCCATCCTTTCATGATTCTTAGGGAGATACAACACGATCGTATCAAAAGGACAGCTGAAGCACAATTTTCAATAATTCATTTTCCTGCCCGAACCGCAAAGGAAAAATGCTTTTTACATTCTGCCATGAGAAGCCTTATGCTTACCCGCAAGAAGCCCTGCTGCTAAAAGAAGAATGAACAGAACATATAAAAGAAACCACCAAAGCGTCCAATACTGAAAAACAAAGTTATTAAAATCAATCAGCTTTAAATGAATCCGGTTAGACATCGTCCATACGAAAAGCGATGCCGGGAGAATAAACGGCCTGTATGTCCTATGCTTGGTCATCGCCTTAAAACCAAGCATAGCCGACTGCATACAGAAAGTAATTTTTACGAAGATGCCAAAAATCCAGAATACGCCTATAAGCACTTCAATCCGTTCAAACAGTTTAACAATGGTAATATCACGCATCAGTTCAAAAGTTGAATATGTTTGGCGGATGACCAGATCGAAGCCCTGAATGGCGATACTGACGAAGGTTGTAAAAGATAGAACAGCGGCTCCAATAAAAAGAGAGATAAGATAAGACCGCCCCAGCCCTTTTTTATTGCTTACATAAGTAAAAAATGAAGAAATGAGGATTACTTCAATAAAGGGAAAACCAAGAACGGGATAGGCACCGTGAAGCAGCGGCTTAATCCCCCTTGAAAAAAAGGGCTTTAAATTAGCTAAATCAAATTGATTCATGACCAGCAAGAGAGATACCCCGAGCATTGATAGCGTAAGCGGAAGAAAAAATTGATTCACGGTCGCCAAATTATTTAATCCGAAATAAACAGAATACATGACAACGAGCAAAAGCAAAATTTGAAAACCGGCCGGATTGCTTTCCGGGCTAATGGACGTCGTCATAAAATTGCTGATATTCCTCAGGATATAGGCAGCAAGATTTAAAGCATAAAAGATGATCAAGGCATTTATAATAAAGCCCCCGGCTCTCCCGCAGACTTTTTCAGTAATCTCAAAGATCGAGGCGTAATGGTATTTTTTTAGAAGCCATACAAGCAAGAGATTTAGCAAAAGACCGATTCCCCCTGCTATGATCATAGAGAACCACGCTTCATTTTTTGCGGAAATAGCAGTTAAGCCCGGAGCCATTAAAATCGAACTTCCCGTCGTAAAGCTGAGCACCAGAAAAAAGAGCTGCTGTTTCGTTATCACATGATTCATGAAATCTGGCCCCCGCCGAACATCCATGTATAAAAAGGATGCAGAATGAAGGCGATCCAGCGGTCCACCGGAAAGACATCCAATCTGAACAAAGAGCAGATTCCATAAACGGCTGTCACCAGCCACAGTCCGGCAAGAGTCATTGTATATCTTTTATTTTTCATAAATGCTTTTCACCCTCAATCCAGTAATCTGGACGTTTACAGTGGCCTTCGTCTTTAAACGGGCCCTGCTGAACATGTCATCCCATTGATCCTTCCTCTTGAGCCATTCTTTATAGTGATTTTCATAAAGAAGCTGTCTCAGTCCAATTACATCTGTTTTCTGCGAAATAGCGGTTTGAAACGCCTGCTGCATTTCCTCTTGGAGCTTTTTTTCAGCACTTTTCTCAATGCGATTAAGCCCGTCCCCCTTTTCGAGGACAATGGGACACGTAACCTCACCGACTTCTGCTGTAGCAGAAACCTCGGCTTCGTACTCAAGCGGGTCGATGGATATATTTTTCAGCTTTCCTTTTGTATGGGAAAACTTTAATCCGATCCTTTCATTTGGATACCCCGGACATTCTACCGTCGTTTCAAATACATCGACCATATTTTTGAGCAGTCCCCATCCCCGGGATTCGCCCGGAGAGTACCAGCCGATCAGCTTGCTGTCTTGAAAAAGAGCAAAGCCGGTCATTTCAAACATTTTCATATTCCCGTTTATATTATTCAAAACCGCCGAGTCCGAAGCGTCAGCAGGTGTTGTTTTCTGAATCCCCGGAATAACCGGTTCTGTATATCCACCATAGTTCCAGCGAAGGACATCCTGAAATTCAATCCCCTTTTTGAGCCCCATGCTTCCTCCATACACGTCAACCCGTCTGGCAATGGACAGCGCCGGCATATTCTGTATCGGAATATACACATGAAACAGATCCTTGGCGCTATTCCCCTTTGCAATAAAAACATTTACATTATCGCGGATCTGATAGTATCTCTCCAAATAATCAATGATTGGAAGAAGCCCCTTAGTTTTGGCGAATTCTTCCCCTGCCACAATGACTGAAATGTGCGCAAAATAAAGCTTCCTAGAAAACATGTTCCTTGCTTTTTCCATAATGTCAGTAACCGTGGGGCCGGTAATGGTATACGAATAAACAGCCCCTCCGGAACCCCCTGAATCTGTTGCACCTTTTGATTTTGCCGTGGCTCCGGGATTGACGATTTGCAGCTGCATACTGATTCCTTCCGGGCTGACATCAAACCCAAGGCCTGATACGATGGCAAGCTCATTCAGCTCCACCCTGCCGCATGAGGTAAGAATGAAAAGAAGGGAAAGGACAAGGGAACCTCTCTTCATGCCTGCCCACCGCTTTCCTGTTTTTTTTGCATCTGCTTATACAGCTTCGTGTTTGATATCCATAAAGGCATTCTTAAAAGCCCGTCCTTCTGTTCATCCAGTCTGAGGGGAGCAAAGGGCTGAAAATAAGGGACTCCGGCAGATGTAACAGATGCCAGATGGATCACTAACCCGATGAAGAAAATAATCATTCCGTAGATTCCGACTGTAGAAGCAATCACCATCAGCAAAAAACGAAGCAGCCGGCTCGCTCCCGCAAAAGAATAGTAGGGGGCCACAAAGCTTGAAATAGCTGTTAAGGAAACGACGATGACAATCGCAGGGGAAACAAGGCCGGCTGCAACTGCTGACTCGCCTATCACAATTGCCCCTACAATTGATACGGCTGACCCTACCGGTCGCGGCATACGGACCCCGGCTTCACGGAGGATTTCAAAAATAACCTCCATAAGGAGAGCTTCCACGAATGCAGGAAACGGCACCCCTTCCCTTTGAGCAGCGAGGCTGATCAGAAGTTCAGAAGGAATTAATTCTTGATGAAACGTCGTAACTGCAATATAGGTAGCTGGAAAAGCCAGTGAAATGATATAGGCTATTAAACGGACGATGCGCACTAGGGAGGCAATATCATAATTTTGATAGTAATCTTCGGCTGCCTGGAAGAAGGACCAGAATGTCCCCGGGGCAATGATGCAAAAAGGGGTTCCTTCCATCATAATCACGACTTTTCCTTCAGTCAGGGCAGAAGCCGCTACATCCGGACGCTCCGTTGATAAAAAGACAGGAAACGGGGTCATCCGATTTTCTTTTAATAGTTCCTCAAGCATCCCTGTTTCAAATAATTTATCCGCTTGGAGAGAATCCAGCTGTTTTCTGACATGGTCCAGCACACGCTGATTGACAAGTCCTTCAATATAAGCGATTGATAGTTTCGTCTGTGTGATTTTCCCCGCCGTAACAGACGTAAAATGAAGGAGCGGAGTCGAAATCCTTCTTCGTAACAGGGGAATATTATCTGCTATTAATTCAACGAATCCTTCCCTTGGTCCCCGGACCATCGTTTGGGTTTGAGGCTCTTCAATCGTCCTGCTTTTCCAGGAAGTCAGTGGAATCGAATAAGCAAACGCCTGATGGCCGATAAACAAAATGACACCGCCCCTTATCAGGGCGTCTGTCACTTTACTGAAATCCTGGGCTGTCTGAAGCCCGGCAGAAGTTTGAATGGTTCTTTGAATCCACCCCGGATCATCCTCCGGGATGCCTTCGCGCAGCTGGTTAAGCATAGGAGAAATAATAAATTCCTCTATTTGCTGGCGATCCGCCATATTTTCCAAGTATACCGCCATAAAAGAAAACGTTTCGAGCTGATACGGCTGCCGAATTAAATCCCTGCTATTTCCGAACAGCGATAGGAGAGTCTGTTCATTTTCGAATAGTTGCCTGCTGATCGGGAGAGCCGCCCAGTCTGATCGGCGCTGATCCAATGCATGTAACCGCTCTTGTTTGGTTTTTTGCTGCCGCATAGGAACCTCTCCCTTCTGAAATGTATGATGGTATCAGTATGCTTCTCCAATTTTTCCTTATTCACATCCTGCATACAGCGCAAAAAAAGACACCCGGCAGCCAAGTGTCCCACATTCCCCTTTACTTATCGCCTTTCAAACCGTCCAGAATCATCTGCTGGGCTTTCCATCCGTTCGGTGCAGAAGGACTGGATGACAGCAATGCAGCTGCGGAAGAAAGATTGGCCTTTAAGCGTGAATCTTCCTTTACCTCCTTTAAATCTAAAGAGGCCGTCTTGAGCTTACTAAGGTCAGGCTGTCCTCCGGAAATGGCTTGAAGGGAGGCGGCAGTTATCTTTTCCGCTGCCTGCTGCAAAGACTCGGCAGCCTTTCCGGATTCTGCAATCTTCCATTCAGTCTGTTTTCCTCCCCACGCCTCCATTTGCAGGGTCTGATAATTTTTGCTGAGGCTGGCCGTTTCTTCTTTAGAAAAACCCATTCCTCCGTATACGAAATAAGCACCGCCCTCTTCGCGGACAACAGCGGCAAATCCTTTGCCCTTCATTTCATCTGCGATCTGGTCGGCCGAAGAACGGGATGAAAACTTCCCGTTCTGAACCACAAACGTGGCCATCTTTCCAGAAGCACCTTTATTGGCGGCGGCAGGAGGAGTTTCTCCGTTTTGCACAGAGCCTGTGCCGGTTCCCGCTGCTTCTCCTCCTCCTTCTGACGGCTGTGCAGCGGCAGGCATGTCATCATTGGAAATGACATTCAAGGCAATAAAGCCAAACGAGATTCCCAGTACAACCGCGACAATGACCGTAAACAGAAATTGCTTAATAGGAAAGAGCCGGTCCTGGCCCCCTTTATGGGACTCAGCCGGGAAAGACCAGCCCTTCTTCTTCTCCGTGTGCTTCACCAGAACTTTCGGATCTTCCTCGAATATATCTCCATCCTCATCCGGCAGAATCCATTCAAACTCATCTTTCTCCGGTTCCGCTGATGCGGCCGATTCCTTTGCGGCCTGCTCTTCCCACGAAGAGAAAGGAATAATCTTTTCATCTGCAGCAGATTCCCCATTCATTCTGATCTTAATGGTCCGTCCTTTTATTTGCTTGTCCACTCCGTCACCGCCCCTGTATGACAACTTTCCTTCATGCTAGCACAGGAAAATTAAAAAAGAACAAGACATTTGTCGTCTTGTTCCAAAAGGTTTTCGCCAACTATTCGGTTGTTTCGCCAATGTTTTCGTCCGAAGGCGTTTCAAATGGATCGATGACTTTCCCGGGATCAGAATGAGGGAATGGCGGCAGCTGATCTTTCAGTTCCTCCAAATCCGGCATATAGTAGGCAGAGACGATGACGTCGTATTTAAGCGGGACATCGGCAGTTTCTTCCTTAACAGCCGATTCAGTGTTCGTAATTGTTACTGATTCAATTTGAGTGATTCTCTTTAAAGACTCCAATGTTTCTAAAAATCTTTTTACTCCGCTATAGTCTTCTGATTCCAAATTGACAGTAATGGATACTTTTTTCATTCCTGCTGGAAGGGCTGGCAGATCGGCTGCCGGCTCGCCGGCCGAAGCTTCCCGGGAACTGCCGTCAGCTGCAGGCGCACCGGACGTCTCTTCCTCCGCAGTTGAACTGGCAGCTGCAGTTTCTTCTTCTTTCTTCTGATCTGCTGTTTGATCCGTAAAATCCTGATCAGAAAACAAGGCCGATTTAACGGTACTCCCTGATAGTGTTTCAGCTTTTTCTAAATCCAGCAGCAACTGTTCTTCAAAGCGATTATTCGGTACCTCCATCTGCAGTTCAGCAAGAGAATACTGATTAAGAATAGCATTCGCTCCTCCACTCGTGCTCGTTGGAGATAAAAGCTCTTCAGAAGTTGCAATGTTTTTTTGATAAGAATCCTGCTGCTTGGTGATCGGGCCTAGGATTAGAGATTGAAAAGCAACATAGGCGCCCCCGAGAATCGCAAGGGATAAGACAGCAGCAATGAGATGCTTCCTATTGAACTGAATCATCCTTCTTCTCCCCCTTACTCTGTATTTCTTTCCACTTCGCACGATTGAGCTCCAATTCGAAAGTAGCCAGGTATGGCTTTTGCGTCTTCAATGAAGCTGATGCTTCCTCATCTGCATTTGCCAGGCTGACCTGTTCCTGTGTACTCATTTCCGTCAGCTTCACTGTTTGAAAATAAGGGATCTCTTTTAAACGGTTTAAATAGAATGCTGCTTCTCTCGATTCCTCTAAATGAATAGAAAGGGTTAATTTATTTGCTTCTGTATAACCAAGTGATTGAAAGTAGCCGCTATTCGGCAGCTTCAATTTCAGGTCCTCCATAATGGGAACAAATTCAACCGGATAATCTTCTGTCCAAGTGACAGCATTCGCCAGCGTGGTAAAGGCACTTCCGTTTTCAGCACCGTCAGTCTCAGCTGTAACAGCCAACTGCTCCTGAAGATTCAGGTCCTCCTGTTTCAAACGCTGAACCTCAGCTTCTTCCGAGTTGAATTGATTTTGCATAAACAATAATAACAAAATAGCTGTAAGTGCCAGCAGCCCCATTACCATAAGTGAAGCATAGTTTTTACGCTTTCTTTCAGGCAGTAAATTAATTTCGGCAAGCATGCTATTCCACCTCTTTTAGCGCAAGACCTAGCAAAACGTCAAATTTCCCGGGCAATGCCTCATTTGATAGTGTATAAATCGACTCTTTTAAAATACTCGCAACAGGCATTCCTGCTGCAGCCGTAATTTTTTCTGAAAGCTCCTTCATTAAAGGATGGTCACCCGCCAAGAAGACTCTATCAATTTTGCGTTTGCCCTCATTGAGAGTATATTGATAAAAATTCATAACCCGTTCAATCTCACGCAGACTGTCTTCAAAAACGGATAAGACTTCCTCATTGGTCTGAGTTTTATGGGTAAGTTTAAAATACTCACCAGATGCGGATAAATATTGACAATCCCAATCCTTAATCTGAACAGCAATCGGAAGACTTCTCATCATGAGCAATTCATCCTGCTTGAAAATCGAGAACGTCACTGATTTCATATTGGTTTGAATGAGGAGGCTGCTTACTAAACCAGGTTTATTTCCCTGCAATTTGTTATGAAGTCGAAATAAACAGAGCGGGGAGATATCGGCCACAGCAGCCAATAAACGATGCTGATCTAAAAACCTGACGTAATCCTGAACCGCTGCTTCTGGAGCTGCAAATAAATAAACATCCCTGCTTTTACCGGAACGGTCAATAATCTGCACGTCAAATATAGGATCTTCAAAAGGGAGATGAATGCTATTTCCAAGCTCTGTGTATAAATATCCCTTCATCTCATCTTCTAGAATATCATCTGGAACTTCTATTTTTTTCACAACAACAAATGAGTCCGGTACAATAAATCTAATTTTTTTCCGTTTAAGCGACCATTCCTGCTTGCATTCTTCAAGAATCAGGGAAAGCTTATCATAATCCTGAATCCGGCCGTTGCTAATGATCCCTTCTGGAAGAAAGTGCTCTCCAAATCCGCTGATTTCCAAAGGATCTAAAGACTTGAGCTCAAGGTATTGAATAGAATAGTCGGTAAAAAGCAAATTGGCTACAGATGCTCTGGGACGGAATAGAGAGAGTTTCATGCAAAAGCTCCTTTGTCAAAATTACCCGGTTAATCCGGGAGAATTTAAAAGAATATGAATACCGATACATACCAGTCTATCAATCTTTCACCCCAGAAATAAGAAACAAGGGCCCCTAGAACAATAAATGGTCCGAAAGGAAAAGGCTTTCCCCTCTTTACTTTTCCAGCCGCCATTCCGAACAAACCGGCAACAGTCCCAAAAAGCGTGGAAAGAAAGAATGCGAGAAGAACGAGCTTCCATCCAAGTGCTGCTCCAAGCACACCAAGCAGCTTCATATCCCCCGCTCCCATACCTCCCCGGCTTGCAAGGATAATGACGAACGGGATAAAAACGCCTAACAGGAGACCCGCAATCGGATCCCACCAAGGATGGAGAGGAATAAAAATTCGCTCAATTAATAAAAGCGGGAGAAAAACAAGCAGCACTTTATCCGGTATGATCATATAGCGGATGTCAGATATCATAATAATTGAGCATAGAGAGATAAGAGTTAGAGCGACCGTCAATTCCTTTGACCATCCCACCAAAAGCGGTGATATCGTGAAAAGAATAGCCGTAAGAAGTTCCATAAGTGGATAAATAGGTGAAATCGGTTTTCTGCAGTTTGCACAAGCACCCTTTTGAAATAAATAGGAGAAAATCGGCACTAATTCCTTCGCAGACAGCTGATGACTGCAGCCTGGACAAGCCGAACGGGGACGGACAATGGATTGTCCTTCAGGAACACGAATACCGACAACATTAAAGAAAGAACCAAGAACCGCTCCAAGGATAAAGAGATATGTATGGATGATGAATGGGAGAATCATGATGGTTCACCTTCTTGTTGGGATTTAGGGTTTAGGTGGGGTGGTAGTTTGAATGGATAAGTCCTCCCGGGGGAGGACTTATCATTTTTATGGGCTCGTAATGTCTTCTCTAGTGAGTGTTTTTACTTCTTTTGCATTAATGTACGTAGGCGGGTTGGCTGTAGCATCGCTAATCAGTGTAACTCTAAACTCAAGGGCCTTTGTATTTGTATTTTTAGTAACCGCAACAACGGAACTTGTTAGATTGTATCCTTTACCACTTGGATTTTTAATATCTTCAATTTGTCCATCATCTAATAGAGACTGCAATGAAATAGTAGTAGGAACTTCCAGCTTGTTTGCGGCAATGTGCATTCTTGCAGAGTTAGCCATCTGCTGTGCGTTTGCAATATGTGCATCCTTCTTTGAATTACTAATAATTCCGCCGATTGCCGGAATAGCGATTGCAGCGATAATTCCAAGGATAACGACAACAGCCAACAATTCAATCAGTGTCAAACCGCGCTGATTCTTAAACATTTTTTTAAACATGGTACAGGTATCCCCCTAATTTTAATTAGTAAATTTAACCCAATTCACTAGATTTATTATACAATACCATTAGGCATTACGATAGATATTTTTGACAAATATTTTTACTTGACATGATTAAAAATATCAAACATCGGGACTATTATCGCTATGACTATTGTACCTACAATTCCAGCCAGAAGTACGATCATTAGGGGTTCAATAATTGATTTTAGTCGGTCTGTACTGGTTTCCACTTCCTCTTCATAAAAGTCGGCTACTTTCCCGAGCATTGAATCAAGTGAACCGGTTTCTTCGCCGATTGCGATCATTTGTGTGATCAGCGGGGGGAAAGCCCAGTGCTTACGCATCGGATCCGTTATGGAGTAGCCATTTTCCAGTGATATTTTTGATTCG
Organism: Bacillus sp. FJAT-42376; assembly: GCF_003816055.1. Taxonomy (NCBI): domain Bacteria; kingdom Bacillati; phylum Bacillota; class Bacilli; order Caryophanales; family Bacillaceae; genus Bacillus; species Bacillus sp. FJAT-42376. Next base: position 3,247,820 of record NZ_CP033906.1, read on the forward strand.
GCAATGACTTTTGCAATGACTTCATTTTCCACAACTTTTTCAACGATGCCCATAGCTTGCAGAATCGGGACCGAGCTTGAAAAAAGAGAGCTCAAGGTTCTTGTCATTCGGGCCAGGACAGCTTTTTGAATCATTTTCCCGAAAACCGGCAGCTTTAAGGCCACTAAATCCAGATAGTAGCGAGTTGCTGGGGTTTTCCTCATAACTAAAAAGGCTGCTGTTAAAAGGGCGAATAGAATGAGCAATACCCACCAGTAAACCTGCATAAAATTACTGGCATTGAGCACAACCTGCGTAATAACAGGAAGCTCTGCCCCAAACCCTTCAAACATCGTAACAAACGTAGGCACAACAGATAACAGCAGGAAAATTACTACTCCAACCGCAACCACAGCAACGGCCATTGGATAGGCAAGTGCGGACTGGATTTTCTGCTTTGTCCTGTTTTGTTTTTCATAGTGTTCAGCAAGCCTTTCAAGCGTCTCATCCATGTTTCCACTCGCTTCACCAGCTCGAATCATATTAACAAACATACCCGAGAATATTTTGCTGTGCTTGGACGATGCGGCAGATAGAGGATTTCCTGACCTCATATCTTCCTCCATCTGCTCAAGGGCTCTTCGAAGCGGCTTGCTTTCGGTTTGCTTTGCGAGAATGTTTGTTGAGTCAACAACTGATATTCCCGCTTTCAGAAGCGTAGAGAATTGACGCAGAAAAATGACGAAATCCTGAAGCTTAACTGGGTTGCCGATGCTGATGTCCTTAGTCAAAAAGGTTTCCGGTACTTCGTTTAGCTTCGTAACCCTGATATTTGACTCACCAAGCTTCAAAACAGCTTCTCTTTTAGACGGAGCGGTCAGTTTCCCGCTCACTTTGCCCTTCTTGTCGCGGCCTTCATATTGATATCTTCCCATTACTCCACCGCTCCCTGCATATATGGCAATGCGGTTTCCATTTCAATAATCCCGCTTTTCACAAATTCTTCAAGCTTGCTTTGAAACGAATGCATTCCCTGTGCACGGCTTGTCTGGATTACACTTGGAATTTGATGTGTTTTTTCATTGCGAATCAGATTGGCAACAGCTGAATTATTCAATAATATTTCAGTTACCGCTCTTCTCCCTTTACGGTTGGCGGTCGGAAATAGTCTTTGAGACACTACACCGATCAGTACAGATGCAATCTGAAGCCGGATTTGCGGCTGCTGATTGGCTGGAAACACATCAATCATTCGGTCAATGGTCGTAGATGCCGACGATGTATGGAGCGTAGCCAGCACCAGATGCCCGGTTTCCGCAGCAGTAATCGCTGTATGAATGGTTTCCAAATCGCGAAGCTCCCCGACCAGAATCACATCCGGGTCCTGCCGCAATGCAGCTTTTAGCCCTGCTGCAAATGTAGTCGTGTCAAACCCGACTTCTCTTTGCTCAACCACGCATTTTTGATGCTTATGCAAATACTCAATCGGATCTTCAAGTGTAATGATATGTTTGCGGATTGTTTTATTCATATAATCAATCATGGCAGCAAGTGTAGTAGACTTGCCACTGCCTGTCGGACCGGTTACAAGCAAGAGTCCATGGGGCTTATCCACCATATCTTTTAGAATCGGAGGCAATTCCATTGAATCTATCGATGGAATAGTTCTTGGTACAATTCGAATTGAGAGAGAGATGCAAGACCTCTGTCTAAAGGCATTGATCCGAAATCTTGAAATACCGGGAATACCGTAAGAGAAGTCCAGCTCCCCTTTTTCTTCAAAAAGAACCCATTTTGTTTTCGAAATGATCGCTTTGGCCATACCTTCCGTATCAGCCGGCATTAGAGGTTTATCCCCCATTTTAACCAAGTCTCCATTTATTCGAAGGACAGGTGGCACGCCAACAGATAAATGAATATCAGACGCCTGGCGTTCGTAGGCAGTTGTTAAAATGGAATCAATTTGATTTTTCATTTAGGCCTTCACCTTTTATTCCGGCATCGCAACCCGGAGAATTTCTTCTGTTGTCGTAAGCCCTTGCTTCACTTTTAAAAGGCCGTCGTCAATCAAAAAGATGGTTTTGTTTTTCACTGCTAAATCACGAAGGACAGAGAACGGTTCGTTGTTTAAAATGAGCCGTCTCATCTCATCATCAATCATTAAAAGCTCATGGATGGCAATTCTTCCTTTATAGCCAGTCATGTTGCACATCCCGCAGCCTTTGCCTCTAGCTGTTTTTTCAATGCGGAGTCCTCTGCGGGCAAAAATTTCTGCTTCCCGCTTTGTCACAGTCTGCTCCTCTGCACAATCCCGGCAAACCTTCCTGACAAGCCGCTGAGACACGACGCCTGTCAGGGAGGACGCCACCAGAAACGGTTCTACTCCCATATCAATCAGACGGGTAACCGTACCAAGCGAATCATTAGTATGAAGCGTGCTCAGCACAAGATGCCCGGTCAGCGAGGCTCTTACAGCAATTTCTGCTGTTTCGCGATCACGGATCTCCCCGACCATAATGATATTCGGATCCTGACGTAGCATCGATCGAAGTCCTTTTGCAAACGTCATTCCCACATTGGCATTGACCTGGATCTGGTTGATCCCTTCCAGCTGATATTCAACAGGGTCTTCAATAGTAATAATATTTACCGCCTCACTATTAAGCCTGTTAAGGGCCGCATAGAGAGTGGATGATTTACCTGATCCCGTTGGCCCCGTTATTAAGACAATGCCGGTCGGCTGTTCGATTAGACTATTAAATCGCTGAAGGTTCAGACTGTTAAAGCCGAGTTTGTCCAAATCATTCAGTGTGCTGCCTAAATCCAAAATCCTCATAACAATTTTCTCGCCATAAACAGTGGGAAGTGTAGAAACACGCAGATCCAATGGATTCAAGTTTATAACGGTTTTTATCCTTCCATCCTGAGGAACCCGATGCTCGGTTATATCAAGATTCGACATGATTTTTATTCTGGCTGTCAGGACGCTTTGCATGTGTTTTGGCAGCGTCCGTTCATTTTTCAGAACCCCGTCTACACGGTAGCGGATCAATATTTTTGTTTCATGCGGATCAATATGAATATCACTTGCTTTTTGCTGAACAGCACTTTGCAGGATCTGATTGACCATGCGGACGATTGGGGAATCATCTCCGGTAATCGTATCTTCCTCTACTTTTTCTTCAACAGATATTTGATCCAAAAAGTCTGACATACTATCATCAGATTCATAATATTTTGCAATAGCTTTATTAAGATCGTCTTTGGAAGCAATCGCCGTTTGAATCTGGAATCCAGTCGCTAAGCGCAAATCGTCCACTGTATAGAAATCCATTGGGTCAGCCATGGCAACGAAAAGCTTGTCTCCCTCTTTCTTAAGAGGAATAACCAGGTTTCGTTTTGCCATTTCTTTAGGGACAATATTCATAATTTTTTGATCAAACGGATATCTATAAAGACTGATATGAGGAATTCCAAGCTGAAACTCCAGCACTTCAATCAGCTGCTGTTCCGTCATGAATCCTCTCTCTACTAATGCGTCCCCAATCTTCTGCCCTTTTTGCTTTTCTGAAAGAGTCTGATTCAGCTGTTCTTCCGTGATGAGGCCGGCTTCTACAAGAAGATCGCCTAGCCGTTTACGGGTTGTGGTCAAATTCATTCGCCCCCGCTTGTTTTATTTTTCAATGGGCTCTTTTTCTGAAGCAGTATTTTCACCAAGTGCTTCCGGCAGCTTTTCAGGCTGCGTATTTTCAGCTGGAACAGCTTTCTCTTCCTCAGACTGATTTGTTTCATCAGCAGGCTGCTCACTTGCACTTGCAGGGGGCTGCTGTTCTTCTGTAGCCGGCAGGCTGTCAGGGTTCAAAGGCCCTGCTGGCACAGCGACCCCTTCAGGTAAACCCGTCACAGGATTTAATAAATTATTAATAACCTCATCTACTACTTCAATCGGCTGATAATAGCGCTTTTCAAGAATTTCATGAATTGGAGGATAAAAATCTTCTGCGATTTCTTCAATCCCCTGCGGATAACCTTGATGGTCCGTTATCCGTCTTGTCACTTTCACTAAAATTCCATCGGCACCATCGCGGATTTTTTTCTCTTCACCTACAGAAAGAGAAGTATTGTAACGAATAATTTGTTTAAAAGGGAAATACTCAGGTTCCGGAATAACCGGTTCATATTTGTATAAAAGAGGTTTCCCGGATATCTTAACCGTCAGGTTCTCTCCAGAAATTTCAAAAACGAGAGTGTAATCTGTCTGATTTGGGTTAAAAATTTTTAAATCCATTTCTTTAGGGATAATCTTTGCCTCAAATCCCGGATCGGTGTAAGGCGGGGCAACTACTCCTGTGTGCCTTTCTACAACAACAAAATTTGTTCCAAGCACCGTTTTAAAAACAGCTGAAGCGATCATTCCGAGCGAATCTTGGTTAGTTGCTTCGGGGAATTGCTCCACTAGGGACCATTGGGATAATGCTTTCACTTTTATTGAAGGATTGGATTTGACAAACTTGAGTATTTCCGGATCGTCAACAGGGACAGGCAAACTTGCCTCGTGAATAATCTGCTCTTCACCTGCAACATATTTTTCTAAATTATAGTGCAGTCCAGCTTCAAGCTTTGCAACTGAATCTGTTAACTGCTTTTTAATTTGGTCCATATCAATTTGAGCGGCGTCATTTGAAGCTAAATCAGCTAAAATACGATCAACGAGCATGCTGTCCAAAGAAACTTCAAGCTGGGAAGGCTGGCCATCTGCTGCATTGCGAACACTTTCATCTACTTTAAATTGAATGGCTGCTTCCGGAAGAATTTCTTCCCGCTTGAGGAAAGTCAGCTTTATTGGATTAGCACTGCGCCAATCCTTTATGGAGTCCTCTACTTTTTGTGCTGCTTCTCTTTGAGGCAGACCCGATATATCTATGGAGGCAATTTGCGTGTTAGGTTTAAACCGGTCACCATTACTCAGGTAATCCCACACAGCTTCACCTGCATAGGAAAACCCAGTCAAATAGGCGGTACAAATAAGGAGGGCGAGGAATACCTTTAAAAGCTTTGAGTTTCTCACCAATACATTACTCCTCACATTTCAACGTTCATTGATAATTCAACAATAATTCCGGGACCTTCTTCTTGAGCATGGCGAATCGCTTCCGCTGTAAGTAGGCTGTCTTTTTTCACCAGAATATGCCCCGATTTCGTATAAATATCTTTTAAAACTCTCTTGCCTTCAAGAAGCTGAAGCTGTTTTTCTTTAATATCATTCATCGGCTGGGACGCATATCCCATAGACTTAGGCTCATGCGTAAATACAGGTTCTGACACAATCTCAGGCTCTGCAGGAGCTGGAGCAGGCATTTCTGATACAGGAATGGTTATTGCAACAATTTCTTCTGGCTCGACAGCGTTTTGCCCTGCCAATTCCTCTGGTGCCGAATGGAAATGAACATCCTCTTTTACGACAAGAATATCCTTCCCGAAGGTCATTACATCACTTGATGCAATGGTCACCTGTTTTTCCTTATGGCCGATTTGGAGTCCAAGAATTAATCCGTTATCCTCATCAACAAAGAATTCCTTTGCTTCTCCTAATAACTGGCCTTTCCGAGTCATAACACGAGTATCATTTATTTTAATCCGCTTATTCACAAGCTGGTTAGCAATGGGAATTTCGTTTAAATCAATAATAGAATTTTCTGATTCAATTGTTACCGCATATTCTCCGATTCCCACAATCTTCTTAAATGGAATCGCTTTAACACTTACCTGCCACTCTGCATGTTCAACCGTAAGGAAATCAACCGTTCCCTTTTCCGGATTGATTACCAAAGATTTCACTTCTCCAGCCTCTGTTCCTTCAGTAATACAAACGATTGGCAATCCGACTATTTCAATACTTTTTTTCATCATTCACCACATCCAATAGATTAATAGATTAATAGATTCATTGTTGCTGCTTATTCGTCCAGGATAGCTGTTCTTTTAAGTATGGATAGGATTCCAGATATTCCATTGCTTCCATGTAAACATTTTGAAATTCTATTTCCTGTCCCTTTTCCTCTAAATAAGTTAAATATAATTGCACAAAAACAAAATATTCCCGGATTCCTATAGTAGAAGTCAGCACCTTATCCATTATCGCATTAAATTCATAGCCAGGAGTAGTTTCTTTTAACTCTAGAAGCTGATTATATAAAACTTCCAGAAATTCATCCGGCATCGATTTCTGAATAGATACTGCTTCTTCAAGAGGTTGTTCCACTAATTCTCGCTCTTCATAAGCATCTCCCGAATCGCCAGTGTCAGTGTTTTCTTCGATATCTTGAACATACAGTTCAGGAATTTGCAGTTCAGCTGCTTTTTCTTCAACAGCCTCCTCTTGTTCAAATTCCTCTTCAGCAGGTTTACTATCAGAATCAAATGCCATGACAGATTCTTCTTCAGCCGCTTTTCCAACAGAAAGTTCTTCTTCGTCAGAAATGGGCTTATTTGTAATTAGTTCAAATACATCCAAGTCCAAATCATAAATTGGAAGATCGTCCTTAACAGCATCCTCTTCTAACTTAGAGGCAAAAACGTTTATTTCTTCGTAGGTTATTTCTGCTTCTTTCTTCTCTGCTTCTTCCTCTTCATTGGTGAAGTCTATTTCCAGATCACCTGCAAGTTCCATTAAAACGCCAGCATCACTTGCTGGAGCAATTTCCTTTATTAAAACAGCATCTTCTTCTGATATAGAATTTAAAGAGGTTCCCTCCTCGGTAACGAGGTTATCGTATAAGTTCTCCTCTTTTTCCTGATCAAAATTATTTTCCAAAATCTCCTCTAAGAAGCTTCGGCCATTTAATGAATTTAAGTCTTCTTCATCAGCTGGAACACCGGATTCCTCTTCATCAGGATGACTCTCGAACCACTCTTCCAATAACTCTGGATCAGAGTGAGATGGAACAGAAGTTTCAGTTTTGTCAGTAAATTCTCCCTCGCTTGAAGAAGATTCTTCAATATACCAGTCGGTTTCAAGAATTTCTTCACTTTCATCTTCCACGAGGCTACGCTCCTGATCATCAGGTTTTTCTTCAAACCAATCAAGTTCAATCATTTCATTCTCGTTTGTTTTTACATCATGATTCTGATTATGAAATTGCTCATACTCAGGATACTGATTGCTTTCTTCTCTTTCGAAAGGAGATTCTTCATACAGATCTTCATCTGTATGATCATAACCCTCAGCAGCAAGAAATTTTGCCCCTTTTTGATGAATAAAATAGGCTGCCATTCCAAGCAATAATGCTGTTACGAGAACAGACTGCCATATAGGCATAACCTGAGATCCCGCTATGTACAGCAAAGCCAATAAAAATGAAACTGCTGTAATCAGCCACTTTCCTTCCGATCTTAATGGGAAAGGGATTAAAAGAAATACAGGAACCCAAATCAGCAAACCTGCAAGTAAGTACAAAATAAAATTCCAACTAATAAAATCCAATTTATCACCCCAGCCGAAAGATTCATGCATAAAGAACTATCAATCAATTAAACGTGTAAAAAAATCCCTGAATTGGACAATATTCGACTTTCATTTATTGTATAATAAACTTATTGAATTTGAAAGAAGGGAATCCAATGTTTGAGAGAATTATTTCTTCCGATCAAAAAGGATTTACATTAATAGAAGTGCTTATTTCCGTTACTATTTTCAGTGTCCTGACCATCGGAATGCTGCAATTTTTCAATCAGGCATTAAATTTTTCCAATAAAAATGAAGATAAAACACTTGGCATTTATGTAGCCCGAAACATGATTAATTATATGGAACAGCAAAGCTTTAGTAATATAAATAGTTTTTATGTGAAAGAGACCGGGGCAACGGTCATTGAATCCCCTTCTTGTGAAAAGGATACGCTGGCAGATGGAGAAAAGGTACTGAATCAAACAGAGAAGATCACGCTTAATGGAAAAGAAACAACAAGATGTGCATTAAATTTTTCTCCGAAATTAAATAACCGGCAGTTTTCGGTAAAGGTTGAAGTTAAAAGACATTCTGATGAAAAACTGCGGAATTCATTGATCCCCGTCAAAGTGATTGTTTCATGGGATAATACTAAAACACAGCTAGAGGGGTACATTGCCAATGAAAAAAACCGCTGATAAATGGAACAATGACCGTGGGATGACACTGATAGAGGTTTTGGCCGTGTTATTGGTATCAGGAATTGTGATAACGGTTTTTTATAATGTCTTTATTATGGGTATTAAAACCTATGAAAAAACCAGTGTAGAGGTTCAATTGCGGGATGAGGCTGATTATGTGCTGTCCGACCTATTAGATGTAGTGAATCAGTCGAAAATCGACAAAGCTGAAATATGTTCTTCAGAGCAAAATGGTACCCCATGCCTGCGTTTTGTTCAAAACAAATCAATCGAGAACAAGGACGGAATTTTTATTGAGCAGGATTCTTCAGAAATCACAACAACAACTTTTATTTTTGGTAAAGAGGTCAAGAAAATAGTTGATCAAAATGGAAATAAAGAAACTGCCATTCTTACACAATCTCCCTACGAATTACTTGTACCTGTCAGGCCAGAAGAATCAGCAAATATCTTCTGTATTGAAAAGTCAACAGACGGATCTGATTCCTGCAAATCCGGACTAATAGAAATGTCGATTCAAATTCAGAATGTTAACTTTACCGAAGAAAAAAATATGACGGTTAAACCAATGACACTTAAAAGCCAATTTGGATTCTAAGCTTGGAGGAAACGAGTATGTTAAAAAATCAAAAAGGTCAGGCGTTACTAACCGTAATGGTCGTTTCCCTTGTATTCACTGTACTCGGGCTGACTATAGTAGCAGGGTCCCTCGGAGGAACGAAACGAACGGAAATAAGGGTGGGGGACATTGAGCTTACAGCGAAAGCATCAAGAGCTTTAAATGAGGTCATTGCCCAGTTTCGAAATAAAGTAACGGATCAATCGCAATTCAAGCTAACCAGTGTAACGGATATTGCAGCTATTAACACAAGACTTGGTACATTAAAATCAGATTTATTGCAGAGCACTTCAATATCCGGCCAGGATAATCCATTAAAAATAGCAGATTTAGCTACACTATATAAAATAAATTCTACTAAGTATTTAACAAGAGCCTATGAATTTTCCTATACAGCAAAAGATGGGAACCGGAAAAAAACCGTCACAAAAAAAGTGTTTCTTTCTCCCACTCCATCTTTTTTAAATTACGCAGCCGGCACCGGGCCTAATGGAGAAATGTACTTGAATGGTGCGTCGGAATTTAATGGAAATATCTATACAAATAAATTACAAACAAAAAATATAGCCCAATTTTATGACGCTTCATCCGTTAACGGATTACCTTCTTCCAAGGACACCAGATATCCTAAGGTTAATGGCAAAGCAATTATTCGAACAAGCATTAACGGAAAAACAAATCTATCTGACTATACCCTATTAAAAACGTATTTTGAGGAGAATTCCAACACTGTTTTTCAAAAGGATACAGAGGATTACATTCCCGTAAATTTTGAAAATACCCTCGCCCAGATCCTGAACAGGGTCGGTTCAGTCAATGATTTTACAGAGAGCGCCTTTCAATCCGAAGAAGCTATTTCAGCTGCTATTTCAAAATTAGTAAAACCTTGTGAAACAAATTTACTTGCATGGCTATTTCCTTCAGCGCTACCTGTACCATCTAAAGGATCATGCTCCAATTCTTTAAAACTAATAGATGATCAGCTAACCAACCTAAGTGAAATAAATATTATTAATAAAAGTCAGGGACAGAACATTATTTATACAGATATAAAGAAAAAGGGACTTAAAAACTACGACATTTTAAAAAACCTTGTGCCCTTAACGATTCAAACAAGCTTTGAGCTTGCCGATGAAAAATGGATGATTGTAAACGGAGACTTAGAAATATTAGCAAGCACTGACACTCCATTAAAACTATCAGGCAATCTTTTCGTAACCGGCAATCTTACGATAAAAGGAAATCAGACAAATGCTTCCGGAAAGCCCGAAACAATTGAGGACGATGAGGTACTCGCAGACTCCACTATATACGTACTTGGCAAAACCTCTATCTCTAATACAAACATAAAAGGGATACAGGGTAAACAGCTAGTCGTTATGTCACATGGAGACTTATCTGTCTCCAGAATTAACGAATTTAAGGATCGTGACCAAATTGAACCCATTGATGCTTTCCTTTATACGGATGGCGCCGCTGAGCTTTACGGAGTGGGTTCTATTTTCAACATTAATGGAGGGATATTCGCTCGGGATAGCCTGACAATCAATGCAATCAGGCAGAATTCTATCACCCGTGCTCAGGCGCTTAAAGATTATATACAAGATCCCGTTATACAAAAAAACCAGGCTTCGAGATTTTCCGTAACTCACGATCCGAGTGTTCTTATTGACCAAATGGATGCTCTTCCAAGAGTTGATAAGTACCAGGTTATCATGGATGATACTTTAATTAGCAGGTAACAAGTAAGGCCTTCCCGGATGGGAAGGCCTTTTATTTTAGAAATTTACCATTTAAGTCCATTTGAATTATTCGGATCCTCTACAACAATGGTTCCGGCAGCATTCAATTGAGTTTGACCATCTTTAACTACTGCTTCGATTGAATCAAAACCTTGTGTAATGCCAGTTGCCTTGAACAAACCATTTTCAATAGACAGCTTAAATGCATTTGTCGGTCCTTTTTTCATGCTTTCAATATATTGGTTCGTTGCATCAAGTGGATCAAATTTAAGGTAAGAATTTAAAACAACTGTTTCGCCTACATTAATTTTAATCGGGGCAAAGACTACACCTTTAACAGGGATTTCGGTTACGGTTATTGTTACTTTTTGGTTAAGTGTAAAATCTCCTCCATTAAAGACAATCTCAAAGTCTATCGGATAGGTCCCGCTTTTATTAAATGATAGCGGCAGCGTGTAATTAAGCTGACTTGGATTAGGCTTCGGGTTATACTCAATTGTTGGCAGAGTCATTTTGTACTGGCCATTTGATAGCTTTGTTGCTTGTGAGTTTTGCTTCAGCGATGCCCCCTCCGGTAAATTGAACAATACGTATCCGTTTGATAAGACTGGTTTTGTAGAAGAGATATTTTTTGAAATCGTCTGGAAAATATCTACGATATCACTATTTACTGCATTATTTGCCTGACCTTTGGTGGCTAAAGATATATCCTCCAATAAGTCCATATCAATTTGGGCTCCGTTTTTTGCATCTCCAAATCCTATAGAATTAATGACTACTCCATTATTCCCAAGTAACTGAGACTGTTCCTTAATATGACTAAGGATATCTGCTTGAACCGAACTGTAATCTCTGTATTGATAGTATTCCTTATTATTATGAATAACACTTACTAATCCGTATGATTTGGAGTTTGAATCAAAATAGAGCCTTTTCATTCCCGTGATATACTGATCGTCCCGAAACCATAGGATGTTCCTGGAGAATACATCATTTACGGTCATAACTTTTTCTGAATTGGTAGGCTTACCATCCGTCATAAATATTATATATTGTTTTCGGTTTGGGGAATCCTTTCCCTGTTCCAAAATCAATCTCGCCTTCTCAAGGGAGTTGGTGTAGTTCGTTCCACCTGCCGCTTGCATAGCTGTAACTTTAGTCGTTATTCCAGCTGTGTTAGAGTTCAAAACAAATTGGGAGTTACCATCACTGACTCCGGAATCAAATGCGACAAGAGCGAAACGGTCTTTGATTGTTCTGCTGCTGTTATTCTCGTTAAAAGTAGCAAGTGCTGCTGCCATAGCATCTTTTGCATGGAGCATTTTCGACTTGCCGTTAACAAGTTCATTCATCGAACCGGACTTATCGAAAACAAAGACTACATCAATAGGCGGTCTCTCCGTCTTCGGAGCTTCTCCTTTAGGAGTTACTGTTATTAGAATAGAAGAAGATGCATCTGCACCAAAACCAATTTGTGTCTTATCCGGACTAGCACTCACCGAAGACTCAATTGATATGCCAGCTTCAGCAGAGGCAAATTGACTAGGTAATATGAATTGCAGAGTAACCAGCGACATTAGTAGTATAGCGGCAAATATCCGTTTGATCATTGGAATGCCCCTCCTATAGACTCATAAAATATGTAATTCTTTGTCTTAACAATCATATTATACCAAATTTCCAAAGTAAAATAATCTATTTTTCCTATAGCCGGCACATTATTTTTTCGACAAAAAAACCAGTCTCTCGAGACCGGCTGTTTTTGCTTATTTTGTATATCCTGCCACTCTGTTTCTGCCTGCCTGTTTTGCGCCCGTATACATCGCCCTGTCTGCGTGGCGGACAAGGGAGAGAGGATCTTCCGCATCATACGGTGCTTCCGCGATGCCCAGGCTAGCTGTAATGAACAATTGCTGTCTGGATTTCCCTTCCAAGTCCTGCTCAACGAGAAATGGCTTGCCTGCTATTTCATTCCGGAGCCCTTCGGCCAGAGCCAAGGCTGCATTCCGGTCGATTTCAGGCAGAAGAATAACAAACTCTTCTCCGCCGTATCTCGCTGTCACTCCTTTGTTCCCGACAAATTTCTCCAGTCTCCGAGCCAGCTCAATCAGCACTTCATTTCCTGATTGGTGCCCGTATGTATCATTGATTCTCTTAAAATGGTCAAGATCCAAAAGAATAAGAGAAAGCCGGGAAAGAGACCCTTCTTTTATCCGCTGAAATTCTCTCTCCAGTTCCTCTTCCATAAATCTAAAATTATATAAACCGGTGAGGGAGCAGCGTATCGATTGTTTAACCGTTTCTTCATGATAGCGGGCATTTTCAATCGCTACGGCAAGATGGGCGATGAGCAGGTTTACAATCATCAGCTGATGGTTTTCGAATTTCCTTCTTTTATTGGAAGCGAGCAGGACCACACCCACTACTTTCTGATGCCTGAATATAGGGAATGCCATCATGCTTTGGGCTGCCGGCGGAATATATTTGCTTAAGTGCTGCCACTGTGTGCGCTTATGAAAGAGAAAGGTTTTTTTTCTTGCAAAAACATAGCCGCTGATCCCTTCGGTTATCGGCACCGTCTGTTCAGGAGATTCCTGCGGTTTGCCATTCTCCATTTTCCGTATGATTTTAAGAGAAGCATCATCTACGACGTCCACAATATACGCATAATCCACCTGAATCATGGCTGCTGTTTTTTCTAAAAATACATCGAGAACATCGTCTACCTTTAATTTTTCCGTCAGCTGATACCCGACTTCGCTTGCCTTCTGAAGGTAAACATTAATATGCTTCGCCGCATAGTAATGATTTAGCATAATTGAAGTCAGCACTGTCGGCAGTCCGACATAGAAAAGAGCCATGTTTCCCATCTGCCCGTAAAGCACATAGAGAATGAGCCCGAACGGTGAGACGATGCTCGCAGCAAAAGCCTCCCAAAGCAGATCCTTTGAAAACAGCGGGGATTTTCTCTTATATATATATCTCCAGACGATATTATTCAGGATAATCTGATTAACAAACAGGGAGACCAAAATATAAATTATAATTTGAGCGATAAAAAGAAATGAAAGGTTTTGTGCCCCGTGGCCTCCCCCGAGCAGTTCATAAACTGCGCCGCTTACGAGAGAAATGATCATAAACATTAAGAAATTGACCGGATAACGGTATAAATCTTTCCAGCCGATTCGAAGCTTGATCATTAGTACGATCATAGACAGCTGGACAAGGATCATTTCAGCAAATAATCCAAAGTACAAAAATACTGCCAGGGAAACGCCCTCTACAAAAAATACCGGTGTTCCGTTCACGACAATGGGCATGAGCGCAACCGCGCACATAAGGAGGAGGAACAGGCCCAGGTCCTGTATGGATTTCTCTGACAGGTCAGGAGGCCAAAGCTGATACGTCATGTACAAAATAATTGGCGAAACAATAGCCCAAGATATCCACAATAGTGTTTGCTGACGCTTATCCAAATTGGCCTCTCCTTCCCAAGTCTCGATTATCTCTATATTTTAGCAAATTTTCAGACGTTTGTGTGAACTTTTTAGGTCTATCCGCCTAAAAATTTCTTTTTGTTTCCAATAACACCTGTCGAATTTGAGAAATAAAGTATAAAGAACCGCATACAACAAGCATGTCCCCGTTTCCAAGCTCTTCCGGGAACTGGCGGATAAACGTTTTCCAGTCGGGTGCTATTTGCTTATTTTCAGCACGGGAGACGTTATACAACACGGAAGCACTTGCAGCACGCGGAAAATCAAATTCTGTAAGATAGATGGAATCAGCTGCTTTTTCCAGTTCATGCAGCATGCCGCTGTAATCTTTGTCCTCAAGGGCTGTGAATAGCATGTGGACTTTTTTCCCTGCTCCATGGATCCGGATGGTTTGAGACAAGCTTTGTGCCCCTTCCAGATTATGGGCTCCGTCCAATACAATGAGCGGGCTGCGGCTGATGATTTCATATCTCCCGCTCCAGCTCGCCTTGTGAAGACCTGTTCTAATCGCTGCATCTGTTATTTGAACCGTTCCCCGCTTTTTAAGCAGGTTCAGGGAAATGACAGCGAGAGAAGCATTCACCGTCTGATGGGCTCCGTACATGCTGATTTGCAAATCTCGCCAGTGGTCGGCGCCTGCCGTAAGGGAGAACGTTTCCCCTTCTGAATGCGGCTTGAGGTAATCAATTTTAAAATCCTCCCGGTAAACATACAGTTCGGCATTCATGGCGGATGCTTTGCTCCGGATCTGCGAGAGCCCTTTTCCGGCTTCGACAGCTGTGACAGCCGGAGTCTCCCATTTAATAATTCCGGCTTTTTCTGCCGCGATTTCTTCTAAGGTATCCCCAAGAATGTTCATATGGTCATACCCTGTATTTGTAATAATCGAAAGGATCGGTTCAGCGATATTGGTGGAATCCAATCTGCCCCCAAGCCCTGTCTCAAGCAAGACAAAATCAGGTTGGTTCTGTACCCCGAAATAATAAAACGCCATGGCTGTAATGATTTCAAATTCAGTGGGAGCTTCCCCTGTTTCTGCTTCAACTGCTTCAGCCACCGGCTTCAGCACGTTTGCAAGCGCGATAAGATCTGTGCTGCTGATTGGATTCCCGTTCATGCTGATCCGCTCGTTGAAGGTTTCCAGATAAGGAGAGGTAAAGGTCCCTACTTTATAGCCCGCTTCATTTAGCATCGATCTTAAATAAGAAACGGTTGATCCCTTTCCGTTTGTTCCGGCTATGTGGATCGTCTTAATGTTCGTGTGCGGGTTTCCCAGCTTTTCCATCATTCCGTTCATCCGGCCAAGTCCGGGTTTTATCCCGAATCTCAATCGGGAGTGAATCCAGTCGAGTGTTTCTTCATATGTTCCAAGCATTTTTTTCCACCTCACTAAGATAAAAAAGCAGGTGACCATCTTCGAGATGATCACCTAAAAACATCAGCCTTTTAATTCAGCAATTCTCGCTGTTACAGAATCGCGTTTCTCCACGTATTCTGTCTCTTTCGCGCGCTCTTCTTCAATCACCTTTTCAGGCGCTTTTTTCACGAATCCTTCATTTCCAAGTTTCTTTTGAACGCGTTCTACTTCCTTGTTCCATTTTTCCAGTTCTTTTTCCAGGCGCTTGATTTCTTCTTCCATGTTAATGAGGCCTTCAAGCGGAAGAATGAGTTCTGCCCCCGTCACTACTGCTGTCATCGCCTTATCCTCGGAAGGCAAATCTGTGCCAATTTCAAGCGAACTCGGGTTGCAGAACCGTTCCAGGTAGGAGCGGTTGTTTTCAAGCTGATGTGTAACTTCTTCTTGTTTCGTTTTGATTTTCAGCTGAATTTTTTTACTCATCGGGGTATTCACTTCCGCCCGGATGTTCCGGACTGAACGGATAATTTCCATTAATAGCTTCATATCGCTTGCTGCCTGCTCATTGCCAAGCTCAGGCTTAACTTCAGGCCATGAAGCAACGGTGATGGATTCCCCTTCGTGAGGAAGACTCTGCCAGATCTCTTCTGTAATAAACGGCATAATTGGATGAAGCAGCCTTAATGTATTGTCCAGCACGTATGCAAGGATGGAGCGTGTCGTGTGTTTCGCCGCCTCATCTTCTCCGTACAGCGGGATTTTTGCCATTTCGATATACCAGTCACAGAAGTCATCCCAAATGAAGTTATAAAGGACACGGCCCACTTCTCCAAATTCATAGCGGTCGGCAAGCTTTGTCACTTGTTCAATCGTTTCGTTCAAGCGGGTTAAAATCCACTGATCTGCGACTGATTTTTTTCCGGACAAATCGATTTGTTCAAACGTTAGTCCGTCCATATTCATTAAGGCAAAACGTGAAGCATTCCAAATTTTATTCGCAAAGTTCCACGTAGACTCTACTTTTTCAAAGCTAAAGCGCAGATCCTGACCCGGAGAGCTGCCTGTCGCAAGGAAATAGCGCAGAGAGTCGGCGCCATACTGATCGATGACTTCCATTGGGTCAACCCCATTGCCAAGTGATTTACTCATTTTGCGTCCCTGATCATCTCTAACCAGTCCATGGATCAGTACATCATCGAATGGACGCTTTCCGGTAAATTCAAGACCCTGGAAAATCATACGCGAAACCCAGAAGAAGATAATATCATAGCCTGTCACCAATACGTCTGTCGGATAAAAACGCTGATAGTCAATGGACTCTGTATCCGGCCACCCCATTGTGGAGAACGGCCAGAGGGCGGAACTAAACCATGTATCCAGGACGTCCTCATCCTGCTTCCAGTTTTCGGGATCGATTGGCGGCTCATGTCCTACGTGAACTTCACCTGTTTCATTATGATACCAGGCCGGGATTCGGTGGCCCCACCATAGCTGTCTTGAAATACACCAGTCACGGATATTTTCCATCCAGTGCAGGTATGTTTTTTCAAACCGCTCTGGAACGAAATTGACTTTTTCGTCAGAGGATTGAAGATCAACTGCTGCGTCAGCCAGAGGCTGCATTTTTACAAACCATTGAGTAGAAAGATAAGGCTCTACTACGGCGCCGCTCCGTTCACTGTGTCCAACAGAGTGCGGATGGTCTTCGATATTGAAAAGGACACCATCCTCCTGCAGATCCTTCACAATCTGCTTGCGGCATGCAAAGCGATCCATTCCTTCATATTTGCCGGCTTTGTCATTCATCGTTCCATCTTCGTTCATGACGAGAATACGAGGCAGATGGTGGCGGTTACCGATTTCAAAATCGTTCGGATCATGAGCTGGCGTAATCTTAACCGCACCCGATCCAAACTCCATATCTACATAGTCATCCGCTACGATCGGAATTTCTCTGCCGGTAATCGGGAGAGTCACCATTTTACCGATCAGGTGCCTGTAGCGTTCGTCTTCAGGGTGAACCGCTACCGCTGTATCCCCAAGCATCGTTTCAGGACGGGTTGTCGCAATTTCGATATGCCCTGACCCGTCTGTGAGCGGATAGCGCATGTGATAGAACGCACCCTGTACATCTTTATAAATAACCTCAATATCAGACAAGGCGGTTTTCGTTGCCGGATCCCAGTTAATGATGTACTCGCCGCGGTAGATCAGTCCTTTGTTGTAAAGCGTGACAAATACTTCCCTGACAGCTTTTGAAAGTCCCTCATCCAGTGTGAAGCGCTCACGGGAGTAGTCCAGTCCAAGACCAAGCTTTGACCACTGCTCGCGGATGTGGGAGGCATACTCCTCTTTCCACTTCCAAGTTTCTTCAACAAATGCTTCACGCCCGAGATCATAGCGCGATTTCCCCTCTTCACGCAGCTTGGCTTCTACTTTTGCCTGTGTCGCAATACCCGCATGGTCCATTCCCGGAAGCCAAAGCACATCAAATCCCTGCATCCGCTTCATGCGGGTCAGGATATCCTGCAGCGTTGTATCCCAGGCATGACCCAAGTGAAGCTTTCCTGTTACGTTTGGCGGGGGAATGACAATGGTATAGGGCTGTTTTTCCTGATCATTCTCTGCTTCGAAATATTTTCCGTCCAGCCAGAATTGGTATCGGTTCTGTTCAACGGCTTTTGGATCATATTTGGTCGGCAGGTTGGGCTGCTGATTATCGGTCATTTCCGTTTCCTCCTAAAAATAGACAAAATAAATACTCCTCCCATCCAAAAGGACGAAAGGAGCTGATTTCGCGGTACCACCTTTTTTCATGGGAAAATAAAGCACATCCCATGCTCTTAAATGTGTTAACGGCCTGCGCCGGTTTTCCCTACTTAAACGTTCAGGAAAACTGCTAAAGGGCGACCTTCCAGTTCCGCCATCCTGAGAAATCTTTCAGCAGATGATTTCCCTCTCTTTAGGTGCGGTGCGCCTGTACTCTTCCCTATCCTTGCATTTCAACATATTTTTTTATCGTTCTAGTCATAATAGTATTATAAAAATGTTTTTTTCGTCAACATCTTCCCCGTTTTTTCTTAAATTTATACAGGATGAAAGGAACGCACAGCCGGGGCTTATGTACATAAACTGATTATAACTCAAAGAGAGGTGAATACCAATGCGAAAACGATTTAATTCCTACACTGTGCCTCCCTGGGTTAAAGAACTCAAGGTAACAGCTGTTCAGTTCATCATTCCCATCACTGTTTTTCAGGGAATCCGGACTCTCCTCTTCCCTACCGGCTTTGACGTCCTTCTTCTCGCCGCCCTCATCTTCCTCGCTTTAGCCTTTCACATGGGATGGCTGTAGGCGCAAAAAAGAGGGATTTCTCATCCCTCCGTTTGTGCCTCAGCTTTTTTCTTATTTTCTATATCGACCAGCCGCATTACAAAGTATTCATTGTTTTTAAAGTACCAGTATGCTTTAATCAATTCCTTATTTTCCTGCAGCTGGGACGGGCGGTTTCTTTGGTTTTCCCGGGAAAGGACAGCCCGGTAGAGCGCTTCAGGATAAGCTAAATAGCTGATAAAAAGAGGCATTTCCTCCTTAGTAAACGGGAAATCCTTCTGATAGGTATAAAACCAGTCCACACACTCCTCGCACCGGATTGGATACGTGTTGAACGTTTTATAATAAAACTGCAAAAGGTCATTCATCGGCGGTGCACGGTGGGCCTTTTCAAAATTAATTAAATAGCTTTTTTCACTGGAGTCATAAACGACGTGCTGAACAGAAAGACTGCCGTGTATAAAGGACGTTCGGGCTGTCTCTTTTTCTTTCATTGCCTCGTTCCATTCCTCCAGTTTTTCAATCGCAAAATCGGTTGCCCTTGCCGTTTCTGTAAAATAGGTAACGGCCTGCAGCTCAAAAGGTGAGAGATACCATTGCTTTTCACACTTTTCCACATAGGTTTCATAGGCATTTTTTTGATCTTCCCAGCTTTTTTTGATTGCCTCAAAGCTCGCTTCCGCTTCGCCGCCTTTTAATTTCACTTCATTGACCGTTTGCCTGTGAAGTTTCGCTGCTTCTTTAAATAAATAATCGTGCCTTGCACTCCGTTCATCAGACTGTGAATCCGGCAGCCACGGCATTAAATAATACATACCCTGGCTTCCTGCTGTAACGAGCTGATTATTCATATTCCGGTAAATGGGAACAAGACTTGTATAGCCGGATTCATAAACAGAACGAACCCGGTCTGCAAACTGTCCGGACCTCGAAGATCTCAGCGACTTGAGCGCAAACGTTCCCTGCGGGGAGTAAACTTTAACAAGCCTTGGACTGTGCTGCTCTGCAAACTCTAATTTCACCTGATACTGGTCAAGAATTGCCTGAAAATCCTCCATGTTATTTCACCACTTGTTTGTTTTATGATAAGCTCTGTTACACTTGGCTGTTGATTGCAGCTAGCAGTCGCTCGCTTATCCTTGGGCGGTGAGCCTCTCCCTGCCTTCGCCACTGCGTCCCGCTGCTCTAAGCAGGAGTCCCACGCCTTCCGCTTCAATCAGCAGCATGCTTCAACATAGCCTGATGATAAAAAAAAAGCTGAGCGCCCTCAGCTTTCTTATAGACCTTTACTTGCTGCCGGCGTATTGGGGAATATAAAGAGTTTGCCCCTCATATACCTCTTTATCTGCTGCCAGATGGTTCACTCTGATTAATTGCTGGGCGGATAGCGCATAGCGGTCACAAATTGAATCAATCGTTTCCCCCTGCTGCACGATACAAATCTTAAGCCTTGTCAGCTCTTCCTCTTCTTCGCGTCCAAATAATTTTGTAAGCAGCAGAGAATTTTCGCTCTGTCCGGCTGCTGTATCCTGTTTGTCTCTCGCATCCTGTTTTGCCGGGGATGGTTCTTCTTTTACTGCTTGATACAGCGGTTCAATTTCCTGATAATCAGAGGACTGCTTTCGCACTTCAACTTCGATTTCCGGATACACTTCATCCGTCTCCTCTTCAATCAGAGCCTGAGTCTCTCCTCTAAAAGCATAAAGCTCCTGAAATGCTTCCTCTTTTTCTTCTTCTGTCCGCACTTCCTCGGTATAATCGGCTTCCCCCTGATAGACAGCTTCAGATGTCTCTTCCTGTATATCCTCTATTTCCTGGATTTCCTGTTCCTCTTCCTGCTCTCTGCTATTTTCACCTATCCCTGTGATGGACAGGTCCGCATAAAGCTTTAAGCATGTCGATTCCGGCAGATCATAATCAAACGAATCAATGGAAACATATACTTCTTCCAGTTTATCGATTCTGTTTTTAGGGATCGTGATATCCACGGGAAAACGGTGGATAAGTTCGTGGGTCCCATCTTCCCGCACATTTACTTCATTCACATATCGGGCAGCGGAAAATTCGAATTCTTTTTCTTCATTCTCAGGATTGAGAACAGGATTGTATTCTCCCGTCAAGCAAAGAGCTCCTCTTATGGAAACATATTGATCATGCTCTTCAATTGCTATATTCGGATCCAGGGAAATCGATAGTAATTCAAATACTTCCTGTCCTTTTTGAAACCATACAGACTCTTCTACAGAAAAGCGCAACGCCGCATCCTGTGACAAGCTGTTTTCCTCCCTTCCTGAAACTAACACATAGAATCATGACACTTTCAGCTTATGAAGAAGCCCCCCAAAAAAGAACTGTTGGTATGAGGCTGAATACGAAAAGGGAGGACCGATTAACGCAAAAATGCCCGGGATATGACCCCGGGCACTTTTGCAATTATTTAAGTCTGCTGAACGCTTTTTCTGCAGCATTAATGGTTGCCTGAATATCTTCATCCGTATGAGCAGTTGAAAGAAATAACCCCTCGAATTGAGAAGGCGGAAGGAATATCCCTTCGTTGGCCATTTCTCTGTAGTAACCGGCAAAAAACTCAAGATTGGATTGTTTCGCTTTGTCATAATTAATGACGTTCTCATCAGTAAAGAATAGACCAATCATGGATCCAGCCCGATTGACAGTATGAGGAATCCCATGCTTTACGGCAGCAGCTGTAAGACCTTCTTCAAGCAAATCCGCTTTTCGTGCAAATTCTTTATAGCTTTCAGGCGTCAGCTGCTTCAATGTCTCAAGACCGGCTGTCATAGCAAGCGGGTTACCTGATAAGGTTCCTGCCTGATAGATTGGACCGCTCGGCGCAATCTGCTCCATAATTTCAGCTTTTCCGCCATATGCCCCTACAGGGAGGCCTCCGCCGATGACTTTTCCAAGGCAGGTCAAATCAGGTGTTACGCCGAAATAGCCTTGAGCACAATGGTAGTCTACCCTGAAGCCCGTCATCACTTCATCGAAAATGAGCAGCGCGCCATACTCTTCCGTCACTTCCCTTAATCCTTCAAGGAAGCCAGGCTGCGGAGGCACTACCCCCATGTTCCCGGCAACTGGTTCTACGATGACGCCTGCAATATCCTCTCCGAATTCTTTAAAAGCAAGACGAATGCTTTCCAAATCGTTATAAGGAACGGTAATGGTGTTTTTCGCTACCCCTTCAGGTACGCCGGGACTGTCCGGCAAGCCAAGAGTCGCGACGCCGGAACCTGCTTTTATGAGGAGCGAATCACCGTGACCATGATAGCAGCCCTCAAATTTAATGATTTTGTTGCGTCCGGTATACCCGCGGGCTAGACGGAGAGCACTCATGGTTGCTTCAGTTCCGGAGCTCACCATCCGGACAATTTCAATTGAGGGCACTCTATCTTTTACAAGTTTAGCGAGCTCATTTTCAACGAGGGTAGGAGCACCAAAGCTTGTTCCCGATTCTACCACCTTTTTCAGAGACTCGACGACCTGTTCATTAGCATGTCCATGGATTAGAGGACCCCAGGATAGCACATAATCAATATATTCGTTGCCGTCGATATCAAAAATTCTGGATCCTTTGCCGCGCTCCATGAATATAGGATCAAGGTTGACGGATTTAAACGCTCGAACAGGGCTGTTGACGCCGCCGGGCATCAATTCCTGTGCTTCTTTAAAAGCCTGCTTTGACTTTTCATAGCTTCTCATCATATGTGCCCCTTTCCATTCTCTTTTACTGCTCTTTCAGCCAGCGTGCCGCGTCCTTTGCATGGTACGTAATAATCAAATCCGCTCCTGCACGCTTCATGCTTGTCAGCTTCTCGAGTACAATTGCTTTTTCATCGACCCAGCCATTTTGAGCAGCGGCTTTGATCATGGAATATTCACCGCTAACGTTATAAGCAACAACCGGAAGATTGAAGCTGTTCTTTACGTCCCTCATGATATCAAGGTAAGAAAGGGCCGGTTTGACAATCAGGAAGTCTGCTCCTTCCATTACATCGGATTCCGCTTCCCTCATCGCTTCTGACCGGTTGGCGGGATCCATCTGGTAGGTCTTGCGGTCTCCAAACTGAGGAGTGCTGTGAGCTGCATCACGGAACGGGCCGTAAAATGCACTTGCGTATTTCACCGCATAAGACATAACCGGAATATCTTCAAATCCATTTTCATCAAGGCCTTTGCGGATGGCTGCAGTGAAGCCGTCCATCATATTGGAAGGCGCAATAATATCTGCACCCGCTTTTGCCTGGCTGACTGCTGTCCGGGCAAGCAAATCCAGGGAAGGGTCATTCAGAATCTTTCCTTCTTCAATCACACCGCAATGTCCGTGATCCGTATACTGGCAAAGGCACGTATCCGCTACAACGATGAGCTGCGGAAAGTATTCTTTAATTTGGCGGATTGCTTTTTGAACAATGCCGTGATCATGATAGGCCTCAGAACCAACCGCATCTTTATGGTCCGGTACGCCGAATACGATAACCGAACGGATTCCAAGGTCCACAAGCTCCTGCATTTCTCCATTCAGATGGTCTAGGGATACCTGCTCGACCCCCGGCATGGATGCGACGGCATTTCGTTTATTTTCTCCCTCTACAACAAATATTGGATAAATAAAATCTTCCGGTCTTAAAAAAGTTTCTCTCATCATCGCTCGCATTCCTTCGCTGGAACGAAGTCTGCGGTGTCTCGCAAATTGTATATCCATTTATATTTCCTCCTTATGTGCATGGTCAATGATTTTATCCACCATACCTTCAATGGTGTAAGGATTTGCTATAAGTCCATCATACCCGTAATCTCTCAGCGATTCAGCTGTCACGTCTCCAATGCAGACAAAAACAGGCGGAGACCCATTTACCTCTTTTATTCCCTTCATGAAGGAATGGACAATTGACGGGCTTGTAAACGTTACATAGTCAATTTCTTTCTTTTCCAGGAGGTCTGAAAGCTCTCCAATTCCATCTGCTACGGGCTTATTCTCATAAAGGATTAATTCCTTCACATCAATTCGGTTCTCTTTCATTCTAAAAAAAACAGCCTGTTTGGATAAGCTTCCCCGAATAATTAAAACCCGGTCACCCTTTGACACAAATCCTTCCAGCTCATCAGCGAGTTGATTTCCTGAGAAAACCTGCGGAATAAGATTTGGTTTCATTCCAGCCGCCTGCAGCCGGCTGGCTGTTTTCTTCCCTACTGCGGCAATTTTGACGGACGGCGGGATCATAAATTCCTGCTTTTTTAAAAAATAATCAAAAAAGCGGACTCCGTTCACACTCGTAAAGATCAGCCAGTCAAAGGCGGTTAAATCCTTTAAATGTTCAGCAATAATTTCTTCGTTTTCAGCCGGGAGAAACGCCACAAGCGGAATCACGATTGGTATGCCGCCCTTCTCATCAATCAGACGCGCAAAAGAAGCCGCCTGGCTTTTTTCTCTTGTAATCAAGATTTTTTTTCCACTCAGCGGCTTCTCTTTATTCATGATTGATCCAGCTCCTCCTTTACCCGGGAAATAAGTTCTTTTGCACCTTGTTCTTCAAGTTTAAGGGCGACTTTCTTTCCAAGGTCTGCCGGATCGGATCCGGTCAGCGTTTCCCGGAAAATCTTCTTCCCGTCAGGATCTGCTACAAGGCCTG
Source organism: Bacillus sp. FJAT-42376 (assembly GCF_003816055.1). Classification (NCBI taxonomy): domain Bacteria; kingdom Bacillati; phylum Bacillota; class Bacilli; order Caryophanales; family Bacillaceae; genus Bacillus; species Bacillus sp. FJAT-42376. Next base: position 3,272,147 of record NZ_CP033906.1, read on the forward strand.
TCAATTCAATCTGATGTTCTCCGCTCAGTACGGCATATCCGGCAATCGGAACTTGACAGCCGCCTTCCATCACTTTCAAAAAGGCTCGTTCCGCCCTGACCGTTTTCTCTGTTTCCGCATCATTGATTTTGGAAAGAATCTCAAGAAGCTCGGTATCATTTTCCCTGCATTCTATTGCAAGAGCTCCCTGGCCGACAGCCGGAAGACATGATGATGGATCAAGGTACTCCGTAACCGTCTCCCGGCTCCAGCCCATTCTTGCAAGTCCGGCAGCAGCTAAAATAATCGCGTCATAATCTTCATTTTGAAGCTTTGAAAGTCTCGTATCGATATTCCCGCGAATCCATTTAATCTCCAGGTCCGGACGCATAGCGAGCAGCTGGGCACTTCTCCTTAAGCTGCTCGTTCCGATAATGGAGCCTTCCGGAAGCTCAGAAAGCTTGCGGTGATCCTTGGAAATGAGTGCATCCCGCACATCTTCCCTCTTTGGAATACAGCCGATTGTCAGTCCTTCCGGAAGTTCAGCAGGCATATCCTTCATACTATGGACGGCCATATCAATCTCTCCGTCAAACATCGCCTGTTCAATTTCCTTTACGAACAAGCCTTTTCCCCCGACTTTCGATAAGGTCACGTCTAGTATGCGGTCTCCCTTTGTGACAATTTCTTTCACTTCAAATTCATAGGGCAAGTTCAAACTCTGCAGCTTGCGGATAAACCAGTTTGTCTGAGTCAGTGCAAGCTTGCTTTTTCTGGAACCGATAATAATTTTCCTCATGTGTATCCTCCCAATCTGCATTCCCGAAATCTATGAATACACATGAAAACGGGACAAACTTCCAAATAAGAAAAAGTTAATCAGCAGGACAAGAAAAGCGGCTGCATTCCAAAGCGCAATCGGTTTCCCCTGCCGATCTTTTACAATTTTGATGTAAAGGTACATGCTGTATACAAGAATAACCGCGAAGGACCCGGTCACCTTCGGATCATACCACTGAAAGTCAGGCAGTTTGATATATGCCCAGATTGAGCCGAGAATCAGGCTCAGCAGCAGCATCGGCACTCCGGTAACATTCAGCAGGTAAGCCATGTGATCCAGTGTGGAAAGGTCATGGATCCGGATAAGCCTTCTCCCCCACTGTTTCTTCTTCAGCAGCCTGTATTGCAGCAAGTAAAGCATTGAAAAAACAAAGCTTAAAGTAAACGCCCCATATGAAAGGATGGCCATCGTAATGTGGATAATCGACAGCTCTGATATCAGCTGGTCCGAAAGCTGCCCAGGCTGATTCTGCGAAAAAGCAAACGTGTTAAGAGCAAGCATAATAAATCCAAGCATGCTCGTGAAGAAGGGAATAAAATCCGCTTTTTGAAACCAGTTAAGCACAAGCGATAAGGTAACCAGAACCCACGTATAAAAATATAAGCCTTCCACGATATTCAGGATGGGAAAGGTTCCGTAAACCGCCATTTCATAAAACAAAAAAATTGTTTGCAGCAGCCAAACAATAGAAAGCAACCAGAAGGCAATTCTGCTTGCCTTCCGATTCGTATTTACAAAATCAATAAAATAAAAGAGAACACAACATGCATATATAATAACCGCTGCTTCATTCAGCCGGTTCAAGTCCAACCCCATCATTAAGCCATATCCTTTCTAGTAAGATGGATAGGAAACGCTCTGAACGGTGTGGGACTCCATGCCGCGCTCAGATACATGATTTCTGTCTTTTTGCTGTTCGACCTGCTCGCGAATGTTAAAGATATCGCTGAAAAGTTCAAGGGCTTCATCGCCATCCTGTTCAGCAGCAAGTTCTTTCGCTTTGAGAATCGGGTCACGGAGCAGCTGATTGATAATGCTCTTCGTATGCTTATTCAGAAGCTTGATATCCCGCTCTGAAAGATCGGGCATCTTACGCTCAATGCTCTGCATCGTTTCCGATTGAATCGATAATGCCTTTTCCCTGAGCGCCGTAATCACAGGCACGACACCCAGCATATTCAGCCACTGCTTAAATTGCACAATTTCTGCTTCAATCATGATGCCAACCCGTTCGGCAGCTGCTTTTCGCTCCTGCATGTTGGCCTCAACAATTCCCTCCAGATCGTCAATGTCGTAAAGGAAGATGCTTTCAAGCTCATTGATGGATGGATCAATGTCTCTTGGCACGGCGATGTCCACCATAAACAAAGGCTTGCCTCTGCGCTGTTTTTCAACTTCCGCCATCATTTCCTTCGTTACGACAAAATCCTTGGCGCCTGTTGAGCTAATGACGATATCCGCATCCTTTAATGCCGGCTCGAGTTCCGCAAAACTTATGGCTTTGCCGCTGAATTTTTCCGCCAGCTGCCTCGCCTTCTCCAGTGTGCGGTTCACGACCGTAACCTCGCTTACCCCGTTCCCATGAAGGTTTTGAGCAGCGAGTTCACTCATTTTGCCCGCTCCAAGAATCAGCACCCTTTTTGAAGACAGATTCCCGAAAATTTTCTTTGCAAGCTGAACAGCTGCATAGCTGACGGATACAGCATGACTTCCGATTTCCGTTTCAGAGTGGGCTCTCTTAGCAAGGGTCACCGCTTCTTTAAACAGATAATTAAAGACCGTTCCCGTTGTATCCAGTTCCTGGCCTTCCAGGAAGCTTGAGCGCACCTGTCCCAAAATTTGAGTTTCTCCGACTATCATGGAATCAAGACCGCATGAAACGCGGAATAGATGGTCTACAGCCCCATCATTTTCATAAAAAGTGAGAAATGGAGCAAACTGCTCCATTTCAAGAGCAAACCAATCGGCTAAAAAAGCCTTTAAATAATATCTTCCTGTATGGAGCTGGTCCACCACCGCATAAATTTCCGTGCGGTTACAGGTAGAAACGATAATATTCTCAAGAACGCTTTTCTGGGTTCTTAATTTTTTCATGGCTGACCCAAGTTCAGAAGGATCAAAACTCAGCTTTTCACGTATATCAACAGGGGCAGTCTTATGATTTATGCCTACAACTAAAATATGCACTTTCTTCAATACCCCCCTATCTTCTCTTGTAAATTAACAATAATTATTCTAAAGTAAAAACAATTCTTTGTCTAATCATTTACTTTCGTCTAATTTATATTATAACATGATAGAAAAGTGTACTTTTGTTAAAATGTGAACAGGGTATGAAAACAGAAGAACCTTATGTATTCCACCATGTACAATACCAAAAAAAGCGCTTTCTTTCAAGAGAAAGTCTATTCAGATGAGGTGCATCCATGAAACAGCGTCCAGCATTCCCAGCCTACTTTTTAGTCGTGTTCGGATCTTATTTTTTATTACAAAAGCTGAACATTATGCTTTTTCCGGAGCAGAACAGCTGGCAAACGCTCATTTTGCTGTTCGGAATCGTATTCCTTCTTACTAGTCTTTTAGCGAAGGACGATTCCTATCTTGTTACAGGGCTCATTCTGACAGGGCTTGGCATCCATTTTCTTCTGTCCGGCAGAAATCCCTCCTGGCCAAATGATGCAGCGGGCATTACGATGATAGTCGGAGCATCCCTGCTGCTCGCCTCGATGAAAGCAAAAAGCGGGTATGTATCAGGGGCAGTCGTCCTGCTGGCCGGACTGTTTATCCATTACTTTCAGCAAATTGCCGACTCCTTCAGTCAGCTTCAGCAAGGAATAAGCTATGCGGAAAAATTCTGGCCTTTCCTTTTTATCGCTGCCGGTCTTATTTTATTATTCAGGAAAAAATAAGAAATTATTCATTAAAAAATGCATCCCGTTTAGGATGCATTTTTTATATGGGGCTATTTAACTCCGGTCAGTCTTTTAATGGCTCCCCATGCTTCGTCCTTTCCTTTTCCAGTTTCGGATGAAAAGAGGACAATGGAGTCTTCTTCATAGAGATCAAGAGATTCTTCCACAATCTTAACATGCTTTTGCCATTTTGTTTTTGGAATTTTATCTGCTTTTGTAGCCACTACAATAACAGGAATTCCATAATGTTTAAGAAAATCGTACATCAGGATATCATCTTTTGTCGGCTTGTGCCGGACATCGATGATGAGAACGACTGCTTTCAGTTCATCTCTGCTGGTTAAATACGTTTCAATCATTCTCCCCCAGGCATCCCGCTCGCTCTTTGACACTTTAGCGAACCCGTATCCGGGAACATCCACAAAGTGAATCACATCATTAATAATGTAAAAATTCAGCGTTTGTGTTTTTCCCGGCTTGGATGAAGTCCTGGCCAGATTTTTACGGTTCAGCAGCTTATTAATAAAAGATGACTTTCCGACATTTGATCGTCCAGCGAGCGCAATTTCCGGGATCCCGGCATCCGGATATTGCTCCGGCTTTACTGCGCTTATTACAATTTCAGATGAGGTTACCTTCATTTCGTTTCTCCAGTCAGTGCGTGCTTTAATACTTCTTCAATATCTGATACTAACACGAAGGTCAGATCATTGCGAATGCTTTCCGGTATATCTTCCAAATCTTTTTCATTTTCTTTCGGCAGAATAATCTTTTTAAGACCGGCACGGTGGGCGGACAGGGATTTTTCTTTTAAGCCGCCGATTGGAAGCACCCGTCCTCTTAATGTAATTTCCCCTGTCATTCCTACTTCTTTTCGTACAGGACGCCCTGTAAGTGCAGAAATAAGCGCCGTCGCCATCGTAATACCTGCTGAAGGTCCGTCCTTTGGAACAGCTCCCTCGGGAACGTGAATATGAATGTCATGTTTCTCATGAAAATCAGGATCGATATCCAGTTTTTTTGCTTTTGAACGGATAAAGCTGAAGGCAGCCTGTGCCGATTCTTTCATGACATCGCCCAATTTGCCGGTTAAGATCAATTTCCCTTTTCCGGGCGAGAGGGAAACTTCAATCGAAAGCGTGTCACCGCCGACTGTCGTATAGGCAAGACCTGTCGCCACGCCGATCTGGTCTTCCAGTTCTGCCTGGCCGTAACGGAAAATGGGCTTTCCTAAATAGTCCTGCACGTTCTTTTCAGACACAATGATTTTCTTTTTTTCTTCGGAAACAATTTTTTTCGCGGCTTTCCGGCAAATGGCGGCAAGCTGCCGTTCCATGCCCCGCACACCGGCTTCTCTCGTATAATAGCGCACGACATTCTGCAAGGCGGTTTCTTTCACCTGAAGGTTTGCTTTCTTCAGGCCGTGTGCCTCCAGCTGTTTCGGAAGAAGGTGGTCTTTCGCAATGTGAATTTTTTCTAATTCTGTATACCCTGCAATGGTGATGATTTCCATACGGTCGCGAAGAGGACCGGGAATCGTTGCAAGGTTGTTCGCAGTTGCTACAAACATCACATTGGATAGATCGTATGTTTCTTCTATATAATGGTCGCTGAAATTATGATTTTGTTCAGGGTCCAGTACTTCCAGCAAGGCGGATGATGGGTCGCCCCTGAAATCACTGGACATTTTATCGATTTCATCGAGTAAAAAGACCGGATTGATGCTGCCTGCTTTTTTCATGCCCTGAATAATCCGGCCAGGCATGGCTCCAACATAGGTTCTCCGGTGGCCACGTATTTCAGACTCATCCCGGACACCGCCAAGTGAAATGCGGACAAAATTCCGGTTCAGGGATTTTGCAATTGACCGGGCAAGCGAAGTTTTCCCCACTCCGGGAGGTCCCGCAAGACATAGAATCGGCCCTTTTAAAGAGTTGGTAAGCTTTTGAACAGCTAAGTATTCAAGAACACGTTCCTTTACCTTCTCCAGCCCGTGGTGATCATCATTCAAAATCTTTTCTGCAATTCGCAGGTCTAAACGGTCCTCAGTTGCGTTTGTCCAGGGAAGAGCAAGCAGCCAATCGATATAATTTCTGATGACAGCACTTTCAGCGGAACTGGAAGGAACCTTTTCATATCTGTCTAGTTCCTTAAGAGCTGCCGCTTTGATGTCTTCAGGCATGCCAGCCTGCTCAATCTTTTCAGAAAGAAGGGATACTTCTCCCGTCTTTCCTTCTTTGTCGCCCAGTTCCTTCTGAATGGCTTTCATTTGTTCGCGGAGATAATACTCTTTTTGAGTGCGTTCCATCGAGCGCTTGACCCGCTGCCCGATTTTCTTCTCAAGGTTCAGCACTTCTTTTTCGTTGTTGAGCATGCTGATCACTTTATTCAAGCGCTCTTTAACAGGAATGGTTTCCAGTACTTCCTGCTTTTCTTTTAGCTTAAGAGGAAGATGGGAAGCAACAAGATCGGCTACCCGGCCTGGATCATCGATATCTGCTACAGAAGCAAATGTTTCTGCGGAAACCTTTTTCGAAAGCTTGATGTACTGCTCAAAGTATTCAAGCAGCGTTCTCATCAGTGCCTCGCTCTCTACATCTTTTTCAGACGAATCCGAAAGGGTCTCGATGGTAACCATCAATGTATCGTTTTCCTCCTTGAAAGAGCGGATTTCTCCTCTTTCCAGACCCTCTACTAAAACGCGGATTGTACCGTTCGGAAGCTTCAGCATTTGTTTTATTTTCGTATATGTTCCCACACGGTACACATCGTCCTCTGCAGGTTCATCTATAGAAATATCCTTTTGTGTGGCTAAAAAAATCATATGATTGTCCATCATGGCTGCTTCTAGTGCCTGAACTGATTTATCCCTGCCTACATCCAAATGAAGAACCATGGTTGGATAGACCAAAAGCCCTCTTAATGGAAGCAAAGGAATGGTTGCCTCGTTATTCGCCATACCTATGCACCTCCGTCTCTTTCTTGATAGCGTATGTGCGAGTTCTTGTCTAATTCTAACTTATTCTTTATAGGGTGTCTATTTGGATGTTTATTTTTTGCCTATCGGATGAATAGGATGCCCGATGCAAAGGAAAACCCCCAGGTTGCCTGGAGGTTCACCGCTCTTTACTATATGCAAATTCAAACAGATTTTTTCTCATTCAGCAAAAATTCGCCTGGCGGGTCCAGCAGGGCATGATCCAGCACTTCCTGAAAATGCGATACCGGTATAATGGTGATTCCTGGAATATCTTCTAATATAGACTGGCTGTTTTCCGCAGGGATGATTACCCGTTTAGCACCGGCTAATTTAGCCGCTTTTATTTTAGGGACAACCCCGCCGATCGGTTTTACATGTCCATGAATACTTATTTCTCCTGTCATTGCGAGCATATGGTCAACAGGAATTTTGTGAATAGCTGAAAAAATACCGGCTGCCATGGCAATCCCCGCGGATGGGCCGTCTACCGGAACTCCACCGGGAAAGTTCACATGGATCTCATAGTTTTCTGCATCTACACCCATTGATTTCAAAACGGTGATTACATTCTCCACTGAACCTTTTGCCATACTTTTTCTGCGTATGGATTTGCCGCGGTCACCAATGCTTTCTTCTTCCACAATACCCGTAATATTTACACTGCCTTTGTCCTTTGCCGGAAGAACCATGACTTCAATTTCCAGCAGTGAACCTGTGTTCGGCCCGTGTACTGCAAGCCCGTTTACAAGACCTACTTTGGATTCGGCACCAATTTTCCGGTCGTGTCTAGGTGCCATCTGGCTTGAGTGGATGACCCACTCAATGTCTTTTACCGTTACTTCATGACGGTCTTCATTCATGGCCATTCCGGCAACAATTTGCATCATGTTAACAATTTCCCGTCCGTTTCTAGCATAGGATGTCATCAGATCAATTCCCTGTTCGGACACATTCATTCCAATTTTTGCAGAAGCTTTGTTGGCAACGATGGATAATTCTTTTTGATCCAGCTCCCTGAAGAACACTTCTACACAGCGGGATCGAATGGCAGGCGGGATTTCATTCGGTGTTCTTGTGGTTGCACCGATTAAACGGAAGTCAGCGGGCAGTCCATTTTGGAAAATATCATGAATGTGCGCCGGTATGTTCGAATTTTCTTCACTATAATAGGCGCTTTCCAAAAACACCTTCCGATCCTCCAGCACTTTCAGCATTTTATTCATTTGAATGGGATGGAGCTCACCGATTTCATCAATAAATAAAACTCCGCCATGGGCATGGGTTACAGCTCCCTGCTTAGGCTGCGGGATACCTGCCTGCCCCATCGCTCCTGCCCCCTGATAAATCGGATCATGGACAGAACCAATAAGCGGGTCAGCAATCCCTCTTTCATCAAACCTGGCCGTCGTAGCATCTAATTCTACAAAAACGGATGATTGTCTGAACGGCGATTTGCCGTTCCGCTTTGCTTCCTCCAGCACAAGCCGCGCTGCAGCCGTCTTTCCGACACCTGGAGGGCCGTAAATAATGACGTGCTGAGGATTCGGACCGCATAATGCTGCGCTTAATGAACGAATTCCATCCTCTTGTCCCACAATATCATGAAAGGTTTTCGGCCGTACTCGTTCAGCCAGCGGCTCGCTTAATCGAATGGATCTCATTTTGCGAAGCTGTTCCATTTCTTTTTTGGATTCCCTGTCAATCGAAACCTTCTGTGTTCTCTGACTTTTTAACAGATTCCAAAAGTATAGTCCAATGATAATCCCAAAAAACAATTGTACAAATAATGCAATGCTCGTCCAACTCATATTGGTCCCTCCTGCCGCTTCCTGTTTCTATGTAAAAGAGTCTGCCTCTCTTAGCCAAATGGCACTTCCTGCTTTTCCTTAGTATCTCCTCAGAGCGGCAGGAATAAACCCTGATTTTCAGATAAGGCATCAAGAACTTTCAGCGCGAGGATGCAAGGAGTTTCCAGTAAATTTTATAAAATTGCTCTGTTAAACCGGTTTGCTGATTCGCTGTTCCCGCAGGAGTCTTAAGCATTCCGGCGTGGCGGGAGATGAGCCTCCAAGGCTTAGGCGACTGCGGAGTTTCAATCGTCCTGCTGCTCTAGTCAGCCTAATCCATTCCTTTAAGCGAGCGATTATGAACAAAAAAACCCCCGGATATGCTTCAAATCATCAAAGCATACCGGGGGTTTTCATTCGGCTATTTTCTTTTCGCAGGACTTGTCAGACAGCCCTTTTGAATTTATTATGCAGATGTCTTTTTATCTTTTTCGATTACTGTCCCGTCATTTGTTACAAGCTTTGGCGGAACCTGATCAGCAACGGTTGCACCGGTAATGATGCATTTTTCGATATCTTCACGGGATGGCAATTCAAACATAACATCCAGCATGAGTCCTTCGATAATGGATCTAAGACCGCGGGCACCTGTTTTGCGCTCAATGGCTTTTTTGGCGATTTCGAGAAGAGCGTCCTCCTCAAAATCAAGCTCCACACCATCAAGATCAAGCATTTTTTGATATTGTTTAACAAGCGCATTCTTCGGCTTAGTCAGAATTTCAACCAGAGCCTCTTCATCAAGAGGTGCAAGGCTTGAAATAACCGGCAGACGCCCGATGAATTCAGGAATTAATCCGAATTTGAGCAAATCTTCAGGAAGGACTTTGGAAAGAAGCATTTTTGAATCCAGTTCTTCTTTCGTATTGTCTGATCCAAAGCCGATGACTTTCTTGCCCAGGCGGCGCTTAATAATTTGCTCGATTCCATCAAACGCTCCTCCGCAAATAAAGAGGATGTTGGTTGTATCAATCTGAATAAATTCCTGATGAGGATGCTTGCGCCCTCCTTGAGGGGGAACACTTGCAACCGTTCCTTCAAGAATTTTCAGAAGGGCCTGCTGAACCCCTTCACCGGAAACATCGCGTGTAATGGAAGGATTTTCCGACTTCCGAGCTACTTTATCAATTTCATCGATGTAGATAATGCCTTTTTCTGCTTTTTCCACATCATAATCTGCTGCCTGGATCAGTTTCAGAAGAATGTTTTCAACATCTTCTCCTACATAGCCGGCTTCAGTAAGGGAAGTAGCGTCAGCGATAGCAAACGGAACATTCAAAATTCTGGCAAGTGTTTGTGCAAGAAGCGTTTTTCCGCTTCCTGTAGGACCAATCATGGCAATGTTGCTCTTAGAAAGCTCTACATCGTCAATCTTGCTGCTTGAATTAATTCGTTTATAGTGATTGTAGACAGCTACAGCAAGAGATTTCTTCGCTGCATCCTGACCGATTACGTATTCATCGAGAATTTCTCTGATCTCGGCTGGTTTTGGAACGTCCTTAAATTCTACTTCTTCTTCTGTACCCAGTTCTTCTTCCACGATCTCCGTGCACAGCTCGATGCATTCATCACATATATAAACGCCCGGTCCAGCTACAAGTTTACGAACTTGATCCTGTGTTTTTCCGCAGAATGAACATTTTAGCTGTCCTTTTTCATCATTAAATTTAAACATTGTTTCACCCCTTATTCTTTATCTCTTCATACGATCAAAACCCCGTCCATCAGCGAATACAATGGTGCAGTAACAGAGATAATCCGTGAGGGCTGCTCTCCGATAAGGTATAGGCCTTGCATGTAAATCAAGTATGTAGTGCATTTTATCATAAACGCTGCGGTGATGGATATTAAGATGTTTGAAGAATGTTTGCTGCTATGTATGCTTTCCTATATCCTACCCTAAATTTAGAAGAAAAAACATCATTTGCTATACTCAAGCTGTCCGGTAAATCACGGTATTCCCTGCAAAAGGATATGTATTGATGTATGTATATGTATTTTAGCATGTTTTTATTTAATTAGGAACGATCCTGCTTCTATGTATATGTCGCCATTTTCTGCAAAAGTCATTGTTTAGAAAACAGGGCACGAATATTCGCGCCCTGTCATCCATTCTTTATTTATGCAGCTGTTTTGCTGTTTTCTACTAGGAAATCAATTGCTTTGCGGATTTTAAGATCCTCTTTCACTGCATCTGTTGAACCAAGTGCTTGCTTGATGCTTTCAACCGGCATGTTGTACATTTCAGCCATTTTGGAAAGCTCTTCTTCCACTTCTGCATCTGTAACTTCAAGGTTTTCAGCTGCAGCAACCGCTTCAAGAGTCAGGTTGAATTTCACGCGTTTCGCAGCATCTTCGTTCATTTGCTGTTTAAGCGCCTCTTCATCCTGTCCGGAGAATTGGAAGTAAAGCTCAAGGTTCATTCCTTGCATTTGCAGGCGCTGTTCGAATTCTTTCATCATGCGCTCTACTTCGCTGTCGATCATCACTTGTGGAATTTCAACTTCTGCATTTTCTGCAGCTTTTTCTACAAGTGCGTCACGAAGCTTGTTTTCCGCTTCTGTTTTGCGTGTTTCCTGAAGACGCTCTTTCGTTTTAGCTTTAAGCGCGTCAAGAGTCTCCACTTCATCATCCACATCTTTAGCAAATTCATCATCTAGCTCCGGAAGTTCCTTCGCTTTGATTTCATGAATTTTCACTTTGAATGTAGCTGCTTTTCCAGCCAGCTCTTCAGCATGGTACTCTTCAGGGAATGTTACTTCAACGTCTTTTTCTGCCCCTGTTTCAAGACCTACAAGCTGCTCTTCAAAGCCAGGGATGAAAGAACCGGAACCAATTTCAAGAGAATAGTTATCCGCTTGTCCGCCTTCGAATGCTTCACCATCTACGAAGCCCTCGAAATCCATAACAACATTATCTCCGTTTTCTACTTTTCCTTCTTCTTTCACAACAAGCTCAGCCTGACGCTCTTGAAGCTGTTTCAATTCCTGATCAACATCTTCATCTGTTACTTCAGCGTCATCTTTGTCCACTTCAAGACCTTTGTAATCGCCAAGCTTCACTTCAGGCTTAACGGTAACTTTCGCAGTGAAAGTAAGTTTTTCGCCTTTACCCATGGAATCGATGTCGATTTCAGGACGGTCGATTGGCTCGATTTTTGTCTCATCAATTGCTTTTCCGTATTCTACCGGAAGAAGAATATCCAATGCATCCTGATAAAGAGATTCTACTCCAAAACGCTGTTCAAACAGGCTGCGCGGAACTTTCCCTTTGCGGAAGCCAGGAATGGATACTTGCTGTACGACTTTTTTAAATGCTTCGTTCAAAGCGCTGTCGAAAGTTTCAGCATCCACTTCAACAGTCAAAATCCCTTGATTACCTTCAAGTTTTTCCCATTTAGCAGACATGTGTTTCCCTCCAAAAATCTATAGTATGTGGTTAGTTTCATGATTCATTAAGTTAAGCAGCAGCAGAGGCTGCCTTATGTAAATCGGGCATTTTCCGCCCTCCATCACGATATGAAACCATTTCATTATAACACAGAATGACTTGGATTCAACCTATTCCTATATTTTTCTAACTTTAGATGCCGTCATGCTCCAGATAGGACATCCTTTCAACTTGAACGATTTTGCTGCCGGCATCGCTAAGCTCAAATGAAGAGACATTGTAGAGATGATGCAATTCATCCTCTTCGATTTCTATGCCGTGCATTTCATATCCAGCTTTATGAAGAGCTGCCGCCCAAAGAGAAGCGTCTGCCGGTTTTGGCAAAAAAGGAAATAAAACAAACAGGTGGCGGATCCACAATTCTTTTACCGCTTCGAATAGAGAAGGGTTTTCAGCTCCCAGTGTGTCATCGAGCAAATTAAGCACCCTTTTTGCGAAAGGAGTATCGGAAAGGTCTGAAAGGGAAGCAGGAACGACGGAAAGGGTTTCTTCAAACTTTTCCACGGTCACCGTCTTCTCCACCTCATGCTCCATCAGCACCTGAAGAATCATCGTTTTAATAACCGGATGGACATGCGTATGCTCAAGAAGGGACTTTAAAGTAGGCATATGCTTTGCTACATTCCGGTCCCTTATTGATTGTATATAATCAATCTGTCTGGACGGATCAGCCATGAATCCTTCTGACTCTGTCCAATCATCGGGCTCATAGCTGAAAGGTTCTTCCTGCAAATTTTCACTCTGCTCTGAACCGCTCATCCTGCGGCTGAAATCGAGAAGCCTGTAAAACTGTTCAGCGCTTTCGGCAGGCATTTGGTTCTCCTGTAAAACGGCTTCAATGGTTGTTCGCACTTCATCGTATTCTCTGAGCTGAATAAGAATGGTTAAATAAACTTGAAGAACAGTAAAATAATTGCCGATGTCCTCATGAAGCATCTTTTTGCACACTTGGCTTGCTTCCTGCAGCTCACCCATTTCCATCAGGCACAAAGCAATTCCGAGCTGAATATCAGCCTGGTCCTCATCCATATTCCTTGCTTCTGAGAAGAATTCCAAAGCATCCTGAAATTGTTTCTCTTTCAGCGCCTCCATCCCTTTATCCACAAGCCTCTTCTTTAGATTAGGAAAGGGGATGATCTTCGATTGCTTGTCTTCATTCATGAAACAGACCAACTCCGCGTTTAATTTGCTACAAGTTTACCAGTGTGCAGAACGGAACACAAGCGGAAGGCAGATGGCCTGCAAAAAGGTGCGAAGGCTCTGCCTCCGCACCTTTATTCCCTGTCAAATTCTGCTTTCTTCAAAAACGCGGATGCTTTCCTCATACATCAATGTATAAGCAATCTCATCCCGCCCGTTAAGGAGCATATCTTTCCAATGAGGGTCTATCTCAAATGCCGCTTCCAGACCGGCTTCTCCCCAAACTGTCTGATCGGCGAGGTTAACGGTAAGCTCCTGGCTGCCGCTGTTCGCCTTATCCATCAGATCCGTTACTTTATCCTGATTGAGTCTGATAGGCAAAATCCCGTTTTTCAGACAGTTTTGATGAAAAATATCCGCAAAAGACGGGGCAATAATCACCCGGAATCCATAATCTCCGAGTGCCCACGGAGCGTGCTCCCTCGAAGAACCGCATCCGAAATTTTCACCGGCAATCAAAATCGTGGACCCGGCAAAGCCGGGACGGTTTAATTCGAATTCGGGATCCGGCTCTCCGTTGCCTTTATATCTCCAATCAAAGAAGGCATACCTTCCATACCCTGTCCGTTCAATCCGCTTTAAAAACTGTTTCGGTATGATTTGATCCGTATCTACATTGTCCCTGTCAAGCACAGCAACTCTTCCCTTATGAAGTCGGAACGGCTGAAGCATGAACGTCTCCTCCTTTAAATGGTGATTTCCGAATGTCAACAAATCTGCCATGTACAGCGGCTGCTGCCGCCATAACCGGACTGACTAAATGAGTCCGTGCACCCTTTCCCTGACGGCCTTCAAAGTTTCGGTTAGAGGTCGAAGCGCACCTTTCCCCCTCGGGTACCGCATCATCGTTCATGCTTAAACACATGCTGCAGCCGGAGTGCCTCCATTCAAAACCCGCTTCCTTGAAAATGGTGTCAAGACCTTCTTCCTCTGCCTTTCTTTTTACCGCTTCCGATCCCGGTACAACCATGGCTCTTACGGAAGAAGCCACCGTTTTCCCTTGTATATAGGCGGCCGCTTCCCGCAGATCATGAATCCGGGAATTTGTGCACGACCCGATAAATACATGCTGAACGGCAAGGTTCTCAAGCGGCTGACCAGGAGCCAGCTGCATATAAGAGTAAGCCCGTTCAGCTTCTTTTTTCCCTTCCTTCGTCGGATAGGACTCAAGGGCAGGAACATGTTGGTCAACCGGGAGAGCCATACCGGGATTTGTTCCCCATGTAATCATCGGACCAATGTCTTCTGCACGGAGCTCGATTGTTTTGTCATAGGAAGCTCCTTCATCGGTGACAAGCTGTTTCCACTGTTCCGTATACTTCTCAAATTCTTCTCCTTTTGGTGCAAACTTTCTGCCTTTTATATAAGAAAACGTTGTTTCATCCGGAGCGATCAGTCCTGCTCTTGCCCCTGCTTCGATCGACATATTGCAAATCGTCATTCTTTCATCCATCGATAAATTCCGGATCACATTTCCGGTAAATTCAATCACGCAGCCAGTGCCAAAACGCACTCCGTATTGCCCGATTGTATAGAGAATTACATCTTTCGCTGTCACTCCTTCTCCAAGCTCTCCATTGATGTTAATCTGGAGGGTTTTTGGTTTTTTCTGCCAGAGTGTCTGTGTAGCGAGAACATGCTCTACTTCACTCGTCCCGATTCCAAAGGCAAGTGCTCCGAAAGCCCCGTGGGTGGATGTGTGGCTATCACCGCACACAATCGTCTTTCCTGGAAGCGTCAGTCCAAGCTCCGGGCCAATAACGTGGACAATTCCCTGATCCTCACTTCCTATACCCGCAAGCTGAATACCAAATTGTGTGCAATTCCGCTCTAATGCACAGATTTGATTTTTGGCTGTTTCATCTTTAATCACTGCCGGATTGATGGTCGGAATATTATGATCCATTGTGGCAAAGGTCAAATCCGGTCTTCTGACCTTTCTTTCTTTAGTCCTGAGTCCCTCGAATGCCTGCGGAGAGGTTACTTCATGAATGAGATGCAGGTCAATGTAGAGAAGATCCGGTTTCCCCTCTTCGGTATAAACAACGTGCTGATCCCACAGTTTTTCAAATAGCGTTCTCTTTTTCATGTTTCTCCTCCTCCTTTGTCATTTAGATCTTTTTATTAACCCCGCCTGCAGATAAATGCTCCATGTGTTTGCCCGCAAGTCTCATCTGCAGGAGTTATAAAATCAGCCATATGCCGTTTTTTACGCATAAGCTTCCATTATATGAAGAATTGCGTTATCGTCCGCCAGGCTTTCTTTAATTTCTTCAACCATTTCAGCTGTTGAGAGCGGATGCTCTTTATCCATAGCCAGATCGCCAGTCCGTTTCCCCGCATCCAGCACGTGCTGAACGGCTCTTTCAACTGCCTGGGCTTCTTCTTCCATTCCAAAAGAAGTCCGGAGCATCATTGCTGCTGACAAAATCATCGCCAGCGGATTCGCTTTGTTCTCCCCTGCAATGTCAGGGGCAGAACCATGAACGGGCTCATATAGGTGAAGGCCGCTCATAGAAAGACTTGATGACGGAAGCATTCCTAATGATCCCGTTAAAACGGAAGCTTCATCACTCAAAATATCGCCAAACATATTTTCCGTTACAAGGACATCGAATTGCGCAGGATTTTTAATCAGCTGCATGGCTGCATTGTCAACTAGCATGTGCTCAAGCTCAACATCCGGAAAACTGGCTTTTACTTCCTCAGCAGTTTCCCTCCACATCCTGCTCGATTCAAGAACATTTGCTTTATCGACTGATGTTACCTTTCTTCTTCTTTCCGAAGCTATTTCGAATGCAGACTGCAATATGCGTCTTACCTCTTCTTTTGTATAGTAAAGCGTATCTACGGCTGATTCTTTTCCTCCGTCAGATGAACGCTCACTTGGTTTGCCGAAATACAATCCGCCAGTCAGCTCCCGGACAATAACAAGGTCTACCCCTTCCAGCACCGATTGTTTAAAAGGGCTGTGTCCATTTAAACAATCGTACGCTTTCACAGGCCGGACATTGGCATAAAGCCCGAGCTCTTTGCGAAGAGCAAGCAATCCTCTTTCAGGTCTCCTGTCAGGAGATTCTTTATCCCATTTAGGACCTCCGACCGCACCTAACAATACAGCATCTGCACTGCGGCACAGTTCCAGCGTTTCTGCAGGAAGCGGCACACCTTGCTGATCAATGGCAGAACCGCCGATTGATCCAGATGTGAAGATAAATTCATGGCCGAATTGTTCAGCAATGACAGACAATACCTCCCGGGCCCCCTGCATGACTTCTTTTCCGATTCCGTCTCCCGGCAGCATTGCGATTGTTTTCTTCACAATCCATCCCCCATTTCAATTAGACTGGCAATTGCATAACTTCCTGTTCCTCTTGAGTGAATAAAAGCACCCGGTTGACGGCATTCACATAAGCCCGTGCCGATGCTTCCAATACATCCTGAGCCATACCGCGTCCGCTCGTTTCCACTCCCTTAAATTCTACTTTCACATACACTTCAGCAAGAGCGTCTCTTCCGCTGCTGTTTGATTGAATTCTGTAATCTTTTAAATGAATAGACGAACCGATGCAGCGTTCCAGCGTATTGTAAATCGCCTCAACACTTCCGGCACCTGTTGCAGCTTCCTGAATAACCGTCTTATTCTGGTCACGAAGCGTAACCGCAGCCGTTGTAAGGTTAGAAGTTCCAAATTGGACTTGCAGGGTGAGCAATTCATAGCCCGCTGCCCCATTTGCCGCTTTTTCTTCCATTAATATAGAAAGAAGGTCTGCGTCCGTAAATTCTTTCTTCTTCTCTGACCAGTCTTTAAACCGGTCAAACGCTCTCTTCAATTCCTTTTCATCCAATGCAAAGCCCAGTTCTTTCATTCTTGCACCAAATGCATGTCTGCCGGAGTGCTTACCAAGAACAAGAGAATTCGAGGAAACGCCTACCATTTCCGGAGAAATAATTTCATAGGTTGTTTTTTCCTTTAACACCCCGTCCTGATGAATACCTGATTCATGGGCAAAAGCATTCTTCCCGACAACTGCTTTGTTTCCAGGCACCGCCATTCCGGTAAGCTTGCTGACAATGTCGCTGGTGCGCTTTATTTCATCCATCTTCAAATCAAAATAAGATTGATAGTGATCCGCTCTTATCTTTAAAGCTACGGCAATTTCTTCCAAAGCAGCATTCCCTGCACGCTCCCCGATGCCATTGATGGTGCCTTCCACCTGCCCGGCTCCATGCTCGATGGCGGATAAAGAGTTCGCCACCGCCATTCCAAGATCATTATGGCAGTGAGCGGATAGAATGACCTGATCAATATCTGAAACATTTTGTTTTAAATAGGAAAAGATCTCTCCATATTCCTTTGGATGGATATAGCCGACTGTATCAGGAATATTGACTACATCAGCTCCTGCTTTAATCACTTCGCTGACAATTTCTCTTAAAAAATCAAGCTCCGTCCTGCACGCATCTTCGGCGGACCACTGGACAACCGGGAACAGGGTTTTCGCATACTTTACAGCTTCTACAGCTGACTCAATCACTTGTTCCTTTGACTTTTTCAGCTTGTATTCCCTGTGGATCGGGGAAGTAGCCAGAAATACATGCAATCGGGGCTCTGCCCCATCTTTCAATGCTTCCCATGCGATGTCAATGTCGCTTTTAACGGAACGTGCCAGCCCCGTAATGGAACAGCCCCTGACCGACCGTGCAATTTCTCTGACACTTTTCATTTCAGCCTTGGAGGAAGCGGGAAATCCCGCCTCCATAATGTCAACCTTCAGCCTTTCCAGCTGTCTTGCGATCTCCAGCTTCTCTCCAAACGTAAGATTGACTCCGGCGGACTGTTCACCATCTCTGAGCGTTGTGTCGAAAACATTAATTTTTTGCACCAGCGGTCACCGCCTCTTTTCCTTTTGGCTTCACAAATGGCATCATGCTTCTAAGTTCTCTGCCCACTTTTTCAATTTGATGTTCATTTTCACGCTTGTTTATTGCGTTGAACTGAGGACGGTTTACTTGGTTTTCCAAAATCCACTCTTTCGCAAATCTGCCGGACTGAATATCTTCCAAAACAGCTTTCATTGATTCTTTCACTTTTCCATCTACGACTCTTGGACCTGATACGAAATCTCCCCACTGCGCGGTGTCTGAAACCGAATATCTCATCCCTTCAAGGCCGCCCTCATACATCAGATCCACAATCAGCTTCAGCTCATGCATACATTCAAAATAGGCGAGTTCCGGCTGATACCCTGCTTCCACAAGCGTTTCGAATCCGGCTTTAACAAGAGACGTTAATCCCCCGCAAAGGACCGCCTGTTCTCCAAACAAGTCCGTTTCCGTTTCCTCTTTAAATGTTGTTTCAAGAACGCCTGCACGTCCTGCACCAATCCCTTTCGCATAGGCAAGCGCTGTTTCCCGCGCTTTTCCGGAAACGTCCTGCTGGATAGCAAACAGTGCCGGCACTCCCGCACCTTCTGTATAGGTTCTGCGTACAAGATGGCCGGGCCCTTTTGGAGCAACGAGGAATACATCAACAAATTCGGGAGGTACAATCTGATGAAAATGGATGTTGAATCCGTGAGCAAAAACTAATGATTTTCCCGGTTCAAGCGCATCCTTAATTTCATGTTTGTATACTTTCGCCTGCTGTTCGTCCGGCAGAAGCACCATGATCACATCTGCCGCCTCTGCAGCTTCTTTTACTGTATAAACCTCATGTCCATCCTCCTGTGCTTTTTCGAACGAACCGCCCTTCCTTACACCGACGATAACATCCAATCCGCTTTCCTTAAGATTTAACGCATGGGCATGACCCTGAGAACCGTAGCCGATTACCGCGATTTTTTTTCCTTGAAGTGCCTGTTCATTTACATCTCCGTTATAAAAAACCTTTGCCATAGTGAATCTCTCCATTCCAATGTGTTTTGTAAACCGATTATTAGACGATAAAAGCCGTTTTTGACGGGGTATTCCGTTTGCTGCTTCTTGTAAATGCGGTTGTGCCTGTTCGCGCAACTTCTTTGATGCCATATGGCCTCAGCAAATCAATGAGCGCTTCCACTTTATCCGGCTCACCGGCTGCCTGAATGACGAGGCTCTCTCTTCCTACATCAATGACCGTCGCCCTGAAAGGTTCAATAATGCCGTAGATTTCGAGTCTGCTTGCAGCCGGAGAATTGACTTTAATCAGCGCGAGCTCTCTTGCCACTACTTTTTGATTGGTCATGTCCGTTACTTTTAAAACGTGAATCTGCTTATTCAGCTGCTTTGTGAGCTGCTCCACCTGCTTATGGTCCTCCACATTAACGGTAAAGGTGATTCGCGAAACTCCTTCTGTCTCTGTATGGCCGACTGTGATGCTTTCAATATTGTAGAGCCGTTTCGTAAACAGTCCGGTAATTCTGTTCAGTACCCCTGGCCGGTTCAGGACGGTAATCGTTATAATCCGTTTCACGGTTTCACTCCTTCCATTTGATGAATGCCTTTTCCTGGCGCAATCATTGGATACACGTTTTCTTCTTTTTCTACTAAAACGTTAATCAGCATCGGTTCGTCAGATTGAAGGGCCTCCTTTAAGTTCAAGTCCGCCTCGTTCATATTCGTAATGGTCAGTCCTTTAATCCCGTAAGCTTCAGCCAGTTTATTAAAATTCGGCTGAGAGGCGAATTTCGAATGGGAGTACCTTTCCTCATAAAAGATTTCCTGCCACTGTCTGACCATCCCGAGTGATTGATTGTTTAAAACAATAATTTTAATCGGCAGCTGCAGTTCATAAATGACGGATAGCTCCTGCAGCGTCATCTGAAATCCGCCATCTCCTACAACCGCCACCACTTTCCTGTCCCGGCCTGCAAGCTGTGCGCCTATTGCGGCCGGGAGACCGAATCCCATTGTCCCAAGGCCACCTGATGTCACCCAGCTGTCGGCTTTGTTAAAGGGGTAAAATTGAGCGGCCCACATTTGATGCTGCCCGACATCCGTTGTTACAATGGCTTCCCCTGCTGTATGCGCATAAACCATCTCCAGTAATTTTTGAGGTTTGATTACGTCTTCCGATTTTTCATACCAAAGCGGATACTCTCCCTTTGATTTCTCCTGTTTCATCCGCCAGTCTACTGAATCCGGCTTTTTTCCATTTTGATGAATCAGCTCTTGAAGAACGTGCTTTGCGTCTCCTACAACCGGGATATGGGTCGGAACATTTTTTCCGACTTCGGCCGGATCAATATCAATATGGGCAACGGTCGCATATTTAGCGAAATCATCAAGGTTTCCGGTTAACCGGTCATCAAATCTCGCCCCAATATTGATTAAAAGGTCACATTCATAAAGAGCCATGTTTGCTGTGTAGGTACCGTGCATACCCGCCATACCTAAAAACAGCTTGTGATCGGCCGGAAAACCGCCAAGTCCCAAAAGAGTGTGGACTACTGGAATTTCCTGCTGTTCGGCATATTTTTTTAAATATTCAGACGCATTAGCGTGCAGAACACCCGCTCCGGCTAAGATAACCGGTTTTTTTGCCCGGCTCACAGCCTCAACAAGCTTTCTGATCTGTAAATGATTCGCTTCTGTTACAGGCTGATACCCCGGCAGATCCAGTTCCTGATCATACCTGAATTCTCCCTCAGATACCGCAATGTCCTTTGGAATATCGATTAGTACAGGACCAGGTCTCCCGGTAGAGGCGATGTGAAATGCTTCCTTGACAGCCATCGGAAGTTCATCTACATGCCTCACCTGGACACTGTGTTTAGTGATCGGCATGGTGATTCCGAGGACATCCGCTTCCTGAAAGGCATCGGATCCGATAACCGTTGAGGCTACCTGCCCGGTAAAAACCACGAGTGGAAGCGAGTCAATCATGGCATCTGCAAGACCTGTTACAAGATTTGTAGCCCCGGGTCCCGAAGTAGCGATAACTACCCCGGGCCTGCCTGAAATCCTTGCATATCCCTCAGCAGCATGAATGGCACCCTGTTCATGTCTCGTCAGAATATGAAACAGCCCTGAATCATACAGTTTGTCGTAAAGCGGAAGGACAGCTCCTCCCGGATATCCAAAAAGCACTTCTACCTTTTCTCTTTTCAGCGCTTCAATCAGCATGCTGCCTCCGGTCATCCTTAAAGGCTGTTCGAGCTGTACCTCATCCATCTCTGCTTGCAGTTTCATGTTTTTGCCTCCTCTTCTTTCAAAAGCGTCTCATCCCCAAAACGTGCGCCTCCGCAAAACGGTAAAGCAATATAAAAACCTCTCCACCCCTCATAAGACCCGTATACAGCGGATCAAAGGGGCGAAGAGGTTAGATCTCTGCGCGGTACCACCCTTTTTCATGGCCATCCAGCCATCTCAGGAACAATCATGTTCGTTTTAATAACGAGTGCTTCGGATGCACCCGGCCCTTTCTACTTCATTCAAAAGGGCACTCCGAGGTGAGTTCATCATCCGTGCCAACACCGGCTTCCAGCGACCCGGCTCTCTGTAGATGGCTGATTCAGACAATTACTTTTCCCCGTCATTGTTTTGCTTTATGAGTTTGCAGACTTTAGCTGACATGAAGATTTTCTTCAGGAAGATTCACTTTTTCGCCTTCTTCAATCACTTTTCGTCTAAACTGTTCAAGCAGATATTTCGTGTGCTCACCCGGCGTACCGTTTCCAATCACTCTTCCATCCACTTTGACTACGGCAATCACTTCAGCTGCCGTTCCTGTGAGGAAAACCTCTTCGGCTGTATAAACATCATGGCGTGTAAAGGGCTCTTCCGAAACCTGGTAGCCGAGTTCATGGGCAATATCAATAATGGCATTCCTTGTGATCCCTTCGAGTGCCCCGATATAGCCCGGCGGCGTAAGCAGCTTGCCCTTTTTAACAATAAAGACGTTATCGGCTGATCCTTCAGCTACGTAGCCTTGATCGTTCAGCATGAGTGCTTCGCTCACATTTGCAAGGTGTGCCTCAATCTTTACAAGAATGTTGTTTAAGTAGTTTAATGATTTTACCTTGGGGCTTAATACGTCCGGCCGGTTTCTTCTTGTAGGCACCGTAACGATATCGATTCCAGATTCATAAAGGTGTTTTGGAAAAATGGCCAGCGGTTCAACAATGATGACCACATTCGCTGCCGGACATTTATAAGGGTCCAGTCCGAGATCCCCTACTCCTCTTGAAACTACGAGACGGATGTAGGCATTTCTAAGTCCATTCTTTTCCACTGTCTGAATGACAAGTTTCGTTAAGTCTTCCTGGCTGTATGGCATATTGAGCAAAATGGATTTGCCTGATTCATAAAGCCGGTCCATATGCTCTTTCATTCGAAAGATGTTCCCGTTGTATACCCTGATTCCTTCAAATATGCCATCTCCGTACAAGAATCCGTGATCGTATACAGAAATCTTGGCATCTTCCTTCCGTACAAATTCACCGTTCAAGAAGATCCACTGATCACTCATGCCTGGTCACACCTTTCCTTTAATGTAAAGACGCTTTAAACGAATACAAAATAAGTTGTAAAAAAAATCCTATAACAACGTTATATGGATGATTTAAAGTTGTAAAATGCCGTGTGTTGAATGTTTGAACCTATCTTACGCCCGTTCCAGACGAGAGTCAACACCCTTTTTCTAAATTAACTGATAATTTAGATTAATTAAATAATTTGTATACGCTTACATCCGCGTCATAATAGGAAAAGCTTTTTTGCAATTTTTTTGTACTTTTTTCTGACAGGGTTTTTTGACAGGATTCGAAAGGGGATCACACAATGAGGACAATTTATTTTCGCAGCAAAACAAAAAACCTTCTGAAAAAAATTTTTTCAGAAGGTTGAGTATGTAATAGTATGGCGTCCCAGGAGAGATTCGAACTCCCGACCGTACGCTTAGAAGGCGTATGCTCTATCCGGCTGAGCTACTGGGACATGATTTTGTTTCAGCTGATTTGTTGTTTCTGTATCAGCGACAAGATTTATTATATTTTCTTTCGATAATAAAGTCAATAACTTTTCAAAAGTTTTTTTGGAAAAGGAGGAATTTCTTCCTCCCTCTTATATTTTATGCAAAGGAATAGGATTTTTCCAGCTCTTTTATAGGATTTCCTGAAAAATCATAAAATAAAACATGCGCTTGCTGATCTTCAAGGGTGATTATAGCATAGGACCTCTCAGGGCGCACTCTCGGCAGCCGAATGCTGCCTGGATTAATAAACAGGATGCGGTCGTTCATTTCGCTGCCTGCGATATGGGTATGCCCGAAGCAAACAATTGATGCTCCTGTCTCCTGAGCTTTATATTTTAAATTCATAAGGGTGGATTTCACGGAGTGCAGATGCCCGTGGGCAATCAGGAACCGGTACTGCCCTGCTTCTTGAACAAGTTCATCGGGATATCTTGTATCAAAATCACAGTTTCCCCCTACAATCCACATTGAATGGACTGCCTGATCATCTGCCTGGAGTTCTGAATCCCCGCAGTGGATAACGGCGGATGTCTCATTTTTATGCCGGTCAATTATTAAGGCCATTTCCTCTGTAAGGCCGTGGCTGTCGCTCATAATCAGCACTTTCATTGCAATCCCCCCGTTAGAAGTACTCTCGAATCAGCTTCTCCAGCTTTTTCAGCGCATCTGCCCGATGGCTGATTTTGTTCTTTTCAGCCTGTGTAAGCTCTGCCATCGTCACACCTTTGTCCTTCACCAAAAAGATCGGATCATAGCCAAAGCCATTCATTCCTGCCGGAGTTTCCGTGATCAGTCCCTCAACAGATCCCTCGACGGTTTTTGTTTCTTTGCCTGGAGCAGCAATCGCCAGCGCACATCTGAACCTGCCCGTTCTTTGCTCCTTCTCCACGTCTTTCATATTCTCCAATACTTTTCTTATATTGGCGGCATCATCTTTTTCTTCCCCCGCATACCTCGCCGAATAAATTCCAGGGTCTCCTCCAAGCGAATCTATGGAGAGACCAGAATCATCGGCAATGACTGGCTTTCCGGTAAGCCTGGAGATGGTTTCAGCTTTCAGAATCGCATTTTCTTCGAAGGAATGGCCGGTTTCCTCTACGTCCGGAAGATTTGGAAACTCGTTAAGCGAAACCGTCTGAAATCCTTTCGGTTCAAAAAGAGATTTAAATTCTGCGGCTTTCCCTTCATTACGTGTGGCAATTATGATTTGGCTCACTTGTTTCAACCTTCTTTCTCAAGATTTTTGACAATATGAGAGGCCCAATCACCCAAAACCGATTTTTGATGTTCAATTAATGTATGTATACCCTCTTCTGCCAGATCTAAAAGTTTGTTCAGCTGATTCCTTGAGAAGGTTGCTTCCTCACCTGTTCCCTGCAGCTCCACCAATTCATTTCTGGACGTCATAATGACATTCATATCCACTTCCGCAGAAGAGTCTTCTATGTAATTCAAATCCAGGATTTCACCGTTTTCAGGATCAATTCCAACGGAAGTAGCCGCAAGGAAATCTGTTACAGGCAATTCGGTTAAAATATTTTTATCCACAAGCTTGCCAAGTGCAATCGTCATAGCAGTAAATGCTCCTGTTATGGAAGCGGTTCTAGTTCCCCCATCTGCCTGAATCACATCACAGTCAATCCAGATTGTCCTTTCTCCAAGCTTATTCAGGTCGACAACGGCTCTTAAAGCCCGTCCGATTAAACGCTGAATTTCCATCGTTCTTCCTGAAACTTTTCCTTTTGAAGATTCTCTTATGGTTCTTTGCTCAGTTGCTCTCGGGAGCATGGAGTACTCTGCCGTAATCCACCCTTTCCCCTGCCCTCTCATGAAAGGAGGCACTCGGTCCTCAATACTCGCATTGCAGATGACTTTTGTATTTCCAACTGTAATTAAAACAGACCCTTCCGGATGTGTAATAAATTCTGTTTGCATTTCCACTGGTCTAAGCTGATTTTTGGTTCTTCCATCGTTTCTCATCCAATAAACCTCCGTCCAAATAACAGGCATAGCGCTCCGCCTGCAATAAATAAGAGGCAGCTTCATAATAAGCATGCCTCTTTACTTTCCTCTTATAGTATATCAAAAATTCTGCTTTAAAAACTACCGGTGTTTACATTTACGGGACGGGCAACAGGCTTCGACAGTTTCTGCCCCTTCTCATTTAGAAGATCAGCTTTTCCGTCTACCGTTAATGCAACGGTTTCTACACCCTGCTGCTCCGTTAATGAAAGGACGATAGAAGTCAGAACTTTATCTGAAATGACTTTTTTCTCTCCATCCGCGCTGCCATAAATGGATTTATTAAAATCAAGTGTTACTTTCCCATTCTCGTACTTAGGCGGTGAATTTAGCTTCACTGTGCCCTGGAACTCATCCAAAAGTCCGCTTGTGCTTGAAGGACCTTTGAGCAGCTCATTAACGGCCGCTGTAATCGGATCCTTTTCCTTATTATCCACCCGTCTTGTTACGGGGACATAGTAAGTTCCGTTTTCAGTTTGACCCAGGAAATAAACGGTCACAGGATGCGTGTTCGTTATATCCGCAACATCTGCTGTATCCATGTTAATCCCGTCGCTTCTCCCCATTTCCCCGGAAATAGGCGTTCCGTTCACCGGCATTTCATTTAAAGGATGGCCGTTCACCCAGATTTTCACCTTCTTGACGGACTCAAATTGAGTGAGTGTCCAAGTAATCGACTGAAGGATTTTTTGTTCATCCTCAGGCTTATAATTGGCAAATTCCTTTGAAAAATCTGCTGTAGCGGTACCGTCTTTGATCGTAACACCCAGCACTTGAGTATCCGCCGGAAGAACCGCCCTGAATCCATCCGGCAGCATATTGCTGACCGGACCGCCATCGACAAGGTATTCCAGAACCTGTTTAGCCGCTCCTTCCTTTTTAGGCAGAGGCATAGCTTGAGAAACAACCATGCCGTTGTGATCGATTAAGTAAATATCTCTTGATACGGTTTGACCCTTTTCATCAGCGGCTTTTTGCCCCTCTTCTTTCTTCATCTCACCGTTTTTTGCATCTGTATACTTGACATCCTGCGGCGGATCTACTTCTTTCACTGCTTGTTCTCCTCCGCCGAACAAGCCGCATCCTGATAGTACAATAGAAGTAACAGCGATAGATGAAACCGCGACTGCTAACCTTTTGTTAATCGGCATGATTATCCCTCCTGAGGCTGTTTGTACTACTATGTATACGAGCCCCGGTTTATTTTATACCGCCCCCGCATAAGATTTTGTCCCAAGAAAAAAAGAGACTCCGAAGGAACAGAATCTCTTTTAAGATTGAAGGGCTTCTTCAAGATTTATGGTATGCACACTTTCGATGGCTTCTCCAAACCATTTTGATGCAAAATCCTGAAATAGATCACGAGGGCCTGTTGTGAAAAATTGATGATGCTTTACGCCATCCGTCTCATTTAAGGCTTGATGATAGGAAAGGATGGTACTGACTTCCCTTGCTGTTTCATCACCTGAGGAAATGACTTTTACTTCCGGACCCATATACTCTTCGATAAGCGGCCTCAAAACCGGATAGTGTGTGCATCCAAGAATGAGGGAATCCAGTGAAAGATTTTTAAGCGGGTAAAGGGTTTGCTTAACGATTTCCCTGGCGAGCTCCCCTTCAAAATTCCCGCTCTCCACAAGAGGAACAAATTCCGGACACGCGAGACTTTCTACCTCCACTGATTCTTTTAAAGCTTTCAGTGCTTCGACGTACGCCCCGCTTTGAATAGTATTCGAAGTCCCAATCACACCGATCCGCTGGTTTTTCTTGAGCTTAATCGCCGTTCTGGCTCCTGGCTGAATAACCCCGATGACCGGAATGTCCACTTGGCTTTTTATCTTTTCGAGAGCAATCGCAGTCGCCGTATTGCAGGCAATAACAAGCATTTTTATATGATGGGCCGACAGCAGGTAATTGGTCATTTCCCATGTATACTGCAAAACTTGCGATGCAGGACGGGGGCCGTATGGACAGCGCTGGCTGTCACCCAGATAAATTAATTCTTCTTTAGGCAGCTGCCTCATCATTTCCTTCGCTACAGTCATGCCGCCTATCCCTGAATCAATAACTCCAATCGGTCTATTCAAAAAATCGCCTCATTCTTCATTCATTTCCTGTTGCAGTTTATTCAGCAGACGTTCAAAAGTGAGCCTTTCGGACTCATCAAAGTGAATGAGAAGTTCATTCAAATAGTCCTGCCTTTTTACGATGACCTCTTCAATGATTCTTTCTCCTTCTTCAAGAAGATGGACCCTTACAACCCTCCGGTCATTTCCATCCCTGATTCGCACAACAAAATTTGCCTTCTCCATGCGGTCAACGAGATCGGTCGTTGTACTGCACGCTAAATACATGCGGCCCGCCAGGTCTCCCACTGTCATATCGCCGTAGTCCAGAAGCCATTGAAGAGCAACAAACTGCGGCGGAGTAATTTTATATTGGTTAAGTATTTCTCTGCCCTTTTGTTTAATATTCCCCGAAATCCGCCTGAGCGCCTTTTCGATATCCGCTACATGGCCATTTCCAGAAGGTTTATCTTTTATCATGCCCATACCCCGCTCATATGCATTAGAAACAATTATTCATACTGTTTCCCTCTGTTATTCTCCCCGTTTTTCTTTTAAATTGCAAGTCTTATAAAAACCTTTAGAAGAGAAGTTTTATCTTGCCGGACAGCGTTTTTCAGGCTGAAAAAATTCTTGAATTCCGGTAGCGGGCCGCCGTCCCGGTAGACATAAAAAAGCCGGCGGTCCTTTGGGAAGGCCGGCCGGTCCTGAATCAGAGCTCTAGTTCACCCATCCGAAGGAGCTCTACAACCGCTTGTGAACGCCCCTTGACTCCAAGCTTTTGCATCGCATTCGAAATATGGTTTCGAACTGTTTTTTCACTTATGAAGAGCTCTCCTGCTATTTCTTTTGTTGTTTTATCTTGAACCAATAGTTCGAATACTTCTCTTTCTCTTTTCGTGAGTAATGGCTTAGATTGAAACTCTTTGTCCTTCAATTATTGTAACCCTCCTTGCTAGGTGAGAGCTGTGCTTGCACGTGGGTATCCGATTAGTCAAAATATAGTATGTGCTTTTAAGCATAGCGGTGACTGAATTGAAGAATTGCAGCGTCCATTTTTATTATCACGCTTTTAGCATAGACTAAAGCCTTCCTTTCCGCTGCGTGGAAATCTGCATCCCTGTCAGCAAAAAAAGACCTGATGAACGGTTTCTTTTTCTGCTTCCCTATTCTTCCTCCATCCTTTGATAACGGCATTGAAAAACAGTGGCACGGCAATCCCTCTGTAAGAATGGAATGCACACAAAAAAACCAGCCGGATAATCGGCTGGTTTTATAGTCAGGCTCTGTCGCTTCCAAAGAAATTGCGGAAGGCCTGGAGATTTGTATCTCGGTTTAAAGCAGCTATAGAGGTTGTAAGCGGTATGCCTTTCGGACAGGACTGCACACAGTTTTGAGAGTTACCGCAGTCCTGAAGACCGCCGTCTCCCATTAAAGCATCAAGACGCTCTGATTTGTTCATAGCTCCTGTAGGATGGGCGTTGAACAAGCGGACTTGTGAGAGCGGAGCAGGTCCAATGAAGTTGGATTTGCTGTTTACATTCGGGCAGGCTTCCAGACAAACCCCGCAAGTCATGCATTTGGACAGCTCATACGCCCATTGGCGCTTTTTCTCCGGCATACGCGGTCCAGGACCAAGGTCATACGTTCCATCGATCGGAATCCACGCTTTTACTTTCTTAAGGGAATCAAACATTCTGCTGCGGTCTACTTGAAGATCGCGGACGACAGGGAATGTTTTCATCGGAGCAAGGCGGATCGGCTGCTCCAGTTTATCCACAAGGGCTGTACAGGACTGGCGCGGTTTCCCGTTAATTACCATTGAGCATGCACCGCACACTTCTTCCAGACAGTTCATATCCCATGTAATCGGAGTTGTTTTTTCCCCTTTGGCATTCACAGGATTTCTTCTGATTTCCATTAGAGCTGAAATAACATTCATATTCGGCCGGTACTCAAGCTCAAATTCCTCATCATAAGGAGCGGCTTCAGGAGAATCCTGGCGCGAAATTACAAAACGAATGGTTTTTTTCTCACTCATGCTTTTGCTCCTTTCTTCTTGGAATAATCCCTTTTCCTAGGTGCAATCAGGGATGTATCCACTTCTTCGTAGTGGAGTGCAGGCGCTTCGTGGTCGCCGGTGAATTTCGCCATTGTTGTTTTCAGGAAGTCTTCATCATTCCGTTCAGGAAAGTCAGGCTTGTAATGGGCACCGCGGCTTTCATTACGGTTATATGCACCGAGTACAATCGTACGGGAAAGATTGAGCATATTTTTCAGCTGGCGGGTAAAGGCAGCCCCCTGATTGCTCCATTTTGCCGTATCGTTAATATTGATGCGGTCATAGCGCTGGATCAATTCCTGAATTTTCTCGTCTGTTTCCAGAAGTTTATCGTTGTAGCGGACTACCGTCGCATTTGCGGTCATCCATTCGCCAAGCTCTCTGTGAAGAACATAAGCATTTTCATTTCCGTCCATGCTCATAATTCCTTCCCATTTCGCCTGCTCTTCTTTTTCATGCCGTTCAAATACGCTGGAAGGCATATCCTCTGCATAGCTTTCAAGTCCTTGAATATATCTCGCAGCGCTCGGACCCGCTACCATTCCTCCGTAAATCGCAGAAAGAAGGGAGTTAGCCCCAAGACGGTTGGCTCCATGCATGGAGTAGTCACATTCACCCGCTGCGAACAATCCCGGAATGTTGGTCATCTGGTCATAATCAACCCATAAACCGCCCATTGAATAATGAACAGCAGGGAATATTTTCATCGGAACTTTACGCGGATCGTCTCCCATGAATTTTTCATAGATTTCTATAATTCCGCCAAGCTTGATATCAAGCTCTTTCGGATCCTTATGGGAAAGATCCAGATAAACCATGTTTTCTCCGTTGATGCCAAGCTTCTGATTCACACATACATCGAAAATTTCTCTTGTGGCAATATCCCTCGGTACAAGGTTGCCGTACGCAGGATATTTTTCTTCAAGGAAATACCAAGGCTTCCCGTCCTTATACGTCCACACGCGTCCGCCTTCACCGCGGGCTGATTCACTCATCAGACGCAGCTTATCATCTCCAGGGATGGCCGTCGGATGGATCTGGATAAATTCTGCGTTGGAGTAGTATGCACCCTGCTGATAAACAATTGAGGCTGCAGATCCTGTATTAATCACAGAGTTCGTTGATTTTCCAAAAACAATTCCAGGTCCGCCGGTCGCCATTATAACAGCGTCGGAACGGAACGATTTAATCTCCATAGAAGAAAGATTCTGAGCTGTAATACCCCGGCATACACGGTCATCATCGATTACCGCTCCAAGGAACTCCCATCCTTCAAACTTTCTGACAAGCCCGGCCACCTCATAGCGGCGCACTTGCTCATCCAAAGCATATAAAAGCTGCTGGCCGGTCGTGGCACCGGCAAACGCGGTACGGTGATGCTGGGTTCCTCCAAAACGGCGGAAATCGAGCAACCCTTCCGGTGTCCTGTTGAACATAACGCCCATACGGTCAAGCAGATGAATAATGGAAGGTGCTGCTTCGCACATCGCTTTAACAGGAGGCTGATTCGCGAGGAAATCCCCTCCGTATACCGTGTCATCAAAATGTTCCCAAGGAGAATCCCCTTCTCCTTTTGTATTCACCGCTCCATTGATTCCGCCCTGCGCGCACACTGAGTGAGAACGCTTTACAGGAACCAATGAGAACAGATCGACACTGACTCCTTTTTCGGCAGCCTTTATAGTAGCCATCAGCCCGGCCAAACCGCCGCCGACGATAATTACACGATTGTTGTTCATCTAGCCCACTCCCTTGATTGACGTGTTCTCTTTATACGAATGCAAAGATTGAAGTAACACCTACATAAGCCAAAGCGGCGAAGATAGCCAGTGTTACATAAGTAGAAATAAGCTGCGAACGAGGAGTTACAGTAATTCCCCATGTAACGCAGAAAGACCAGAGGCCATTCGCGAAATGGAAGACAGTGGAAATGATACCGATCACATAAAATGCGACCATCCACGGATTGCTTAAAATATTTTCCATCATTGAAAAGTTGACTTCTGCACCAAACGCAGCCGCAATTCTTGTTTCCCAGACATGCCAGGCAACGAATACGAATGTGACGATACCGGTTACACGCTGAAGGACAAACATCCAGTTTCTGAAATAGCTGTAGCGGGAAGCATTATTTTTCGCCGTAAAAGCAATATAAACACCATAAATAGCATGGAATAATAGCGGCAGGAAAATGATTACCGTCTCAAGCACAATCCTGAATGGAAGGCTTTCCATAAAATGAGCAGCATCATTAAATGCTTGTTCTCCCCTAGTAGCAAAGTTGTTAACGACAAGATGCTGAATCAGGAAGATTCCAACAGGAATAACCCCCAGCAGCGAGTGCAGTCTGCGCACCGCAAACTCCTTATTACCAGCCATAAATCCTTTACCCCCTAATCAAAGTTAATCTAGTTTTTATCGGGTTTCTCCTATCCCCATTTTCCAGCCTGGAACATGAGAGGATTAGTCATGGCAAGCTATTAAAATAGCATTTCTTCCCAACTTATTTCCCGAAATCGCTGTCTTTTTCACTCACTTAAAGGATTGTGGGAAGCAAGACTTTCAATCTGGTTTTCTATTATTGGAAACTTTTGACTAACCGCCGTTCCACCTTGTTATAAACTGATAAAATGTGACAAATTCATTTTACTCCTAACCTTTTGGAGCGTCAAGAAAACGTGTTCATAAATTATAATTTTCGGAATTGTCATCGATTTTAACAAAATTAATTTTATTAATATATTGAAATATAGAAGAAACTATGGATGGGCTCCTCCAGTAAAGGGGGACCTCTGTTATTTCATTGTCATCGAAATGTAAAAATCGGATAAATCCCTTTAGCGTGCGGAACATGGGCTTTCCTTGCTTTTTTAAAGCAATCGGCGCTTGGATCTTCCTTATATTTCATGTTAATCCCCCCTGTTCTTGATATATAATGAATTTTAGAAAGAGGGGAAAGAATATGAAAAATATCCGTAATCAGGTAGAAGCAGATGCATTGGAAGAGCTGCATGTCCCTGCATTTGGGCATGAGCTGCTTCGTGAAGTGCTGCTTCCTGAGATCCTTGGACAGGAATATCCGTCCATGCTTTATTGGGCTGGCAGAAAGCTTGCCAGACACTACCCGCTTGAAACAGCTGAAGAACTGCCTCAGTTTTTTGCTCTTGCAGGCTGGGGAACACTCTCCCTTATACATAGGAAACAAGGCGAAATGGAATTTGAATTGTCTTCAGACCTTATCGATGCGCGCTTCAAATCTCAGAAAGAGCCTTCCTTCCAGCTTGAAGCGGGATTTTTAGCCGAACAGGTACAGACAATAGGAAAACATGCGGCAGAAGCCTATGAACAAGTGAAGCGGCGCTCTGGAAAAGTGATGTTAACAGTGAAGTGGGACAAAAAAGACCAGATTGATGAGTAAGCAAAAAAACAGGCACACCGTCGGCTGCCTGTTTTTTTGTTTTTATTAAACGGATGCTCTTTGCCCGGACAGTTCGAATGCTTCATGCAAAGCTTCTACTGCACGAACCATATCCTCCTGTTCAATGACAGTGGAAACTTTAATTTCAGATGTACTGACCATTTTCACCTGAATCCCCTCATTCGAAAGAACCGTGAACATTCCGGCTGCCACCCCCGGATTGGAAACCATTCCAGATCCGACGATGGAAACTTTGGACAATCCTTTTTCAGATTCGATTTTCTTGAATTTCAATTGAGACTTATGGGTTTCCAGCACTTCAATCGTTTCTTCGAGATCATTCGTTTTTACAGAAAAGGAGATTGACGCATTCTCTTTATCAGTAAGACTCTGAATAATAATATCCACATTTACTCCATGCTCCGCAAGGGTAGAAAATATAGTAGAAAGGGTACTTAGGTTATTCGGAAGGCCGCATACTGAAACCCTTGTGACCTGATCCTCAAATGCAATGCCTTTAACAATTAAATTTTCTTCCAACGTACTTTCCTCCTCAATTAGCGTTCCGCGCTCATCGTGCATACTGGATCGAACTTCTAATGCTACGTTATAATTTTTTGCAAATTCAACGGCTCTCGGGTGCAGGACACCGGCTCCAAGGTTTGCCAGTTCAAGCATTTCATCATAGGAAATCCCATCAAGCTTCCGGGCTCCGCTAATAAAACGGGGATCCGTTGTAAAAACACCGGTCACATCTGTATAGATGTCGCATTTATCAGCTTTCAGCGCTGCGGCGAGAGCAACCGCTGTCGTATCTGAACCGCCGCGGCCCAAAGTCGTAATTTCGCCGTTTTCATCTTTTCCCTGAAAACCGGCTGCTACAACAATCCGTCCTTGTGCGAGCTCCTCAGAGATCCTGTCATCTTCGATTTTTGTAATTCTCGCATTTCCATGACGGGCTTCTGTCAGGATTCCTGCCTGTCCGCCTGTAAAAGAAACGGCATCATATCCTCTCTCCTGAAGAGCCATCGTCAAAAGAGAAATTGTTATCTGCTCGCCTGTAGTCAGCAGCATATCCATTTCTCTTTTGCTCGGTTTAGACGTAATCTCTTCTGCAAGTGAAACGAGCTGATCTGTGGTTTTCCCCATCGCTGATACGACAACCACGATGTCATGACCCTTTTCCTTTTCCTGAATCACCCTGTTTGCAACATTCAAAATTCTCTCTACAGATCCCACGGAAGTTCCGCCGAATTTTTGTACAATCAGTCCCACGCGTTATCGCTCCTTTGATCAATGTAAATCGCAAGTTCAAACGTTAGAGGCCAAAATAAAAAGCAATGAGACAGGAATCTCATTGCTTGCATAAACGAAAAAGTTCTTCGTCGATACAATGAGATAGCTCTCCAAGATTTAATCTTGACAGCCCTGCATTTATTCAATGCAAAACCAGAAGAACCAGCAATGGCACTCTTTCTTCTTCGGCGACGCTCCCCTTTCAGCATACGTAAACGGAATCCATTTTCCTGTTTATGCTTACTCTTGAAGTTCGCACCTCTATCGTCATTTAACGAACTAAACGACCGTATTAAATTAGTTTGTATTGTAGCAAACGTTTGGAAAAAGCACAAGGCTATTCTTTTAATTTTTCATAAATCAGCTCTGCCGTTGCATAAGGGACCCCCGCTTCTTTAATTTGTTCTACTGTAGCTTCTTTCATTTTTTTGACTGATCCAAAATGCTTAAGCAGCATTTTTCTCCGTTTCTCCCCAATGCCCGGAATTTCATCAAGTACAGAGGTAATGGCATTTTTCCCGCGGACCTGACGGTGAAAGGTAATGGCAAAACGGTGGACCTCATCCTGAATGCGCTGCAGAAGGTAGAACTCCTGCGAGTTCCTTTCGAGTGTTACCAATTCAAGTGGATCCCCAATCATCAGATTGGAAGTCCGGTGCTTATCATCTTTAACAAGTCCTGCAACAGGAATTTCAAGGGACAATTCATTTTCAAGGACATCTTTCGCCGCTGAAATCTGTCCTTTTCCTCCATCAATCACAATGAGATCCGGAAGCGGAAGGTTTTCTTTCAATGCGCGTGAATACCTTCTTCTGACGACTTCCCTCATCGATTCATAATCATCGGGTCCTGTTACTGTCCTGATTTTATATTTACGGTACTCTTTCTTTGCGGGTTTTCCATCAATAAATACAATCATGGCCGAAACAGGATCCGTTCCCTGAATATTGGAATTATCAAACGCCTCAATTCGCACAGGAACGGATATCCCTATTTTCTCACCTAGATTTTCAATGGCTTTGATCGTCCGCTCTTCATCCCTTTCAATAAGGGAAAACTTCTCCCCTAAGGCGATCTTTGCGTTCTTATGGGCAAGCAAGAGCAAATCCTTTTTCGCTCCGCGTTTCGGCTGGAGAGCCCTGATATTGAGCAGCTGCTCCGCCATTGCTGCATCGGCGCTGTCGGGAATCATGATTTCTTTCGGCAAAAAATGGCTGCTCTGCTGATAAAATTGGCCAAGGAATGTCAAAAATTCTTCATCGGGTTCATTATAAATAGGGAACATTGAAACATCCCGTTCGATCAGTTTCCCCTGACGGACGAAGAATACCTGTACACACATCCAGCCTTTGTCAAAGGCATACGCAAATACATCCCTGTCTACAAAGTCCGTCATCGACATTTTTTGCTTTTCCATTGTCGCTTCAATATGCACAATCTGATCTCTGTATTCCTTCGCTCTTTCAAAATCCATTGATTCCGATGCTTTATACATTTTATCCGTTAAGTCCGATTTGATTTCTTTATACCCGCCATTCAGAAACCGGCTGATATCATCCACCATTTTCCGGTTCGTCTCCGCAGTCACATCATAAACACACGGGGCCAGACACTGTCCCATGTGGTAATAGAGGCAGACGCGGTCCGGCATACTGTTGCATTTCCGAAGCGGATAAAGCCGGTCCAAAAGCTTTTTCGTTTCCCGCGCAGCCTGAACATTGGGATAAGGACCAAAATATTTCCCTTTGTCCTTTTTAATTTTTCTCGTAACAATGAGACGGGGGTGCTGCTCCCCTGTAATTTTAATAAAAGGGAAAGATTTGTCATCCTTCAGCATGACATTATATTTAGGATCATACTTCTTAATTAAATTCATTTCCAGAATGAGCGCTTCAATATTGGAGGACGTTACAATGTATTCAAAGTCCTCTATCTCATTCACAAGCCTCTGCGTCTTCCCATCATGAGAACCGCTGAAATAAGATCGGACGCGGTTTTTCAATACCTTCGCTTTGCCGACATAAATAATGGTTCCCTGCCTGTCTTTCATTAAGTAGCAGCCTGGCTGATCGGGAAGGAGGGCTAATTTTTCTCTAATCCTGTCTTTCATTTCACCACATCCATCCAGTCATTTGCCTTATATTGTACGATAAATGCACAAAAATTACTAAGAATAGCCTTCTGGCCACGAACCATCGGCTCCGTTATTTGGCTGATTGAATTATTTTGTCCATCCGCTCCGCTTTCATAGCCGTTCAGGCCGAGTATCTGGCCCTCGTTCCGGATTTTCTGGCCGTTCTCACTCTGTATCTGTCCGTTTCATTTATTCTGGCCGTCCGCACCGTTTACTGGCGGTTCTCGACGGGATTCTGGCCGTTGTTCCTGTTTTTCTGGCCGTTCTCTCGCCGACCATTTTAAACTAAAAAAAATCAGCCCCCAAAAGGGGCTGATTTTAATTACGCGTGTTTGCTTAGCAATTCAGCTAGAGCTTCTTTCGGCTGGTAGCCAACCGCTTTGTCTACAACCTCGCCGTTTTTGAATACAAGCAGGGTAGGAATGCTCATTACGCCGTATTTGCCGGCTGTTTCCTGATTTTCATCAACGTCAAGTTTGACGATTTTTACTTTGTCGCCCATGTCTTGATCCAATTCTTCAAGTACTGGTGCAATCATTTTGCAAGGTCCGCACCAAGGTGCCCAGAAATCTGCAAGAACGACGCCTTCTCCAGTTTCAGCAGAAAAGTTTTGATCCGTTACGTGTGAAATAGCCATCTTGTATTCCTCCTAAAATCTTAAAGAATATGCACTAAGTATAGCACCTAACCTTTGAGTGTGCTAAGATTTTGCTTCGATGTCATTATTCCCATTTAAATATGGAAAAACACCAGAATCTGATAAGCGTTTCTATTTAGTAAAGCTGCCTATCCTTGGGCTTGCGTTAAGCCTTCTCCGGGCTTCGCCACTGCAGGGTCTCACCTGTGCCGCTTCTCTAAGCAAGGGTTTCACGCACTCCGCTCCAGCCAGCAGGTGTTATCAATCTACATGCTGTTTTCCATATCCTTCAGTAAAGGCTGTTTTCATTTAATTGGTGGGTTATTCCCCCCAAAAAATCCCCCGGCATTACCCGGGGGATTTTATGATACGTACGCTTATGATTAAGAATGAACTTTCATTTTTTTGAACTCTTCCGTCAGCATCGGAATGACTTCGAAAAGGTCTCCTACGATGCCGTAGTCAGCCACTTTAAAAATGTTTGCTTCCGGATCTTTATTAACAGCGACAATCACCTTGGAGTTTGACATTCCCGCCAAGTGCTGAATAGCTCCGGATATTCCGCATGCGATGTACAGGTCAGGTGTAACCACTTTTCCTGTCTGTCCAATTTGAAGGGAGTAGTCACAGTAGTCCGCATCACATGCACCGCGGGATGCTCCAACTGCTCCGCCTAAAACGTCAGCAAGCTCTTTAAGAGGGTTAAACCCATCCGTGCTTTTCACGCCTCTTCCTCCGGCAACAATTACTTT
This sequence comes from Bacillus sp. FJAT-42376, assembly GCF_003816055.1. Classification (NCBI taxonomy): domain Bacteria; kingdom Bacillati; phylum Bacillota; class Bacilli; order Caryophanales; family Bacillaceae; genus Bacillus; species Bacillus sp. FJAT-42376. The sequence goes on from NZ_CP033906.1 coordinate 3,309,695, forward strand.
TGCCTCGGAAAGGTCTACTCCTTCTGTTGCTTTGCGGATCACATCTTTCACAATGGTGCGCAAATCTTTAATTTCTGCCGCAACAGAACGAACCTCTCCGCTTCTGGACTCATCTTTTTCAAGCGGTGCAATGTTATTAGGACGGATCGAAGCGAAAACAATTCCTTCTGTGACAATCACTTTTTCAAAAGCTTTACCGGAATAGATTGGACGGGTAAAGACGATATTGCCGCCCGCTTCTTCTACGGCAGTAGCATCAGATACTAATCCTGAGTTCAGTTTTGCGGCAATTTTAGGAGATAAGTCTTTTCCTAAAGCCGTATGGCCGAATACCATTCCTTCAGGTTTTTCTTCTTCCGCCACAGCCATAAGAGCCTGAGAAAAGCCATCAGGTGTATAGGCAGCGAGCTTTTCATCTTCGACCGTTACAACACGGTCCGCCCCATAGTGAATCATTTCCTCAGCAAGGCCTGCTACTTGATCTCCAATTAAAACCGCAACCACTTCGCCGCCCTCTGAAACGATTTTCCCTGCTGCGATTGCTTCAAATGATACATTACGCAATGATTGATCCCGAACTTCTCCCAATACAAGAACTTTTCTTGCCATTATCATTTCCCCCTATTTCTCCGAATTCCCGAGTATACTAGACAACTAGTCTTTGATACGGCGATTATATGACCTTTGCTTCGTTTCTTAACAGGCTGACAAGTTCTTTTACCTGTGCGTCCAATTCTCCCTGAAGCACTTTTCCAGCTTCCTTCTTGGCAGGCATATAAATTTCAATGGTTTTGGTTTTAGGCTCTACATCATCTTCTTCCAGATCCAGGTCATCAAGTTCAAGCTCATCCAGCGGCTTTTTCTTCGCTTTCATGATTCCCGGAAGTGAAGGATAGCGGGGTTCATTCAGACCCTGCTGGGCTGTAATAAGAAGCGGGAGGGAGGTTTCAATAATTTCCGAATCCCCTTCGACATCTCTTGTAACGGTTGCTTTGCGCCCATCGATTTCAAGCTTTGTGATGGTCGTGACATAAGGAATATCCAAAAGCTCTGCAAGGCGCGGTCCAACCTGTCCGGATCCGCCGTCAATCGCAACGTTTCCGCCAAGGATTAAGTCTGCTTCTTTATCCTTCAAAAACTCAGAAAGGATTTTTGCTGATGTAAACTGATCACCGTCTTCAAGGTCATCTTCTGTATTGATTAACACAGCTTTGTCACAGCCCATTGCAAGCGCAGTGCGCAATTCTTTTTCTGCTTCTTCGCCGCCGATTGTGACAACGGTCACTTCTCCGCCTTCAGCATCCCTGATCTGAATGGCTTCTTCAATCGCATATTCATCATAAGGGTTGATGATAAATTCGGCTCCATCCTCTTGAATTTTTCCGCTGCTGATGGAAATTTTCTCTTCCGTATCAAACGTGCGCTTCATGATTACAAAAATATTCATTTCTCCATCCCCCTGTTTCGCATATCATTCCAGTTTAGTTGTATACGCTTCCATTATATAGCCGGGGAATTCTCCCCGTCCAACTATTCCCCTTTAAATTGAGGAGTGCGTTTCTCAAGAAAAGCCTGAATTCCTTCTTTTGCATCCTGTTTATCAAAAACTTCCCCAAAAAGAACGGCTTCTCTTTCCATCCCTCTATGGAAGTCTGCTGACTTCCCGAAGCTTAGAAGCTCAAGGACCGCTTTCATTGTGTTCGGACTTTTAGAAGCCATTTTTAACGCGAGCTGTTTTGCTTCATGAAGAAGCATTTCTTCCGGAACCGCTTTGTTTGCAAGTCCAAGCTTCGCTGCTTCTGTCCCGCTGACCGGTTCGCTCGTCGCCATCAATTCCAGTGCTTTCGCCTGGCCAACGTAGCGCGGCAGACGCTGGGTGCCGCCAAAGCCGGGTACCAGCCCAAGCTGCAGCTCCGGCAGGCCAAGTTTTGCATTTTCTGTCACCAAACGAATATGACAGGACATTGCAAGTTCAAGGCCGCCTCCCAATGCCGCCCCATGAATGGCTGCAATAACCGGCTTGCTGAAGCTTTCGATTCTTTCAAACAGCTGCTGTCCCTTTGCTGCCAGTCTCGAGAATTCAGCACCGGATTTCACAGTTGTAAACTCCTTAATGTCTGCTCCAGCCGAAAAGAACTTCCCTTCTCCGTGAAGTAAAATCACCCGGATGGAAGGATCGTGTTCAGCTTCTTCTATGAATCCCGCCAATTCCTCAAGAACATAGGAACCCAAGGCATTTGCAGGGGGATTATCAATTTTAACAGAAGCTACATATTGTTCTTTTTGTATAGATAAATATCCCACTGGTCATCCTCCTGAATAAGTGTTATTGATTGCTCCCGAAACCGCGGACAATCATATGATGAACCTGTCCGGCCAGAGCCACCAGGTCATACTTTTCTTCATTCATTACCCATGTGGTCACAATTTCATCAATTGTGCCGAAAATCATTTGTCTTGCAAGCCGCAGATTCAGATCTTCCCTGAATTCGCCTGCGTCAATTCCTGTTTGAATGATTGAATCCAAAACATTCAAGTATCCCTTAAGCACTTCATTAATTCTCAGTCTGAGATCCTTGTTGGATTGTCTTAATTCCAGCTGCGTGACAATGGCCAGATGATGATCATCAGAAAGGAGAGAAAAATGCTTTTCAATCAGAACGTAAAGCTTATCTGCAGCTTTTGTTCTTCCGGAAGTTTCTCCTTCAATCTTTTCAATAAAGAGACCCATCTTCTCCTGGAACAATGAAACGAGGATATCTTCTTTATTTTTGAAGTATAAATAGATGGTTCCATCTGCTACACCGGCTTGCTTGGCAATCTTTGAAACCTGTGCCTGATGGTATCCATTCTCAGCAATGACGATCACTGCCGCATCAATAATTTGTTTGTATTTCGGTTTGTGTTGTTTCACTGGACTACCTTCCTTTTTGAAATGAATGAATCATCATTCATATTTTCATAATAGTAAATTGGCCAGGATGTGTCAAGCGAAAACCACTATTTTAAAAAGGGGAAATTTCCTGATGGGAGAAATCCCCCTGCCTGCGTTAATTGGCGTTTTTCAGCTTTTCCTTTTCTTCGTCTATAAGGGCCCTTCTTAAAATTTTACCGACTGCAGTCTTAGGGAGCTCACTTCTGAATTCGTAAATTCTTGGAACTTTATAGGCCGCCAAATGCTTTCGGGCAAAGGCATTCAGTTCTTCCTCCGAGATTTTCACGCCTTCCTTAGGGACCACATAGGCTTTCACCGTTTCCCCTCTGTAAGGATCAGGCACCCCTGCGACAACTACTTCCTGTATTTTATCATATTCATAGAGGACTTCTTCTACTTCACGCGGATAAATGTTGTATCCGCCGGCAATGATCATATCTTTCTTCCGGTCTACTACATAGAAATATCCGTCTTCATCCATATACCCAATATCTCCAGTAAACAGCCATCCATCTTTCAATACAGCTTCTGTTTCTTCTAGTTTTCCCCAGTAGCCCTTCATAACCTGAGGACCGCGGACGATCAATTCTCCTTTTTCACCGGGCTCTGCCTGGCCCCCTGTTTCCTGGGATAAGATCATGGCGTCAGTATTCGGCCAAGGTACACCAATGCTGCCTTTCTTCCTTCGGCCCCATAAAAAGTTGGAATGAGTAACAGGGGATGCTTCTGACAATCCATATCCTTCCACAAGCTTGCCTCCGGTTTCCTTCTCGAACCTTTCCTGTATTTCTACAGGGAGCGGAGCTGAACCGCTGATGCAGCTCTGGACAGACGATAAATCATATTTTTTCAGATCAGGATGATTAAGCAGGGCAATATAAATGGTAGGTGCTCCAGGGAATAACGTAGGCTTTTCCTTATGAATGGTTTTCAGTGTATCGCCCGCATCAAACTTCGGAAGAAGAATCATATTATAGCCCTCTGTAACGGAAAGGTGCATAACTGCCGTCATCCCATATACATGGAAAAATGGAAGCAGCCCGAGCACTTTTTCTTCTCCGCGGCGGCAATTGTACATCCAAGCCGAGCACATCACGGTATTCGCTGCTATATTTTTATGGGTTAGCATAACACCTTTCGGGAAACCGGTGGTCCCTCCTGTATATTGAAGCAGCGCGATATCTTCAACCGGATCCGTCTTAACTTTTGTGAACACGGCTTGAGATTCTTTTATAATTGTTGAAAATAAATGCGTCGTTCCTCCGTGAGCAACATCCACCTTAACTTTTGTCTGTTTGCGCTGAACGATCGGATACAGAAGATTTTTCGGAAATGGCAGGTAGTCTTGAATCTTTGTAACAATTACGTGCTTTAATTTTGTTAACGCTTTCACTTTAGAGACTCTCGGGAACAGCAAATCCAGCGTAATGATATACTCTGCTCCGCTATCGTTCAGCTGATACTCAATTTCACGTTCTGTATAGAGCGGATTTGTGGAAACGACCACTCCTCCTGCCATCAGGACACCGTAATATGAAATGACCCCCTGAGGACAATTAGGGAGCATAATCGCTGCACGGTCGCCCTTTTTCAGTCCAAGACCTTGGAGATATCCGGCTAATTTTTTAGCTTCATTCAGCAAAACGGAGTAAGTGAGCGTCTTCCCAAAGAAACTGACAGCCTTTTTTTCTGGAAACTCCGCGGCCGTTTCTTCTAAATAGGTTTGAAGCGTTTTGGGCTCAAAGCTTAATGCCGCCGGTATTTCTGCTGGAAACTGATCGAGCCATGGTCTGATTAAATCCATATTTATTCCCCCCTTGTGACTTTCGGCTTACGCCTTAATTATAACAGTATATTCAGACTTTTAAATAAATTATCTCATCCGCCTATTTGCTCTTCCAAAAGTAAGGGGGGCAAGAATTGGAATAAAAATTTTTAAAGCCTCGGCTGAATGCCCATCTCAATCCAATCTTCTTTTGCCGGCCCATAAATCCAAGCCGGCTTTAATCCCGCCTGGCGCATAAGAACGGTCGCTTGTCCGCGATGATGAACAATGTGTTTAATCAGCCCCATCAGTATCGAAGCATTTGATTCCTGTCTTCCAAAGGCTTGCTGAACTTGTACGAGTGTTTCATCCTTCCATTGTTCCTGAATGACTCTGGCTGCCTCCGCGCTTACATCCTTGAAGGCTGCTGCTATTTCCTTTGCAGACGATGGAACATTTTCCTCAGTTCCAATGCGGTCAATCTCCAATCCGAACTCGGCTAAATAATCTGGAATATTCACCGTGAAGTGCCATACAATGGTTCCTAATATACGTCCTTCCGGATACACCTGCTGTTTCAATGAATCATCTGTCAAATGATCCAATAGCTTTTGGGTTAATCCTGCTTCCTTTTTCCATTCAGCAATAAAATCTGCAACGGATCTATACATTCTATGCTCCTCCTCGCATATAGATTGAACTCTTCCTATCCATTATAGAACATTCGTTTTTTTCATTCCATTTTCTGAAGAGCATGGATGGGACAAAAAAAGGACTCTCGAATGAGAATCCTTCTCCAACCTGATTAAGACCAAAAAAACAGATAGATCAAACCAATCACGATAAACAATCCGCAGACAGCCAGCAGCACTTTCGCTAAAGTTTCCATTTAATTCCCCTTAAATGTTTGATCCAATCACGTAGGACAATCCTACTGAGATAACCATTGAGATGAATCCTACTGCCCGGTTATCCTTTTGAATTTCTTCATCGATCCTGAATTTAGGTGTTAAGAACTCATAAATAAAATAGCCAAGGAGCATAAGGAAAAATCCGTAGAAGCCCCACCCGATCATTTCAAAAAGAGAATTATGCTGTTCGATGGAAAACCGGAAAATGTTGGCGATTCCGAAAATTTTACCGCCGGTGGTCATCGCTACAGCAAGGTTTCCATTTTGAATTTCATCCCAGTTTTTATATTTAGTGACGAGTTCAAAAATACTCATAAAGACAATCATACATAAAATAACGACACTATAGTAGGCAGCAGTCTGGATTAAATCATTCTCCCAGAAAGGATTCATCTGGCTGTTTCCCTCCCCTTATTTGAGCTCAACAATGGTCACACCGCTGCCGCCTTCTCCGGCTTCTCCAAACCGTGTATTTTTGACACTTCGGTGATTCTGCAGAAGCTCCTGAACCCCTTTGCGCAGCGCCCCCGTACCTTTTCCGTGGATAATGGACACCCTCGGATAACCGGCTAAAACCGCATCATCCAGATATTTCTCTACTCTTGAAAGAGCATTTTCAAACCGCTCTCCGCGAAGGTCGAGTTCAAGGGATACATGATAGTCCTTTCCTTTTACAGTCGCCAATGGTTTTTCAACAACAGGCTTCGGTCTGCTCAGGTACTGCATATCCGATTCCTTGACCTTCATTTTCAGAATTCCCATCTGAACGTTCCATTCTTTGTTCCCTGACTGTTCAAGCAAGATCCCTTTCTGGCCGAAACTAAGCACCTTGACTTCATCCCCCGGCTTTAAGGAGCGATCCTCTTTTACTTGTTCCTGTTTCTTTTTAGAAGCGGATTTGGAAAAAACCGGCTGAGCTTCTTCCAGACGTTTTTTTGCCTGAATCAGCTCATGCTCCTTAATCGACCCATGCTGCTCTTTCTGAAGTTTGCGCAGATGGCGGATAATTTCTTCCGCTTCCTTCTTGGCTTCTTCAAGCTTCTCTTCTGCTTTGTTTTCTGCCTCTTCAAACAGCTTGTCGCGCTGTTCATTGAATTCGAGAATTTGCCTCTGCAGTTCTTTATGAAGATCTTCCGCATCTTTTCGGAACCGTTCCGCTTCGGCTGCCTCTTCATCTGCTTCTTTCTTGCTTTCTTCCAGTGAGGCAATCATCGTATCCACTTCGTTGCTTTCTGCCGTCATATTTGATTTAGCATATTCGATCACATGTTCAGAAAGTCCAAGTCTTCTTGAAATTTCAAAGGCATTGCTTCGCCCCGGTACACCAATCAGCAGGCGGTAGGTGGGACTGAGAGTCTCAACATCAAATTCAACGCTCGCATTGACGACCCCTTGCCGGTTATAGCCGTAGGCTTTTAATTCGGGATAGTGGGTAGTGGCAACGACTGTTGCTCCTCTTCCGTACACATCGTCCAAAATGGATATCGCAAGCGCCGCTCCTTCCTGAGGATCGGTTCCCGCACCGAGCTCATCAAATAGAACGAGACTGTTTTGATCCGCTTTCTTTAAAATATCCACAATATTAACCATATGGGAAGAGAAGGTGCTTAAGTTTTGCTCAATGGACTGTTCGTCCCCTATATCCGCATAAACTGAGTCGAATACGGCCATTTCGGAACCATCTGCTGCAGGCACCTGCAATCCGGATTGAGCCATTAGCGTGCAGAGGCCGATCGTTTTAAGAGTAACGGTTTTTCCTCCCGTATTCGGTCCGGTTATGACAATCGTAGAATAGGAGTCCCCCAGTACGATATCGTTGGCTACCACCTCATCAGCAGCAAGAAGCGGATGTCTTGCTTTCATCAATCGGATAAATCCTCTGTTATTCAAAGCTGGACGGGAAGCTTTGATGGCTTTTGCATACCTTGCTTTTGTAAACATAAAATCAAGGTCAGCCAGAACTTCCACATTCGATAAAATGATATCCGCGTCCGCTGCGATTGCTTCCGAAAGCTCTCTCAAAATCCTTTCTATTTCCTGCTTTTCCTTTACACGTGCCTGCTGAAGGGAATTATTGATATCCACGACAGCCTGCGGTTCAATAAAAAGGGTTGCACCCGAAGAAGACTGATCATGTACAATTCCGCCGTATGAAGAGCGGTATTCCTGCTTAACCGGAATGACAAACCGGTCATTTCTAATCGTGATGATTGCGTCGGAAAGCATTTTCTGGGCGGATGAAGAACGAATCATGGATTCGAGCTTTTGACGAACCCGTGCTTCAAGAGTCCGAAGCTGCTGGCGGAGCGAGCGGAGCAAATCACTCGCATGATCGAGTATGTCCCCATTATCATCCACACATTGATTGATTTTCTTTTCTAAATCGGTAAGCGGTTCGATGATCCTTGCTTTTTCCTCGGAATAAGGAATGTCCAGAATGTCATCTTCCGCTATCTCTATGATAAACTGCTTCATTTGTCTTCCGGAATAAAGCACGGCAGCCGTACTCATACATTCCTGAGCACTTAGTACCCCGCCGATTTTTGCGCGCTTCAGACTTGCCCGTATATCCGAAAGGCCTCCAAATGGAGCATGCCCTCTTATCCTTAACATATCAGCTGCTTCAAAGGTTTCCTGCTGCCATCTTTCCGCCTCCGTTAAATCCTTTGTCGGAAGAAGAGAACCTGCTCTTTCTTTCCCTAACGAAGAAGCGGAATGGTTCATCAATTGCTGCCTGATTTTATGAAACTCTAAAACGTGTAATCCTTTTTCCTGCAACTTGCAGACCTCCCAAATCTTTAGGAATGATGTCTGTTCAGAAATTGAAGAAGCTGATCCAGTTCCCAAGTATTTAAGACATTTTCCCCTTTTACCGTTCCTTTTATCGCCGTCGATATGCCGATCGGCATGTGTTCCAGCATTTCCATATTGTGTGCATCCGTGTTAATAACGAGCTTCACGCCTGCTTCCTGGGCTTTTTTCACATTAACCGCGCTCAAATCAAGCCGGTTGGGATTTGCGTTTAACTCCAGGGCGGTATTTGTTTCTTTAGCCAGATCAATCAGCATATCGATATCCACATCATACCCGTCTCTTCGGCCGATCAGCCGGCCTGTCGGATGAGCGATAATGTCCACGTGATGACTCGTCAATGCGGTTTTCAGCCTTTCCATGATCTTTTCTCTCGGCTGTGAAAAACTTGAATGGATCGATGCAATAACCAAATCCATTTCCGCAAGCATCCTGTCGTCGTAATCCAGAGTTCCGTCAGGCAGAATATCCATCTCGACGCCTGCGAGAATCTTAAAATCATCAAACGTTTCATTCAAACGGTTAATTTCAAGACGCTGTTCTCTCAGTCTTTCAGGTGTCAGCCCATTGGCTACCTTTAAATACTGCGAGTGATCCGTGATCGCCATGTACTTATACCCTTTTGCACGGCAGGCGTTCGCCATTTCTTCAATCGTAAAAGCACCGTCGCTCCAAGTGGAGTGCATATGAAGGTCAGCGATAATCTGATCATTTGACACGAGCCCGGAAACCCGGTCCGGATTTTCTACCTCTTTCCCATCTTCCCTTAACTCCGGAGGGATAAAGGGAAGGCCGAAGTGAGCAAAAAATTCTGTTTCATCTTTAAACGTTTTAACCTTACCGGTTTTTACATCTTCAACACCGTATTCACTGATTTTTTGTCCCTGATCCTTAGCAAGCTGTCTCATTCGGACATTATGATCCTTAGATCCCGTGAAATGGTGGAGCGTCGTGGCAAACTCTTCATCTTTCACAATACGGAAGTCTGCATTCACCGAAAAATCATAGGCCAGTTCCACGGAGACCTTCGTATCCCCTCCAGCGATGACTTCACCTTTATTCGGAATCTGCATTAAGTAATCGCGGACTTTTCCCGGTTCTGATGCAGAAATGATGAAATCAAGATCTTTAACCGTTTCAGCCATCCTCCTGATCGAGCCCGCTCTGGAAAAGCGGATAATATCAGGGCATCCAGCCAAATACGCTTCAATATCGGCCGCAATGGGAAGCATGAAGGCAAGCGGCAGACGTTCAGGTCTCTTGCCCATATCCTCTACCGCAGCCAGGATCTTCTCTTCCGTTTTAGCCCCAAAGCCTGCCAGTCCCTGTATTTTATGCTCAAGGCAAGCTTTTTTCAATGATTCCACTCCGTCTATCCCTAATTCTTTATAGAGTTTGGCAATCTTCTTTCCTCCAAGCCCGGGAAGCTTTAATAAAGGAACAAGACCTTCGGGTACTTCATTTTTCAGCTGATCCAATGCAGCTGATTCACCGGTTTCAAGAAATTCCTGTATGACAGCTGCCGTTCCCTTTCCAATCCCCGGAAGCTTCGTGAAATCATCAATCGTACTCAGGCTCCGGTCATCCTGCTCCAGAGCATTTGCCGCTTTTCTGAAAGCTGAAATTTTAAACGGGTTTTCCCCTTTCAATTCCATATAGATTGCAATGGTTTCAAGCAGTTTAATGACATCCTTTTTATGTATAGCCATACAGCATCACCTCATTCAATTATCATTAGACATGGGAAAAAACCTCTCATCCTGAGAAGTTTATGACTTGCCGGTATACTGAATCCACAGTTCATTTACCTTATCGGAAAAATAAGGGGTATGATGAACAATCGCATTCGCTAAAGCAGAGTCCTGCATCGCATTCTGCACATTTTCCATCGGAAACAAGCCTCCGATAAATAAAAGGAAAAAGACGATCAAGTATACTTCAGCAAACCCAAGAATGGCGCCCCCCCAGCGGTTAAGCTGTTTAATAACAGGCAGCATGGCCACAAAGTCAAGCATAGAGCCAATAATTTGAGTTGCGATTTTTGTTCCAAAAAACAGGATGGCAAATGCGATCGCCCGGTAATAAGCGTCCTCCAGCCTGCCTCCTGTGAAGAAAGAAACCGCAGCCTGCCCTTCTCCCATGGATGGGTAAGGGATCCAGAGTTCAAGCTTAGGAGCTAAATCTGCATAGTATAAATATGCTACAATGTAAGCAATGATAAACCCGGTTAAATGGACGAGCTGCATAATAAACCCCCGCCTTAAACCGGTTAAAATTCCAAATAGCAGCAGCACTGCCAGAATCAGATCAAGCATACTTCCAATCAATCCTTTTCTGAAAGCTTTCTCTCAAGAAGCTCACATTCTTCTTTTAATTTTAAGTATTCGTGAACAACATTTACCGCGGTTAGAACGGCCAGTTTGTTTATGTCGAGAGAAGGATTATGGCTGTTCATTTCCCTCATTTTGTCGTCAACAATAGATGCGACAAGCCTCATATGGCTTGTACTTTCCGTCCCTATGATGGAATATTGCTGACCATATATATCAACATTCGTTTTAGTCTTTGAACGATTTGACAACGTACATCCTCCATTCCTCGGAATCCTAATCTTTATCATAACATGTTTATTTCCTTTATGGGAAGCCGTGCTGTGCAGGATCCGATTGAAAATCCGTAATTTACCAGGGAAGGAAGAAAACTTTTGGCACATTCCGTTATTCAGGCAAATCAGGAACTGCTTGCAAAAGCAGCGAACTATTACAAATCAAGCTCCATTTCCAAGCTTCCGGCAGGAGCGGTCTTTTCTGCAAAAATAGATGGTTGCACCATTACCGGTTACAAATCCGGAAAGATTCTGTTCCAGGGAAGACTTGCCGAAGCAGAGGCTCAGCGCTGGGGAACATCTGAAGCACCGGCATCCAAACCTAAAACCGCTTCATCCGCCAAAACAGTCAGCGGATTTGCTCCTCCTCCAAACATTGCATCTCTTTCCGCCATCGGGTCGGATGAGGTAGGCACAGGCGATTATTTCGGTCCAATGACGGTGGTCGCTGCCTATGTCAGCAAGGAGAACATTCCTCTTATCAAAGAGATGGGGGCCCGTGATTCAAAGGGATTAAAAGATCCGCAAATCATTGAAATTGCCAAACAGCTGATTCATGCTGTCCCATACAGTCTGCTCGTATTAAAAAATGAAAAATACAACGAGCTACAGAAGAAAGGGATGACTCAGGGGAAAATGAAGGCGTGGCTGCATAATCAGGCCATCAGCCACCTCACCCGCAAGATCAGCCCTGAAGAACCTGAGGCCATTTTAATTGATCAGTTTGTTGATCCAAATATTTATTACAGCCATCTAAAGGGGCAAACCTTCTCTAAAAAAAATACCTATTTCAGCACGAAAGCAGAAGGAGTCCATCTTGCTGTCGCTGCAGCTTCAATCATCGCCCGCTATTCCTTTGTAAAAGAATTCGAAAAGCTTTCTGAAAAAGCGGGGATGATTTTGCCGAAAGGAGCCGGCAGGCAGGTCGATGAAGCAGCAGCAAAGCTGATTGAAAAAAACGGAGTACAGGATTTGGGGATCTATGCTAAAACTCATTTTGCCAATACCCAGAAAGCCCTTGACCTGGTCAGCAGAAAACGTAAATGAGCTTATAGCCGCCCATTAAAGGGCGGTTTTTTTATGAGTCTGCCAGCTGTTTATAATAAAGAATGGTGGCATGCATGCTCCCATCGGCAGACAGCGCATAGGACGGGATTTTCCCTGCTTCCTTATATCCAAGGGAAAGATAGAGCTTATTGGACGGGGCCCCTTCTCTCGTGTCCAGAATAAGCAGGGTTCTCCCCTCTTCCCTGGCTTTTTGCTCCGCCTTTTCCATCAGCATGCGGGCAACTCCCCGATTTCTGAAGGAAGGATGGGTCATGAGCTTGGCAATTTCTGCCCGGTGAAGGCCGTTTGGCTTGGTGGATAAGTGAAGCTGGACCGTTCCTGCAATCTCCCCGTTTATCTCTGCTGTAAACAGGCATATGTCATCGAGCATGAGACTGCTCCAGTATTTTTCTGCTTCCGTTTTCTTAAGCGGGGGCAGAAAACCTACTGAAGAACCTTCTTCTACAATCATCATTAATAGATGGGCAAGTCCCGAAATACCGATTTCATGCTGGTTAATTTGCTTCACTTCCATTTTATTTACCGTCATTCTTCCATCCTCCTCTTATATGAAACTTGCTTGATTGTATGGCAATTCCCCGATTTTGTCACTGTTTTTATGCCGATTTATTTCCAAGATTTTTCCTCTGTTTTCTTTAGCCATTGGGCCATTCTGACCGCTATGGTCATCACGCTAAAAGAAAAAAGCTGACCTTTTCAGATCAGCTTTCCGTTTCATTATCCTCTCAGCACCGCTCCAAATTGTTCGGATACGGCCTTGAGCACTTTATCATGTGTTTTCGTTACCTCTTCATCTGTCAGTGTCCGTTCAGGATCGAGATAAATCATAGAAAACGCAACCGATTTTTTGCCTTCCTCCATGCGTTCGCCTTCATACAAGTCAAAGATCGCCGCTTCTTTAAGAAGTTTCCCGCCTGCCTGCTTAATGGCTGACAGAATTTCACCGGCTGGGACTTCTTTGTCTGCCACTAGCGCAATATCACGGGTAATCGAAGGAAATCTTGGAATGACGCTGTATTGAATTTCCGCTGTTTCTTCTTTCAATAAGTCTTCAAGCTCTAATTCAAATACATACGTTTCAGCTAAATCCATCTCTTTTTGAACCGTTGGATGCAGCTGTCCGACAATACCTGCCAATTTGCCGTCCGCATAGATTTCCGCTGTGCGTCCTGGATGAAGACCTTCTTTTTTCGCTTGCTTGTACTCTACTCTCTCAGCAAGGCCAAGCTCTAAAAATAAGCCGTCGAGAATTCCTTTAACAACGAAGAAATCAAGCGGTTTTTTTTCTCCCTGCCATGCATGATTCTCCCATGGACCTGTAACCGCTCCTGCAAGATGCTCTTTTTCAAGCGGCTGTTCTTCCGCCTCCCTTGTCAGGAAAACAGATCCTGTTTCATAAACAGCTGCCTGATCCATTTGCCGGGATAGGTTATGCTTCAGTACTTCAAGCAAATGGGGAAGAAGACTTTGTCTCAGTACGCTGCGCTCCTCGCTCATCGGAAGGGATAAACGTGTCATTTCCGTTTCTTTCAGAGCAAATTGAACCGCTTTTTCCCTGCTCGTTAAAGAATATGTGATCGCCTGAAGAAGGCCTGCTCCCTCAAGGAATTTGCGTACCTTTCTTCGCTTCGCCTGGTAATCGGTTAATTTTCCCGGAGTCGACCGGAAAAGGGGCAATGTGGACGGAATATTATCGTATCCGTACAGTCTCGCTACTTCTTCCACAATATCCTCCTGCAGCGTAATGTCCCCTCTGCGTGTTGGAACCGTAACAGCGAGCTCGCCATTTTGCTCTTTCACTGTAAATCCGAGGCGGACAAGGATATCCGTTATTTCAGCCTTTGTGATGTCCATTCCGAGTACGGAATTGACTTTTTCTTCTGAGATCAGGATGGTCTTTGGTTCAGGCTGATGATGCTTTTCTTCCGCAAAACCCTCTGCTGCTTCCCCGCCTGCATATTGAACCATCAGCTGGACAGCTCGCCTTGCAGCATCCTCGACTCTTTCAGGAGCTACTCCTTTTTCAAAGCGGGAACTTGCTTCGCTGCGAAGTCCGTGGTCTTTTGAAGCTCTGCGAACCGTTTGGCCATCAAAATAAGCCGATTCAAGAAGAACATTCACAGTGTCAGCTTTCACTTCAGAATCCGCACCGCCCATGACGCCAGCAAGAGCAACCGGCACCTTGCCGTTTGTAATAACGAGCTGATCCTCTTTTAGCTCGCGTTCTTTATCATCGAGCGTTAGAAGGGTTTCTCCCTTATGAGCCATGCGGATGACTACTTCTTTTGAACCGAAGCGGTCATAGTCAAATGCATGGAGCGGCTGGCCGTATTCAAGAAGCACATAATTTGTAATATCCACGACATTATTATGGGGCCGAATTCCGGCTGCCATCAATCGGGTCTGCATCCAAAGCGGAGATGGAGCAATCGTCACATTTCGGATCACTGCCGCTGTATAATGAGGATTTGCCTCTTTCGCCTCAATGTTCACCGAAATATAGTCAGAAGCTTTTCCGCTTTCCGTTTCATAAGAAATTTCAGGCAGAATGACTTCTCTGTCTAAAATGGCTGCCACTTCATAGGCTACACCAAGCATGCTTAGAGCATCTGAACGGTTCGGCGTCAGACCGAGTTCCAATACTTCATCATCAAGATTCAGCTGCTCGAGAGCATCCGCTCCGGGCTGTACATCGCCCGGGAATACGAAAATTCCCTCTGCATATTCCTTTGGCACAAGCTTTCCTTCTACCCCAAGCTCCTGCAGAGAACAGATCATGCCGTTCGATTCTTCTCCGCGAAGCTTTGCTTTTTTAATTTTAAAATTACCCGGCAGAACCGCCCCAACTGTTGCCACCGCTACTTTCTGGCCTTTATCCACGTTAGGGGCTCCGCAAATAATTTGAACCGGTTCTTCCCTGCCGATATCAACCAGGCATTTATTCAATTTATCTGCATCCGGATGCTGCTCTTTTTCAAGCACATGACCAATCACAACTCCGCTGATGCCGTCATTCAGAACGTCAACACCTTCGACCTCGATTCCGCTCCGGGTAATTTTTTCTGCGAGTTCCTCCGCAGTGATTCCGCTTAAGTCCACATAGTCCTTAAGCCATTTATAGGAAACGAACATGTTTTTCCCTCCTGTTACGCTCTTTTGAATTGTTTAAGAAAACGAAGATCATTTGTATAGAAGTGACGGATATCATCAATGCCGTACTTCAGCATAGCAATTCGCTCAGGTCCCATACCGAAAGCAAATCCCTGGTATTTTTTTGAATCGAATCCTGCCATCTCGAGCACGTTCGGGTGAACCATTCCTGCGCCGAGGATTTCAATCCAGCCCGTCTTTTTGCAGACGCTGCAGCCTTTTCCGCCGCAGTTAAAGCAGGACACATCTACTTCTACAGATGGCTCGGTAAACGGGAAAAAGCTTGGGCGCAGGCGGATTTCGCGTTCATCACCAAACATTTTTTTCGCAAATACTTCAAGTGTTCCTTTTAAATCGCTCATGCTGATTTTCTCGTCAATGACAAGACCTTCAATTTGAGTGAACTGATGGGAGTGCGTCGCATCATCATCGTCCCGGCGGTATACTTTACCCGGGCAAATAATTTTTACAGGACCTTTTCCTGCGTATTTTTTCATCGTTCTTGCCTGAACAGGTGAAGTGTGGGTGCGAAGAAGAATTTCGTCTGTAATGTAGAATGAATCCTGCATATCGCGTGCCGGATGCCCTTTCGGGAGATTCAGCGCTTCAAAATTGTAGTAATCAATTTCGACTTCCGGTCCTTCTTCAATGGAATAGCCCATGCCGAGGAACAAGTCTTCGATTTCTTCTACAACCGCTGTAATTGGATGACGGTTCCCCGTTTTGACCGGACGGCCTGGAAGCGTCACGTCAATGGTTTCGGCAGCAAGTTTTTTCTCAACCTCTGCTTTCTCCAGACCTTCCTGCTTTTCAGTGATTTTTGCTGCGATCGCTTCGCGGACTTCGTTCGCAAGTGCGCCCATTTTTGGACGTTCTTCAGCAGAAAGCTTTCCCATCCCTCTTAATGCTTCCGTAATCGGCCCTTTTTTCCCGAGATAGGCAACACGGATGTCGTTCAGGCTTTTTAAACCATCTGCCTCTTCAATTTTTTGAAGTGCTTCTTGCTGCAATTCTTTTAATTGCTCCTGCATGGAAATCCTCCTTTTATACGGCTGTTTGGAAAATAAAAAAACCCCGTCCCCGGTAAAGGGGCGAGGTTTGAATTCGCGGTACCACCCTTGTTCAAGACTTTTGCTCTGCAGCAAAAAAGCCTGTCGCTTTGGAACGGATAACGGTTTTATACCGGGGCACCTTTACGCACTTCTGCGGTCCCGGTGCCGGCTAAGGAGGTGAATTCATTTGCGCCGTCCAAAAAAATGCTTCCAGTCTAAGGCATTTTCTCCCTGTTTGGCTGATTTCTGCAAACTACTGTTCTCCGTCAACGCCGATTCTGATATTTTTATTTTACAGCTTGAATAGCTTTATTATATTGAAAACAAGCGTGCTTCGCAACCTTATCCGCGCAAATGGTACAGAAGAATACCGGCTGCAATCGCGACATTTAAAGATTCTGCTTTTCCGTGTATAGGAATATACAGATTTTGATCCGTCTTGGCAAGATGTTCAGGTGAAACGCCATTCCCCTCATTTCCAAGAAGCAGGGCAAAATGAGGCTGCGGCTGAACCTCCCTAAAAGCAAGGGAATCGTCAAGTGCCGTTCCGTATACAGGAATCTCCATGCTTTTCAGTTTATCTGTCCACTCTCCAATTTTCCCCCGCAGTACCGGAATGTGAAAGATGGAACCTTGACTGGAACGAAGTGTCTTTGCATTAAAAGCATCAACGGTGCCATCTCCAAGCACGATGCCGTCCATTCCTGCAGCATCGGCGGTACGTATGATCGTACCAAGGTTTCCCGGATCCTGAACGGCATCAAGCAAAAGCACTCTTTTCCAATGCTTCCACTCATCTGCAGAGTCGTGCTGTCGGTATACGGCGAAGACTCCCTGTGTCGTTTCTGTTTCCGCCAGAGAATGTACGATTTCATCCGTTACGAAATACAAATCCACTTCATCGAGATTCCAATAGTTCGGAAGGCTTGTTTCTTCTCCCACAATCAATTCAAGGATTTGCTGTTTATTTTTAAGCGCTTCTTCAATGAGGTGGAACCCTTCAATAAGAAATGTTCCGGTTTTATCGCGCTCTTTTCTTGTATGTAATTTTCGCCACTGCTTCACTCTTGTATTTTGGACCGATTCAATTCTTTTCAATGGTTCATACTCCTTTTTTAATGCTTTCTACATTATATCCTTTCTTCCGTACATAATAAAATTGAATTTAGCAAAACCTACGGTCAGATTGATAATCCAAGGAGGAAATCTCGATGAATTTAAATTTGCGCAATGCCGTACTGCACAATGTAACCGGCAATTCACAGGATGAGCTAGAACATACGATTGTCGATGCGATCCAAAGCGGCGAAGAAAAAATGCTCCCGGGACTCGGAGTCCTTTTTGAAGTGATCTGGCAGCACGCCGACCAATCCGAAAAACAGGAAATGCTTGAAACCCTTGAAAGCGGATTGAAAAAGTAAGGTTGACCACTAGACTTGTTATGGCTGATTTCCGTTCTAATCAGCCTGTACCAGATTTGTTCAAAAATCCCCCTGGATGCTCACAGCGCTCAGGGGGTTTTGGTGTCCATTTTTTTCAACTTTTTAGAATACCTCTGTTTTGCTGTCATCCATTTCTCTTCATAGACTTTTCCCTCTTTGCCTCTGCCTGTTTACTCAATCCGCAAACGAAAAGCGCCCATCCTTTAATAGGCGGGCGCTCTTTTCAATCAGTCAAACGTAATGGAATCAACCGTGCTCCGGTCAAGACGTTTAATCACTTCTACAAGCAATTTAACCGTATTTTCATAATCATCGCGGTGAAGCATCGCTGCATGGGAATGAATGTAGCGGGTTGCAATGGTAATGGATAAAGCCGGTACGCCATTTGCCGTTACGTGGATGGCTCCCGAATCTGTTCCGCCGCCTGCAAGAGAGTCATACTGATAAGGAATTCCGCATTCATCAGCTGTATCTGTTACGAGTTCGCGAAGACCTTTATGGGAAACCATAGAAGCATCGTAAAGAATGATTTGAGGTCCGTCTCCCATTTTGCCAAGTGCTTCTTTTTCTGTAACGCCCGGAGTATCTCCTGCGATTCCTACATCAAGAGCAAATGCAATATCAGGCTGAATAAGCTGAGCGGATGTTTTCGCACCGCGCAGTCCTACTTCTTCCTGAACGGTTCCTACTCCATAGACGATGTTTGGATGCTGTTCTTCTTTCAGCTTTTTCAGGACATCAATGGCAATGGCACAGCCGATGCGGTTGTCCCATGCTTTGGCAAGAAGCATTTTTTCATTTTTCATCACCGTAAATTCGAAATAAGGAACAATCTGGTCTCCAGGACGGATTCCGAATTCCATCGCTTCTTCCTTGCTTGAAGCACCGATATCCACGAACATATCTTTAATGTCGACCGGTTTTTTTCTCACTTCAGGAGGTAGAATGTGAGGCGGCTTTGAACCGATAATCCCCGTTACGTCTCCTTTGCGCGTTACAATCGTAACACGCTGTGCAAGCATCACCTGTCCCCACCATCCGCCTACCGGCTGGAAACGGAGGAATCCTTTATCATCAATGCTCGTCACCATAAAGCCTACTTCATCCAGATGTCCGGCAAGCATAATTTTCGGACCATTTTCATCTCCGGTCTTTTTCGCGATTAAACTGCCGAGTCCGTCGGTTGTAACTTCTGTTGCATATGGAGCTATGTATTTCTTCATGACTTCCCGCGGTTCACGTTCATTTCCGGGAATTCCTCTCGCGTCGGTTAAATCCTTTAGCATTTGCAATGCATCATCCAATTGTGCCATTGTACTGCCCCCTTTTTTGATGGTTCACCTTATTATACTCAATAACTGGGCAAAACAGCAAAAAATCCCTAATAGCCTTTATGCTGTCTTTCATGGTTGATTTCATTTTTTAAAAGATAGGCCTTCTCTATATCATCTGCTGAAAATCCAAGCATTTGTCCAAGATACAGGTATTCCCCGAAAACGGTCAGATAGGCAGATAAACTCTGGTCTTTATCAAATCTTGAAATGGATTCATATACCATCATAAACTGATGAGTCAGAGAAACATCCCTGCTGTCTTGTTTTACATCGATGACTGTCTGCTCCGAAAAGTTATGTTCCAGACCGAGTGAAAGAATAAAGTGAATACCGTCCACGTATTCCTCAAGGATGACTTGTTTTTCAGAAGGCTTTTTCGTACTCCAGAATTTGAAGCACCTTGTTTCATTCGCAAGTTCTCCAAGTTCCACAAGCAGGGCTAATGTTTTTCTCTGAACGAGATTTTCGCGTTCCAAATGGTGCTGGCGTTCAATTTTCCCGTCTAATTCCTTTTGCATGGAAAATAGGGCAGATAAGTTCATTCGGTATTCCCCTTTCGAAAAGATTTTTTCATTAATATGAAACCTTATGAAATGCATAAACGTATGTAAGAAAAAACAGCTGGAGGCCTGAACATGTTTGTCTTGCTCATTCGACTCGCCCTTATTGCCTTGATCTTCTTTCTCCTTTACCGCGGAGTTAAATTTATCCTTAATCCAAAACGAAAGCTTGAGCTCGCACAGGAAAGAAAAGAACTCTTTTTTCTTGATGACCGGGAGAATGTAAGGAAAAATTTTCTGCTCACCTATAAAGGAGCTCTGTTCGAAGGCGAAAAATATCTTGGCACAACCGAGAATTCCTTTGAAGTCATCTCCATTTTCATCTGGAGCAGCACGGTTTCAAAGCTTCAGGGGCTCAGCATCGAAGATTTCCGCTATCTGGAGAGCTTAGTAAAGGACCGGTATCCATTTGCAAAAATTGACTGGAAAAGCCCGATTCATGAATTTCTCGGCGAAAAGCCATCCGGTCAATCGATCAGGCCCAGCAGATAGACAGCGAGAACGGCATGGCCTGCGGCAAGCAGCGGCATGCCGTATTTAAATGCGGCATGTTTTGTTTTATGTCTGACACTGTACATGCCGATAAGGGAGCCCCACGCGCCTCCCGCAGCAGATACGAGCCACAGGGTGCGTTCACTGATTCTCCACTGCCCTTTTTGGGCTTTTCTTTTATCCGCTGCCATCAGGATATACCCTGCAGCGGTAAGTACAGCATAAAAAAACAGCAATGCTTTCATCATGATTCCCAAGCCTCCCGTTATGCAAAAAGAGGCCGATTCCTGACAGAGAGATTTCACCGCATGCCCCTATTTTAAAGATATAGGAGATGAAGCAATCTGTCACTCTGTCATAGAATCAGCCTCTTGCTATTCAGCTTACTTGTCTAGTTTCGCTTTAGCAGCATCAGCAAGCTGAGCGAATGCTTTTGCATCTGCAACAGCAAGATCAGCAAGCATTTTGCGGTTTACTTCGATGCCGGCAAGCTTCAATCCGTGCATTAGACGGCTGTAAGAAAGACCGTTGATGCGCGCAGCTGCGTTGATACGAGTAATCCATAGTTTGCGGAAGTCACGTTTTTTCTGGCGACGATCGCGGAAAGCGTAGTTGTAAGATTTCATTACTTGCTGGTTCGCTACTTTGTAAAGCGTGTGTTTGGAACCGTAATAACCTTTTGCTAATTTAATGACCTTTTTACGACGTTTGCGTGTTACTGTACCGCCTTTTACTCTTGGCATGTCATTTACCTCCTAGTTTTGTTTCCGATCTATTTTGAACTTATTTAATGTTATCAAGCATGTGGCGAATACGTTTGAAATCGCCTTTGCTAACCAATGAACCTTTACGAAGCTTACGTTTCGCTTTTGTAGATTTGTTAGCGAACAAGTGACTTGTGTAAGCATGGGAACGTTTAAGTTTACCAGATCCAGTCTTTTTGAAACGTTTAGCAGAGCCGCGATGAGTTTTCATTTTAGGCATAGGGGTTTCCTCCTCGTGTGATTACTTTTCGAATTTCGGTGCTAATACCAAGAACATGCTGCGTCCATCCATCCTAGGCGAAGACTCGATAGTTGCCACGTCAGCACAAGCTTCAGAGAAACGATCCAGAACGCGCTGTCCGATTTCTTTGTGGGTAATAGCACGGCCTTTAAAGCGGATAGAAGCTTTTACTTTATCGCCTTTTTCAAGGAATTTGCGTGCATTTCTTAGTTTCGTATTAAAATCATGCTCGTCAATCGTCGGACTGAAGCGAACTTCTTTAATACTGATGATTTTTTGGTTTTTGCGTGCTTCTTTATCTTTCTTCTGCTGCTCGAAGCGGAATTTACCATAGTCCATGATGCGGCATACAGGGGGTTTAGCTCCTGCAGCAACCATCACTAGATCCAGGTTCGCGCGGGTAGCAATTTCCAATGCTTCCTGACGTGATTTAATTCCAAGCTGGTCACCATTTTGTCCGATTAGACGCACTTCACGAGCACGAATGCCATCGTTTACCAACATGTCTTTGCTAATAGTTAGCCACCTCCATGGTTTATTACTGAATAGTGTTTGGTGACAGCACAGCAAGCTGTCATCCATCCTGAACGTTTCTTTGCGATTTTTAAGCATATAAAAAGTGCGGGCGCATCATACACCCACACTACGAATTCAAATAACCATGTTTTGATCTCGTCATACCTGCTAACTGCAAATTGCGTCAATCAGGTGAGAAGCGGGTGCTTCTGCTTTTTCATCAAACAACTATTCAATTAACCTCAAACATCATATCACCTAAGTGACAGGAAGTCAAGGACCAGTACTGAATCACTGTTTTTGATTCTAACAGACAGATGCAGCATTTGCAATAGAATTTTTCGCTTTGTTTCAGCCCCTGCAGATAAAACCGTTCTGCATCTGGGTTTTTCAAACAGGCTGGCTAAGAATCAGCATCATTCGTCCGCCATTCCTTTTACCGGCTGCCCTCATTTTTCAGGAACAGACGCTGCCGCCGTCTTTTGCCGAAGCGCCTGTTTCATGAAATTACCTGTTTACTTCTTTTGAAATCATTTCAGCAAACTGCGCGTAAGGAATCGTCTCAGATTTCTGCTCTCCGTATTTACGGACATTGACTGCCTCTTCCGCTGCTTCGTTGTCTCCAAGGACAAGCATGTAAGGAATCTTTTGAATTTGTGCTTCACGGATTTTATAGCCCATTTTTTCATCGCGTGTATCAAGTTCTGTGCGAAGACCCAGTGCCTGCAGCTGCTCCTGTACCTTTTTCGCATAATCCAAATGCACGGTCGGTGATACAGGGAGAATCTGCACCTGGACAGGGGCAAGCCAAGTCGGGAAGGCACCTTTGTATTCTTCAATCAGGAAGGCAACAAAGCGTTCCATCGTAGAGACAACTCCGCGGTGGATGACAACCGGGCGGTGCTGCTTGCCATCTTCCCCTACATAGTTCAGGTCAAATCGTTCCGGCAGAAGGAAGTCAAGCTGGACAGTCGAGAGCGTCTCATCCTTGCCAAGAGCTGTTCGTACCTGTACGTCAAGCTTCGGACCATAGAATGCCGCTTCTCCCTCTGCCTCGAAGTAATCATGCCCAAGATCGTCCATCGCTTCTTTCAGCATGCTTTGCGCTTTTTCCCACATTGCATCGTCATCAAAGTACTTCTCTTTATCCTCAGGATCTCTGTAAGAAAGACGGAAAGAATAATTTTCAAGCCCGAAGTCCTTATAGACTTCCTCCACAAGCCTTACAACGCGGATGAATTCTTCTTTGATTTGGTCAGGGCGGACGAAAATATGGGCATCGTTCAGTGTCATTCCTCTTACACGCTGAAGTCCTGACAGAGCTCCAGACATTTCGTAGCGGTGCATCGTTCCAAGCTCCGCAATCCGGATCGGAAGTTCACGGTAGCTGTGAATATCATGCTTGTAAATCATCATGTGGTGCGGGCAGTTCATCGGACGAAGGACAAGGTCCTCATTATCCATGCTCATCACAGGGAACATATCGTCCTGATAGTGATCCCAGTGACCGGACGTTTTGTATAAATCCACGCTTCCCATTACAGGTGTGTACACGTGATCATATCCGAGGCGGACTTCTTTATCGACGATATAGCGTTCAATAATGCGGCGGATTGTAGCTCCTTTTGGAAGCCACATCGGCAGACCCTGGCCGACTTTCTGGGAATTTGTAAACAAGCTTAATTCCTTGCCGAGTTTACGGTGGTCACGCTCTTTTGCTTCTTCAAGAATTCTCATGTGTTCATCAAGGTCTGCTTTCTTGAAGAAGGCTGTTCCATAAATACGCTGCAGCATTTTATTGTTGCTGTCGCCTCTCCAGTAAGCTCCCGCTACGCTCAAAAGCTTAAATTCCTTCAGCTTGCCTGTGGAAGGCACATGGACACCGCGGCACAGGTCAAAAAACTCACCCTGTTCATAAATGGTCACCGTTTCATCTGCAGGAATGGCTTCAAGAAGTTCGAGCTTCAGCTCATCGCCGATTTCTTCAAAGCGTTTCTGTGCTTCACTTCTTGATACTTCTTTGCGGACAATCTCAATATTTTCGTTTATGATTTTTTGCATCTCTTTTTCGATTTTCGGCAGGTCTTCCGATGAAATGGATTCTTCCATATCGATATCATAGTAAAATCCGTTTTCAATGACCGGTCCCACACCGAGCTTCACATCTCCGTAAAGTCTCTTGATGGCTTGAGCCAGCAAGTGGGCAGAGCTGTGGCGAAGAATTTCAAGTGCATCCGGAGAGTCCTGAGTAACGATTTCAATCACACCATCTTCTTGAATCGGTGTGCGGAGATCAATAAGTTTACCGTCAAGCTTTCCTGCTAAGGACTTCTTTTTAAGACCCGGGCTGATCGATGCCGCTATGTCTTCTGTTGTGGTTCCTTTCACAAACTCCTTCACTGCTCCGTCTGGAAATGTAATGTGTATGGCTTCTGACATCCTGATCACTCCTCTTGTTTTTGGGAAAATAAAAAACCCGTCCCTGTAAAAGGGACGAGTTATGTATACGGAATTATACAAAGCTTCATCGCGGTTCCACCCTAGTTCCCGGCCAGGCTAAAAAAACCTGTACTCGGCTCTATCATCTGTAACGGGAAAACCCGTCAGTCCTTAGTGGGGGGGAAACCTGTTCACGACTGAAGTTCGGAGGTGGTAAGGTGTGCGTTTCCGGTTAAAAAGGTTTCAGCCAGTGCCTTTTTTCTCTGGGAACCATTCATGCATCCTCATATCCTCGTCAAAACTGTTCAAGGTTTGAATTTGATTCGATTATAGTCTTTTTCTGTATGGAAATCAAGAAGCTTCAGGGGATTTTTTTTGAGTTTAAATAAAAGGACACCTCTGGATGGAGAATGACTCTTTCCTGAAATACATTTTGAATGGTCTGGATCATTCCGTGGTCCGGATCATCTGAATAGACACATATCCGTTTCGGCGCGATGCTGACAAGGGGTGCAAGCAGGGCTGTGTCAATATAAACGGGATGATGGTAAAGCAGCTCTCTATCGGTCATTCTGCGCAGCTCTGAATCAGTCAGCTCGCTGTAATCTTCATTAAACAAAAGGAAATGCCTGCGGTGAAATACATGAATTTCCGGCATCACAGCGTGCTTCTGATGCAAGTAGTCTCTCAGAAGCTGAATGAAACTTTGATACTCCTGCTCAAGTTTATATTCCTCGATTGCAGCTTCTACATAATTTTTTAACCGCTGCAAATAGTTTTGGAGTCTGAAAAGGATAAACGATTTAAACGAAAACTTCAGGTCCGGTTTTATAAAGTCGAGCAGCGCTTCTTCAATACAGGCCTTTTTATCCGAAAATCCCCTTAAGTTCGGGATTTCCGTTCTTTCCCCCTCCATAATCGAGTGGGCAATGCTGAGGATCTGCTGCTGTTCATCTTCGTCTGTAAAATAAAATTGTGTTCCCATAATGGAGACGATCAGGGCATCCTCCATGTTTCCGGCAATATAGTCAGCAACAGCAGGAACAAGGAACCGCACCAGCGCTTTCTCATCTGCCGGCAGAACAATTTGTACGGACATCGTTTGTCCCTGCCGGATGAGCACTCCGGCTTTTTCTTTCATGCTGTTCAGCCAAGTATAGAATAAGTGCGCTTCTTTTTCCGATTCAAAGAATATCTCGAGCAAAGTTTGTCCCCCCTCAATAGCGAACATCTGCTTTATGTATATGGAAGGAGCTGAGGGTTTAGAAGATTTTTTTCTGATTTGCAAAAATTATTTCTCCTCCGCATGCAAGAAAAAAAACTGCCCCTTCAGGACAGTTTACTGGCGGCGGTTTGATCCTTCGAGCTTGAAAGGAGTAGCCAAATATTTAATTCTTTCGATGATTCTTGCAGCCTTCACCTTTTCTTCTTCTCCTCTTTGCGTATAAGAAAGATGATGTTCAAGCTCTTTCAAATCAAAATTCGAAGTAAAAAACGTTGGAAGGTTCTCTGTCATTCGATATTGAAGAAGCACTCCGAGTATTTCATCTCTCGTCCAGCTGGACATGGATTCAGCTCCTATATCATCCAGCATAAGCACCTTTACTTTTTTCACTGCGTCCATTTTTTCATCCAGAGTGGAATCCTGAATGGAGTTTTTCAGTTCCCGCATAAACTCCGGCAGATACACGAGCATGGACGGAATATTTTTATGAGCCAGTTCGTTAGCAATAGCACCCATAATATAGGTTTTCCCTACCCCAAAAGAGCCGTGAAGATAAATGCCCTTTTGTCTCTTTTTCTGATCGGCTGCATTTACAAACTCCTGAATTAATCCAAATACATTAATCCGGCTGCGGTCATCAAATTCAATATCCTGAAATTGGGCTTGAAGGACATCCTTTGGAATATAAAGACTTTTAATCAATGACTCATGCTTCTTCCTTTGATCAGAAATGATTTTAGTAGGACACTGATCGTATTGCAAATCAATTGTTTTTCCCTGCAGCACCAGTTCAGGATGATACCCTTCAATGATATTTTTGCATTGGGCAAGGCTCGGGCAATCCCTGCACTCTTTGCTCTGCTGTGTATATTCATAAAGTTTAATAAGACTTCTCTCAATCACTTCATCATCGATTCGGCTGCTGTTTGCAGAAAGGAAGGCCTGAATATCAGGATTTTCCATTACTTGTTCCTTTATCGAACTCAGCCTTTTTTGAAAATCAGGCCGGTTGGTTACATTTTTCATTGATTTTCCTATGGGCTCCATTTGCTTCACCTCTTATCCGGATTCAGAATTCTTTAAGTACTCGGGTTTTTAAAATTTTTAATCCATTCGGCAATTTTTTCTTTTTCGGCTTCAAGGTCTGCATCCGATTTGGCTTCAGGCTGTTCACCCGCAGCATTCTGACCCTTTTCCTGTTCTTTCAGCCAATCAGGCACAATTTCGCTCCTGATTGGTTTTCTCCGGTTCGAGGCCGGTTTACTCTTGGCTTCCGCCCATTCGAGATACTTTTTATTTTCAGTTTTAGCGAGCTCCATCGCTTCTTCAACGGTTGTTATTTTTTTTCTGGCCCAGTGACCGGCTATTCGCTGAACGTATCCTTTTGACAGTTTCATGTCTGATTTGAGCATAACATAATAAATAAGGACATTCGCGACGCCGGGAAGCAGTTTCTGCTGAATCATGACCTCTTCAATGATTTGCATATCAGCAAGTGTAGGCTCGACCCCTTCATACAAATCCTTCATGAACTGGTATGGGGAAATCGTTTCCAGCTGGCGGATGATCATTTGCTCCTTCGTCAGCTCGCTATCCTCAGGCACCGTTCTCTTCATGACCGGCTGAATTTTGTTCATTTCAATAAGCTTCGGAGTCTTTTTCCCGTATTGGAAATCATACCAGTCTCTTGCACATTTGCGCAAAAGCTCCGTGTCAATCGTTTCATTCGGCAGGAGCGAGTCCATAAGGAGGTTTTGCATATTTAACGGATCAATTCCGTAAACGTATGAAAGCTTTACAATGGTTTCCTTAACCGGCTCTGTAATGGATTTTTTCGAAACAACGGATTCGGAGAGTCCTTCAAATAGCAGCTCAAAGTCAAATACAGCCTCCGACAGCTTCGGTTCAGAAGCGGGTGCTTCACCGATGTATTCATTCGCAAATCCTGGTCCTTCTTCACTCTGTATACTCATCTCACTTGGCTGAAGAGATTGAAACACTTCATCAAAGGAACGCGTCACATTTTCTGCTGTTTTCCGTTCTTCGTCTATGAAATAGCGTTTCAGCTGCATATACGTGGTATGCCCCACCCGATTATATAAATAAATGTTCAGCATCCCGTCATTGAAAAACTCAAGAGGCTTCAACGGGGCTTGGAGTTCATAAATAAAGCTCCGTGCATCATCCGCTTCCTGAACAAAAGTCGTGAGAAGCCCGATTCCCTCAAGCTTAATTCTCTCCGAATAAAAGCTTTTCAAATTCATTTGGGTCAGGGTCATAAGACGGTGGTGTGTGTGTTCTTTTCCCCATAACCGGTCCTGTTCAAGCTCTGCCCATAGAGTCATATACAATCCGAGAGCAGCTGTTCCGAGCAGAGGCTGATACAGCATCGTGACAAGCTTGCGGTCGTATTCATGCAAAATCCCGCTGCCTCGTGCCCGGTAACGGTCTCCGGGTATCAATTCTTTCCAATGATAATCCTTCACTCCGATTACCTCCCCATTTATAGGATAACGATGGGGAAAAGGAGCCGGAAAATCAGTGTTCCGAACTCCTAATTGCTTTCCCTCTTAATCAAATCTTTTAACTCATCTATAAAGACATTAATATCCTTAAACTGCCTGTATACGGAAGCAAAGCGGACATACGCGACTTCATCCACCTGTGCAAGGCGGTCCATGACCATTTCTCCAACACTTCCGCTTTTCACTTCAGACACTCCGTTATTTCGAAGTTCTTTTTCAATATCCTGAACAATTTCCTCCAGTTTAGTCAGAGGAACCGGTCTTTTTTCGCATGCTTTAATCAAGCCCCGCAGCATCTTTTCTCTGCTGAACTCTTCGCGCGTTCCTTCCTTCTTCACTACAATGAGCGGAATCTCTTCCACTTTTTCGAAAGTAGTAAACCGATATTGGCATTCCTCACACTCTCGCCTCCTCCGGATGGCTTTGCCTTCCTCCACTGGACGGGAATCAAGCACCCTGGTACCTTGATTATGACAAGTAGGACACTTCATCTTTTTAACAGCTCCAATCCTTACATGGTAACCGGGCATAGCCCTTTAAATTAGCGTTTCTTTATTTGCCTGAATTCAATCCGGACCCTACAAATTTTAATTCACTGTCTAATTTATTATAAAATTCGCTTATGACCTTTCTGCTGTATCCAAAGTCGGTTGGAAGGGCTGTGTCCGAGGAAACTGAAAAGTCGATGGCCGTTTCGAAAGGCCTTACCGAAATGACGGTTGCAACCAAGAGGGCAGACTTTGGTTTTTTAACCTGCACACTAATTTCTCCGCGTTCTTCGGAAACCGACGTTACCTGACACCCGCCTCTTGAGGATGCGGCTGCCTGTACAGCTTCGATTGCTTTTTTGGCAGTCGTTTTATAGTACCGGCTTCTCATATCAGGATTCTGATGATTTTCGGACGTCTCACTATGTGCTGAAAAGAAAGCTTGTACTCTTTTTAATAGACTCATAGGAAATCTTCTTCTCCTCTTATGTATGTATTTATCTCTATCATACTGTTTTTTCCGGATAATCAAAAGAGGTGTGAAAGAATCTTCACACCTCTCAAACCAATGACTTTATCAATCTTGAAATTAAATTACTGAGCTTTTGCCTGAGACTGTTTTACTTGAACAGGTCCCATGCCGCGAGGAATTTCAATATTCTCGCGTGTTTGTGCACTAAGTGCCTCAGCAATGTAGTCGGCAGCAATATTCGGATTTAAATCTCCGCATGTATACACGTCAATACTCGCATATCCATGTTCAGGAAAACTGTGAATGGTTAGGTGGGATTCAGAAATAATGACAACCCCGCTCACACCTTGTGGAGCAAATTTATGAAAAGCTACCTCTCTAACTTCTGCACCAGACTTTAAAGCAGCATTAACAAACGTTTTTTCAATATAATCCATGTCGTTCAACTTATCGAAATCACAGCCCCATAGTTCTGAGATTACGTGTCGTCCCATTGTTTCCATAGTCATGGATCCCCCTTATTCGTATTTGGCATTGAATGAAGTTCTCCGCACATTGGCACGCCATACTACCACGGGGGAAAGTTAGTCCTAAGAGGTCCTAACCCTTTAAGTAGCCACATTGCCTTGCTCTCAAGAAGTTCACGAAAAATAGTATACTTCCTTTGAAACGTTTTTGCAACACACTTCCGCAAAAAATATTTTCCTGATTTTGAGAACATCTATGTCCCCTTTTATTCTTGACGTCTTGCATTTCGCTGCAGCAGGGAGCCAGCCTGCAGAAAGTAAAAAAACGCCTTCACTGATGCTCGTTAACAGGTATCCGCATAAATTGGACCAAAAAAAAAGCTTCGCGAAGAATTCGCAAAACGTTTCAGCAATACGTTCAGTTAAGGTTACCCTCTGAGAAGGCTTTCCGGATTAAAGCAGAGGAAAGCCTACAAGAATGCCTCCCCCGCCTTTCACTTAATCCTCCGGTGCCCTGCTCTTCATCCATTCAACTACAAATCAGACGATTAAAGGCTTTCTCAAACTTACTGCAGCAAGCTTAACTAAATCCACTACCCTGCAGGAATAGCCCCATTCATTATCATACCAGGCCAAAACCTTTACTTTTCTGCCTTCCATTACGATTGTGGAGAGCCCGTCAATGATCGCAGAGTGGGGATCGGTATTAAAATCCACAGACACTAAAGGTTCCGCCGAGAACCGGATAATTCCTTCCATGGAGCCTGCTGCGGCTGTTGAAAAAGCTTCATTTATTTCACTTGCCGTTACTTCCCGTTTTACATCGACTACAAGATCCACCAGCGACACATTAGGGGTTGGCACGCGAATAGCCATACCATGAAGCTTGCCTTTCAGGTGAGGGAGAACAAGCGAAAGGGCTTTTGCCGCTCCTGTGGTAGTCGGAATAATTGATTGCGCACACGATCTGGCACGGCGCAAATCTTTATGAGGATTATCAATATTATTCTGGTCGTTCGTATAAGCATGAACCGTTGTCATCAGACCGTTCTCGATTCCGAATTGTTCATCAAGAACTTTTACGACAGGAGCCAGGCAATTGGTTGTGCAGGAGGCATTCGAGATGATTTGATGTTCATCCTTCAGCATATGTTCATTTACACCCATGACAATCGTGATGTCCTCGTCTTTTCCAGGAGCGGTCAGCACGACCTTTTTGGCTCCTGCTGTAATATGGTCCATTGCTTTTTCCTTTGAATTGAACTTCCCTGTTGCCTCAATGACTATATCAATATTCAGCTCCCCCCACGGAAGCATTTTAGGATCGCGATTGTTTAAAAGCAGAATTTTGTGACCGTTTACAATTAAATGGTCACCAGCCGGTATAACTTCGCCTTCAAATTTCCCGTGATTGGTATCATATTTGATGAGGTGTGCAAGCGTTTCTGCGGGGTAGCTCGCATTGATTGCAGCAATACGGAAATGTTCCCCCATAATCGCTTTGCGAAATACCATTCTTCCAATTCTCCCAAACCCGTTTATGGCTACATTTACGTTCATATAAATGACCCCTTCCGCCTTTGTGTTATACTAGAAGTGTTTATCATATAAATAGTATATCACATTTGGAGGTTTTGGAAAGAAGGAAACCACCTATTTTTTTGCGATTTTCGGAATTTTTACAGACATATTTCAGATTCATGCCATACTAAAAAAGAAACCGCTGCATTTCGTGATGTCTTCCCTTAACAGGCCGGTTGTTTTAATAAAAAAGCTCTATTGTACTTGGCTGTTGATTTCCGTTACAGGCGCTCAGCGGCCAGCGGGGCGGGCGGTGAGCCTCTTCGCCGCTATGCGCCTGCGGGGTCTCACCTGTCCCGCTCCCGCCTTCCACTTCAATCAACTGGTGCTAAAAATCAACAACTTGTTTTACATAGCCAATAAAAAAACCCCCCGGTATGCTTCAAATTGACGCATACCGGGGGGTTTCCAGTCCACTATATCCTTCTGGAAGGGATTTTTCCGACTTGCCCCTTTAGAGAATCAAAGGGTGCGGAAAAGGGTCAATCGCTTAATTTCCATTTATCCATAATTGCCGACAGCTGGTTTTTCGTTTCTTCGACTGTTCCATTGTTATAAAGAACCTCATCTGCCAGGTGTTTCTTTTCTTCAAGCGGCATTTGAGAATCGATCCGCTGCCGTGCCTCTTTTTCATTGTATTGGTTTCTCTTCATCAGGCGATTTACCTGAACGTCCGGTGTCACATAAACAAGAAGAATCTTATCCGCAAAATGGGTGAGCTTGCTTTCAAAGAGAAGCGGGATATCAAGAATAACCGCTTTTTTCCCTTGTTGGATATATTCATCTCTTTGTCGGACCATTTCTTGTCGGACCTGCGGATGAACAATCCCATTCAGCACTTTCCTTTTCTCGCTGTCTCCAAAAATCAGACTGCCGAGTTTCGCCCGGTCAATCGAACCATCATTTTGAAGGATGGAATCCCCAAACGCTTCAACAATCTGGGTATATGCCGGCATTCCCGGATCTACCGCTTCCTTCGCCAGGATATCCGCATCTATAATCGGGAACCCATATTCCTTTAATATGGAGGAAACCGTACTTTTACCGCTTGCAATTCCTCCCGTTAAACCAATTACGAGTGTCACGTAAATCTTCTCCCTTACAGCTTCCAAACTCCGATTAAAATCAAAAGAATACCAGGCAGACAGTTAAACTTTTCAATCCAGGACCACCGTGAAAAAAGATGTCCGGAATGAATGCCGCAAAGCAGAAAGCCAGAGCTCATCAAAGCAGCTGCCGCACTCATTACATACGGAGAAAAACCAAGGAGTGCCGCCCCAAAGCCGGCTCCGAAAGCATC